>JAFVMW010000056.1 GCA_017506735.1 Oscillospiraceae bacterium | reverse complement strand
GAGCAGATGGCGAGAGATTTTGGCCCAAATTGAAGTTTGGAAAGCGGAGGAATACTTTGTGTATTTCCCGGTTTTCAAACGGATAAGTTGGGTCAAAAGATCCGTCAGCTGCCGCAGACGATTTATTCAGAGGTTCCTTAGGTTATCGGCTTTATTAAGCAATCAAATACTTCTTCTTGCCTCTCCCAGAGGGAGAGCCAAGCTGAGTAAAGCCGATAGCCTAAATCTTGATTTGAAATAATTGTAGCATGTTTTTTGTAATATTCAACCCAAATGAGTCTGCATTTTGTTCTGCAAAAACATATTATTTCATTCCAAAAAACAACAGGCCGCCCATGTGTGATCACCTTCAAAACAACAGAGGGCCGCAAAATTGCGGCCCTCCTTTGGAGTATTATCTGTTTACTGGAAGCTGCCCTCGGCGTCGGAGGTGCCGTTGGATTCCTCCTGGCCGGCCAGATAGTTGTGATACCGGTACAGGAAGGTAACTACCTGACCTCTGGTACAGAAGTCATTGGGGCCGAACCGATCGGCGGAAACACCGGCGGTGATGCCCAGTTCCAGACACCAGGCCACAGCCTTGGCATAATAGCTGTCCTCGGGAACATCGGTGAAGGGCAGATTGTCCACATCCGCCTCAGGCTCACCGGCCAGACGCCACAGGAAGGTGACGAACTGGTTCCGGGTGATCATGGCACTGGGGGCGAAGCTGGTAGCGCTGACGCCCTGGGTGATCTTGTTCTCCACCGCCCAGAGGATGCTGTCATAGAAATACTCGCCGGGGTTCACATCGGTGAAGGGCGTCTGGTCGTTGGTGGGCTGGGGCTGGCCGGAGAAACGCCACAGGAAGGTAACCACCTGTCCACGGGTACAGTTGTTCAGGGGGCCGAACTTGTCCTTGCTGATGCCGGAGGTGATCTTCTCCTCCACAGCCCAGAGAACGGCATCGTAGTAGTACGCGCCCTCCTCCACATCGATGAAGGGATTGGGGTTGTACTCCTCATAGTAGCTTTCACCGCAGTTGCGGCAGGTGTAGCAGATCTGCTTTGCCTCCTCGTCGATCACGCCCTCGTCCCAGTCGTGGCCCAGGGCATCCACATAGTCCTTCTTTTCGGCATAGCCACAGAATTCACAGGTGGAGGTGGTGAAGCCCTGCTCGGTACAGGTGGGGGCGGTGACGGTGTCGTGGAAGCTGTGCTCCCGGACGGGGACTACCTTGCTTTCGTAGTAGTCACAGACGGTGCATTCGCTGCGCTCCTCGCCCTCGGTGGTGCAGGTGGGGTCGGTGATCACATACCAGGCGCCCATCTGATGACCGGCGGCATCCACGTAATCCTTCTTCTCGGTATAACCGCAGAATTCACAGACGGCGGTGGTGAAGCCCTGCTCGGTACAGGTGGGAGCGGTGACGGTGTCATGGAAGCTGTGCTCCCGGACGGGGACGACCTTGCTTTCGTAGTAGTCGCAGAGGGCGCATTCGCTGCGCTCCTCACCCTCGGTGGTGCAGGTGGGGTCGGTGATCACATACCAGGCGCCCATCTGATGCTCATGCTCCGTGGGCTCGGTGGGGGCAGTGTAGTCCGGATCTTCTTCATTGCAGCGGATGCAGAAGCCGTCCTCATATTCATGGCCCAGGGCTTCGGTGTAGTCATCTTGGTAGCTGTCGCCGCATTCGCAGGTATAGGTGGTGTAGCCACCCTCGGTACAGGTGGGGTCGGTCACAACGGCGGTGTAGCTGTGGGTGTGATCCGGTTCCAGCTTCGGGATGGCGCGGCTTTCTTCCAGTCCGCAGTAATTGCAGTAGCGGACCTCCTTGCCCTCCTGGTCCTCGGTGGGCTCCACATCCACGAACCATTCACTCCACAGGTGATCGCCGGTTTCATTCCAGCGCTCCTCGGTTTTGAAGCAGGCCGTGCAGTAACGGGCTTCCTGGTGGGGCTGACCGCAGATGAAATTGCCGGTGGGCTCCCATTCGCTCCAGATGTGGCCGGTTGCAGGCTGGACGTTGTCGGTATAGGTGCTGCCGCAGAGCTTGCAGGTGTAGAGGGTATAGCCCTCGGCCTCGCAGCTGGGGGGCACCACTGTGGTCAGATAGTCGCAGGTATGCTCTCCCTCGCCCAGGATGATGTAGGGGATGTTATGCTCAATGGCGTGGGCCAGGGCAGGAGAATCGGGGTAGACCATCAGGGTCACGTTGCAGCTGCTGAAGGGATAAAACGTAAATTCTGTCGCGATACCGAAGTCATCCTTAACTTGCTCCACGTAGGGCTCAAACCACTTCACCGTCTCCGGAACCAGCAGGTATTCCAGCGCATCGCAGCCCCGGAAGGCAGCGCCGTAGATGGTCTCACAGGTGGAGGGGATGGTCACATTGGCAAGGGAATAATCGCCGTCGAAGGCACAGGCACCGATGGCGGTGATGCCCTCGGGGATGACGATGGTTTGCAGGGCGGTACAGCCTGCCAGACCGCCGATGTAGCCGATGCCAGTGGGCCAGGTCACATCCGTCAGGGAGGTGCAGTTCTTAAAGACATCACCCTCCAGAACGCGGAGGGACTCGGGGAGCACCAGCTTCGTCATAGAGGTACAATCGCGGAAGGCCCAGCTCTGGATGGTCTCCACGCCCTCGGGGAGGATGACCTCCTTCAGGGAGGTGCAGCCGTCAAAGGCATGGAATTCGATGGTGCGCAGGGAGGTGGGGAATACCACAGTCTCCAGCGCGGAACAGAATGCGAAGGCGGACTCCGGAATCACCAGAATGCCCTCGGCGAATTCCAGATAGCGGAGGCTGTCGCAGCCGCCAAAGACGCCCTGGCCCAGCACATTCAGCGCGCCGGGGAGAATCAGGGATTCCAGCGCGGCACAGCCGCTGAAGGCGGCGTAGTTGATGGTGTTCACGCCGTCGGGAATGTCGATTTCCTTCAGGGAGGTGCAGTTGCCGAAGGCCCAGCCGTCAATATAGGTCAGGCTGTCGGGCAGGTTCACCTGCTCCAGAGAGACACAGTCCAGGAACAGACTGTTGCCCAATCTGTTGATGCCCTCGGGAATGGTGAAGCTGGTGATGGATTTACAACCGCTGAAGGCAGAATCACCAATGGCAGTCAGGGTGGAGGGAAGCTCCAGATTCTGCAGAGCGGTACAGTTATAGAATGCACCCATCTCGATGACTTCGATGCCCTCGGCCAGAATGACTTCCTTCAGGGCTCCACAGCCGCCGAACATGGTGTCACTCACCCGGTCCAGAGTGCCGGGCAGCACGGCCCGGGTCAGATCACGGCAGTCTGCGAATGCACCCAAGCCGACATTCGTGACACCCTCGGGGAGTACAATCTCCTTGATTCCGGACAAAGAGAACGCGCTGTCGCCAATGATCTGAAGGGTGCTGGGCAGGGTTACTTTCTCCAGCATACCGTTGTGGTAGAACGCTTTTTCCTTCACCTCGGTCAGTCCCTCGGGGAGCACGACCTCCTTCAGGCCGCTCCCGGCGAAGGCCCCGGCATCGATGACCTCCAGGGTGCTGGGGAAGGTGATCTCGCTGAGCATGGTGCACCCGTTAAAGGCTCCTTGTTCAATCCGGGTCACGCCCTCGGGAATATCGATCCGGGTCAGCTTTTCACAGCTATTGAATGCCCATTCGCCGATGCGCACCATGGTCTGGGGCATATTCACTGTCCGCAGGGACTTGCATAAGGCAAAGGTTTCATAGCCGATGGACTCCAGGCTTTCGGGAATGGTGATCTCCTGCAGGTTTTCGCAGTAATAGAAAGCCTGATCGCCCAGGAAGGTCAGGGTGGAGGGCAGCACCACGGAGGTGAGAACAGTGTCACCGTTAAAGGCATCGGCTCCGATGGAGGTCACGCCCTCGGGAATCACGATGGACTTCAGGGCCCAGCAGGAAGAAAAGGCTTCATCCCCGATTTCCCGCAGGGTGGAGGGCAGGCTGACCGTTTCCAGCGATTCGCAGCAGTCAAAAGCCTTGGCTGCGAGCTTGGTCACGCCCTCCCGGATGGTCACATTCCGGAGGCTGGCGCACTCCATAAAGGCTTCCTCCGGAATCTCCGCAAAGCTGCCGCCCAGAGTCACGGTGGTCAGGGCGGAACAGCCTGTGAACTGTCTGCCACCAAAATACTGCACCGCCTCAGGAATCACGACCTGCTTCAGGCTGGAGCAACAGGAAAGGGCTCCATCGCCCAGGCGGATCAGGCTCTCCGGCAGGGTCAGGGTGGACAGGGAGGAGCAGGCATAGAAGGCCCGATTACCGATCCAGGTCACACCCTCGGGGACGGTCAGATTCTGAAGGCCGCAGTACTCAAAGGCAGCATCGCCGATTTCCACCAGGCCCTCGGGCAGGTTGATCGTGCGCAGGCCGGTACAGCCCGCAAATGCCCGGTAGCCAATGTACTTGACGGTGGAGGGCAGAACCACTTCCGTCAGCTTGCTGTAAAGGCCATAATCATGCTGGAACATTTGAGGTGCGATACCGGTGATGCCCTCGCCGATGACCACCTTGGTAAAGGTGGAATCCCGATAGGGATCCCAGCCAAAGGGGATATTGCCGGTGCCGGTGATGGTCAGCACGCCGTTCTCCACGGACCAGCTCAGATCCTCGGGGATCTCCTGGGTATAGGACTCCTCCCCGTAAGGGCTGTTGTTCGGGTCAGACAGATCCACGCCCGGGGTTACACCGGGATTGTCGGGCGTGTCGGAGCCTGTATCCTCCGCGCCGCACCGGATGCAGTAGCCGTCCTTGAAATTGTGCCCCAAGGCATCCACATAGTCACCCTCGTACCAGTCGGCGCACTCCGTGCAGTAATACTCGGTATAGCCCTGCTCGGTGCAGGTGGGGTCGTAGACCGTGGGAACATAGTTGTGATCCACCATGTCCACATAGTCATCCACATAGCTGTCACCGCAGACAGAGCAGGTATAGTCGGTATAGCCCTGCTCGGTACAGGTGGGGTCGTAGACCGTGGGGACATAATCGTGGCCCAGCGCGTCCACATAGTCATCCACATACCAGTCACCGCATTCTTCGCAGGTATATTCGGTATAGCCCTCCTCGGTACAGGTGGGGTCGTAGACCGTTGCGGTATAGGAGTGGGTGTGCTCCTCCGCCCGAACGGGCACAGGCAGCAGCGGAACAATCATGCACAGCGCCAAAAGCACTGCCCACAGTTTTTGGGTTGTTTTCCTCATTCAGATTACCTCCTTGTAAAATGGCAGATTTTGGCAAATTATGTACGCAATAATTACCAGGGGACATCCGTACCATTTTCTCAAATTTTATTATACTATATAATTCTACTATTACAATAGTAATGTGGAAATAAAAGTGTACTTTTTTCCTCAGTTTCTCTGATCCATCGAAGAAATGTGGGGTGGCTGACCCCCATTTGCCGGGCAGCTTCCCGGGCGGAAACTCCTCCCCCTTCCCACCGGGCCTTAACAGCGGCAAATTCCGCATGCCGGGACTTGGGTGGCCGTCCAAATTTCACTCCCCGGGCCTTGGCCGCGGCGATGCCCTCCGCCTGCCGCTGGTGGATGAACTCCCGTTCGGTCTGCGCCACATAGGACAGAAGCTGCAATACAATGTCCGCAATCAGCGTGCCGGTCAGATCCCGGTTCTGCCGGGTGTCCAAAAGGGGCATATCCAGCACCACAATGGCGGCCTGTTTTTCCTTGGTGATGACGCGCCACTGCTCCAGAATCTCCTCATAATTGCGCCCCAGACGGTCGATGCTCTTGATGACAAGGGTATCGCCGTTTTTCAGCTTCCGGAGCAGCCGCCTGTAAGCAGGCCGCTGAAAATCCTTGCCCGACTGCTTGTCCATGTAGAGCTGCCCGTCGCCGATCCCGAATTCCCGAAGCGCATTGCGCTGCCGGTCCTCGTTCTGTTCCCGGGTGGATACCCGGATGTAACCATAGTCCATATCATTGACCTCCTGAAAAAGTGATAGGTCAATTGTAACGAAAAACCGGGCTTCGCACCAATCGTGGAAGCCCGGTTCTCAAATTATCCGGTTTGTGTATTACTCCATGGACTTCGCCCAAATCCGTGGGCAAAATCAGCGGCACCTTACAGCCGGATACCCATGCACCCTGACAAAGAAAACAGTTCATCCCCACGTGTGTGGGGTTAATGTCAGCTCCTAGGCGGTGCAGGGCTTTCCGTACGGTTCATCCCCACGTGTGTGGGGTTAATCCCAACGAGGGTGCGCTGAATGCGTTCAGCTACGGTTCATCCCCACGTGCGTGGGGTTAATAGCTTCAGGTTATCCAGCATGGTGTAGTTGGCCGGTTCATCCCCACGTGTGTGGGGTTAATCGTGCAATATTCCATCCTGCATCGGATCTGTACGGTTCATCCCCACGTGTGTGGGGTTAATCTGGGTGTGGAAAACAAGCAAAGCTCGCCGAGCGGTTCATCCCCACGTGTGTGGGGTTAATCAGGGCAGGAAGGGTTAACACAGCATCAGTACCGGTTCATCCCCACGTGTGTGGGGTTAATGACGCCACGCGGCAATACTCCGAATATCCCATCGGTTCATCCCCACGTATGTGGGGTTAATCGTGGTCTGAACCTGGAATCTATCCAGGCATTCGGTTCATCCCCACGTGCGTGGGGTTAATCTGCGCAAGAGCAAGAATCTGTTTACCAGAACCGGTTCATCCCCACGTGCGTGGGGTTAATTCCGGCCCATTTCCGCATGACCTTGTATTTCTTCGGTTCATCCCCACGTGTGTGGGGTTAATGCCACATCGTCGGCAACCACGTCGCCGGTGACCGGTTCATCCCCACGTGTGTGGGGTTAATGGAGGAAAAACAACATGAAGGAAAACATGGAGCGGTTCATCCCCACGTGTGTGGGGTTAATGTCGTCATCTTCTTCGTGGTTCCAGCCCATATCCGGTTCATCCCCACGTGTGTGGGGTTAATATTGAGCACCCGCTTTACGCCGGCACTCTTGCCGGTTCATCCCCACGTGTGTGGGGTTAATTGCGCCCATACCTGCATGGTTGACAGGGGCATCGGTTCATCCCCACGTGTGTGGGGTTAATGATCACCGAGAAGCAACCGCTATAAGGAACTCCGGTTCATCCCCACGTGTGTGGGGTTAATCTGGATCGGGCCAGGGAACAGACCCCGGAGGGCGGTTCATCCCCACGTGTGTGGGGTTAATGCCCTGGACGATGTGGACACCGACGGCCTTTCCGGTTCATCCCCACGTGTGTGGGGTTAATGTAACTTCCATTCCAGCCGGATACAGACCATACGGTTCATCCCCACGTGTGTGGGGTTAATGGTTGTCTGTGCCTGTCTGCGTTCTGTTCGGGCGGTTCATCCCCACGTGTGTGGGGTTAATTTGGTGTGGCTTGGAAAAATGCTGTCCACCTGCGGTTCATCCCCACGTGTGTGGGGTTAATTATTAGGATGGGCGTTCCCCCGGCAGAAGCGACGGTTCATCCCCACGTGTGTGGGGTTAATTGCTGGAGATCAGCACCGGCAAAGAGGGATTCCGGTTCATCCCCACGTGTGTGGGGTTAATGCAGTGACCTTGGCCTGAGGCACCACGATCCGCGGTTCATCCCCACGTGTGTGGGGTTAATCGATCTTGTACGCCTGAATTCGCCCCTCACCCCGGTTCATCCCCACGTGTGTGGGGTTAATAAACTGCCGTTGGCCTGGGGTGGCACAATTTCCGGTTCATCCCCACGTGTGTGGGGTTAATACTGGAAAAACAGCAAACATTATTCGATTTTTACCAGCTGGATGCCGTCCAGATCAACAATTGACCGTTTTGGCGTACCAGCCAGTATCATGGCGAACCCCTGCTCATTATTGCAGGAATAGATCATCACTGCGCCATCTGCAGACGGCGTGGTGCAGACCCGTTCCCATAACAGTTCCCGGATTCGGGTGTTGACATTGCCCACAAATACACCTGGCTTCAGTTCCAGAAACCACTTCGTTAACTCGCCCCGGATGTTCCTGGGCGCATTGTCCATTGCTATCACAACCATGCCTATGCGCCTCCACCGTAATTCTTTCCGCCATCCAATTCGCCCTCCTCTGACCAGAGTGTTCCGGCTGCGAGGGCATTCACACCACCCTCGATGCCGTCAAACAGTTCCGCCAGATCCCTTGGAATGCGCTCCATCAGACGAGCAGTGCCGAAGTATTTTCTGCACAGACTCCGCAGCTCCTTGTGGACATCTCCGCCCTTCGCCACAGCCTCGAAGGCCGCCGGAATCGTGGTTTCTGTCTTATACAGATCCGCAATGTCATAGACAAAGGAGAGCTGCTTTCCCGTATGGATGAAGCCCAGGCCGGGAGAAAAGCCCATGGATACAATGGCCGCGTGACAGACGCCATAAAGCATGGCGTTGGCCTCGGACAGTGCCTGGTTGATTGTATCTGATGCCTCCCAGGAGTCTGTCTTATAGGTACGCTTCTTCCATTTGACACCGGTGGTCTTACCAAAAAGCTCATAGGTCTTACGAACCCGGATGCCCTCCATGCCCCGGACCTGCCGCAGCGTCATGCCGCTGGTGTCGATGCCCGGAAAGCGGAGAGCGTACATCCTCCGCACCACCTGCATATGCTTTTCCTCATCCATGCAGCACTGGGCCTGGCGCAGCAAATTTTTTGCGCTTCTTGTTTCGCCCATACCGGAGGCGTAAAACCTTGTGGCTTTTTCTCCGCACCAGATGACCATGCAGCCATTTTCTCCGATGGTTCGGATCGCTGCATGGGTGATGCTGGTCCCCGGTCCCAGAAGCAGACAGGTAGTCGCTGCCACCGGGATCGGGATCCTGCCATCCTTCCGGATCGCCACAATGGACAGATCATCCTGCTCAATGATGGCGTGCTCCAGATAGAGATACGAAATGCTGTCCCCCAGCTTCGGAAGCTCCTGCAAGTCCTTCATACCCGTTTCACCATCATCATACCGAAGCCGTAGGCCTTGCCGGAGCCGATACCGGTTTGCATCGCTCTGCGGAAGGCTTCCGGAGCAGTGATCTGCAGAACGCCCTGGTAGTGATAGGCATCATGATACATCACGCCGCCTTTGTCTGTCTGATGTCTGCCGGAAACGTGAAGCTGCTCCTGCTCCTGTGCGTGGAGGATGACAAAGCCATTCTGCTCTGCCTTCCGCTCCAGCCATTCCTGCCGCTCCTGGGGCTGCCGGAGAATGCGCCGCCGGGAATTCTTTTTCCCTTCGGAAATCACCTTTTTGGTGGGGGCGGCGATGAGGTCAAAGCTCCAGAGCTGTCCGGCCTCCATGCCATCGAGCCAGAGTGTGACATCCCGCTGCTGAAGGGCGCAGTTGTCCGGAATATGCGCCGCAGGCATTTGGGAATAAATGTAGATACAGAGCTTATTCTGAATCAAATTGGTCCGGTAGAGGATCTGTCCGTCTTGACGGTTCGTACCGAAAAAGCCCGTGATGAATCGATGCATCTGCTGGCAGTCGGCCAGCAGACCTCTGGCCTGCCGCCGATCCAGTTCCGCTTTAATCAGATACATTCTGTTCCTCCCTTCTCTGTACCGTCCCACGCCAGACCCTCCGCAGCCGGAACTGACGGTTTGCACCGATCAGATCGTCAGGGCGCTGGATGCTTGCGGCCGTGCTGTCGGGGATCTCGCATTCATAGGTCATGGTTTTCTCCGCCCGAGCAGCGGCAGGATATTCTTTCAAGGCTTCCATCAGGTCAGCAGCCTCCATACGCTCTGCCAGGATCGGTCTGCTGGGGACACAGTTTTTCCGCCCCAGGTACATACACCATTTGGGGTTTTCCAGTGCGGAAACGATCCGCTGCTGCCATTCGGGTGTGGTGTCGATGAAGATCGTGAAGCTGGCATCCTGAAGATAGGCATGGGGAGACAAAAACGTATTATTACTTCGTTTTCCTCCATCTGCCGTTCTGAGGGGATTTCCCTGTACCGTCTGGAAATCCACGAATTTCACACCGGGACGGTCTGCCCGGACAGCGACCGTGATGCTCTGGGCCAGTTCCACCAGCATCGGACTGTTCCGTTCCTCGCCCATGGCGCAGCCGAGCAGGCCCACGATGCCGGATTTGGTGGGCATGGTGCTGCTGTCCCGGAAATCCCACTTGGCATTCTCGCCCCAGGATTGCAGCGGCCCCTCCAGGCGCAGGATCAGAACTGTTTTTCTTTCTGCCATGGCTGCTTCCTCACAGGGAGGCGGCCACCGCCTCCACCAGTTCGGGGAAGGTGGCACAGACCTTCGTGGCCGTTTCGGGCTTGACATCGTACTTGTCCACGCAGAACCACAGCCGCTCCCTGACCTCCAGCCCGAAGTTCCGGGCGGTCATATCAACCTCATCCGCCAGCTTCCGTGCGCTCTGCTTCACCAGATCGCCGCCCTTGCCCACGGGCTCCACAAAGGCGTTGACCATGCTGGTGGGGATCTTCTTCTCCTTGCACTCGACCATGACCACACTGGGCAGTACATGACCTGCAAAGGAATTCTGCTTGCCGCTGGGGTCGGTGAAGGCCATGGCACGAAGCAGAGCCGGGATTGCTTTGCAGAGGATCTCATCTGCGTTTTCCGCATACTTGAGATTCTCCGCCAGTGCATCCGTATCGATGGAGGCATAGACATAGTAGCAGGAGGAATTGAAGTCCACATCACCGATCATAGCCGCGCCCAGCTCGTCCATGGAACTGCCAGAGAGCATATCGTCCATGGCTGTGAAGTAGTCGGACTCCACAGAAACCTTGTTGGTGGAGATGGCGTGGGCCACCTGCATGGAGGCTTCCACATCCCGGAAAGCATCGCTGGTAACCATCCGGCCGAACAAGGCAATGTCCAGAGTGACCGGGCGCACATCTGCACCGGATACTGCTGCCTGGATATCCTTGGCCTTCAGCTTCTGCACATCCTTTACGCTCTTGCACTTGTCCAACAATTCTTTTACGGTTTCTGCCACGGCAGTAATGTCTTCCTTTGCATAGAAGATCACCTGGGCGGTGGCGTTACCGTCCTTCGTCTCCTTGCCTTCCTTGTTGCCGATGCCCGTCAGACGGGGCTGAATTGCGTCTGCGAATTCCTGGGATACGCCCATCCCGACCAGCTTTTCCGCCACCAGCACCGGCAGCTTCCGGGTACGGATGCCCAGATTCTCATCACCGATCTCCGACCGGAAGGAAGGAGCGGTTCTCCAGCTCCGCTTCAGGCACTGGCTGGACACCCGGCCGCGCATGGTGCCGCCGAACAGGCAGGTTTTGGGGGCACCGGTATCATCCCGGTTCAGGTTTGTGGGGGGATAATTCTTCAGCATATGGATCTCGTACAGCATTTTATGTTCTCCTTTCAGGCATCAGTTCTCGTTGGTAAAGATGGCTCTGGCCCATTTTCTCTGGACATACTGGTTTTCGGCATTCCAATCGAGCAGATCCTCCAGAAGGGCCGTGAAATCAATGGGCGCGCGGTCGGATTTCTGACGAATAAGCTTGACCAGCCGGGTCAGCTTGGTCAGCATATAGCCGTCCTCATCCCAGGCGGTATCCAGCAGCACCTCAGCCCGGTGCAGGGTGCTTTCAGACAGCTTTTCCTCACGGATCAGCTGTCCGATGATCTGTTCAACCGGCTCACCGCCCTCCATATCCGCGTCCCACAGACACCGCAGACAGGCCACGGCGAACCAGCGTTCCTCCTGCCACTGGGACGTTCCATAGGGCAGACAGCGGTAGAATGCCGCGACAGCTTTCCCATCTGCATCAGAAAGCATGATTCCGGCGGCCCGCTTCAGAGCAGCACGGTCGCCGCTGCCCAGGGCGCACAACCTCCCCAGGAAGACTTGATATTCTTCTGTCATACCTGCGCATCCTCCTTGATCTTTTTGATCTCCACAGACAGCCACTTTTGCTGTCCGGCAGCCCTTCCAAGGTCTTTACCGCGGAGATTCACATTTTGCAGTGCTTTCGTAAATGCGTCCTGTGCCAGCTGTCCGATAGACTGGCACCAATCCCGGTAGTACTCCTGAATGGTACTCGTTCCGGCACAATGCTCGCACAGATCCCAGAATTTTGTCTCACATTTTCCGTAGAAGCTGGTAACCGCATCATTGGCTGCCGCTTCCGGAACGGTATTCTCATCCCTCAGGCAGTGGTGCAGCTTCCGTGCAAGACGTTCCGATGCAGTGATCACCTTTTTCAGCAATCTGACAAGCTCCTCCTGTTCTGTAATCTCACGCCGGAATCGGATATCGTGCCGCATAATATTCAGGTAACTGGCCTGATTGGTTTCCACGCCATATAATGTGATATGGGCGTAAGACTGATCTGACAAATCCAGATACTGCTGCAAAAGCTGCGAACGCCCGGTGTGGCCTGTGATCTCATACATACTCCGCCATACCGGCTTTTCTCCCTTGGGTCGAAGGGGAACACGCCCGGTGTCCAGCATCCGATATGTCACATATGGATCTGTCCATGTTTCCTTGTTGACAAAGTTTTCACCCTGGGATAAATAGACCTCTGTAATTTCGCCCTTCTCATTCGGTGGGACCAAACATACTCGCCGTGCCGGAAACAGCATTCCCCGGAGCCAGGATGTCTGACCCACTGTTTCTTTCGGCACAACAGCAGAAGCCGAACGCCATATCACCGGCGGTTCATCAAAGGGAATCTCAATCATCTGCAGAGGCAGCAGACTATATACCAATGTTTCAAACAGATTTTCACCCTTCACCACTCCAAAATAAGGCGGTGATGCATTGACCCCGGACGGATACCCCTGGGCTCCGGCGGTACAGAATTGCTGAATGGTCAGCAGAAGCCGCACAGCCTTGCTTACGGATACAGTTCTTGTTTGTGCCTGTCCATGCTCAAAATGCAAATGATTATTGCCGCTGGGCAAGGTACAGTCGATGGCACTGATCGGCTTCGGCTCCTTATCCCACGCCTTCACATAAGCCGCCTGCATAAACGGCCGCTTTTCATCGAACAGGTCAAAGGATACCCCCTCACCTTCGCAGAGGGAGATATATTCCTCAATCTGCCCCATGTGGAAGGAGCCCTGTCTGAGCAGTTTGTTGATCGTGGAGCTCCGCTTTGGACGCAGGGCATCCATCAGGAACACACTGAGAAACCGGTAAACACTGAATTCCTCCAGGGGGGAAACCAGGGATATCTCCTTCAGCTCCGGAGACCGCCGCAGGGTTTCCCGAATGCCCAGCAGCTCTTTTGCGCCGTCCAAAGCCACCACCGGAATCCAGGGGTCATTCAGCACATTGAATGATGGCCTCATGCTTTATCCTCCTCTATGATCACTCCGAGTTTTCCGTCAAAGCGGATCCTTCCGCCCCGCAGCTTACAAATTCCATTTTGGGCCGGATACACTCTGACTCCTGCCAACAGATTATCACCTTTTATGTACGATAATTCGGACTTATCGAACATCAATCGTCGTTCTGTGACAGAAACACTCTGCATCTGCACTTGCCGTGCCAGCTCTTTATCACGAACCTTTGCGGTGCCGTCCTTGTCTGCGCAGGCTTCCACCTGCCGGTACAGCTCCGGCTCCAAAAGAGCGATCCGGACAGACGGTTCCCCCAGACGGGTCTGAACCGTCAGATACTTGTTTTCGCCCTCGTCATCAAAGAAATGATTCGATGCACCGAGGGCAGAATATGTCATGTTTGGATTTCCGATCAGATATTTCCGGCTTTGTCCGGCTTCTACCTGCTCGCCGACCATGTGCTCCAACCACTTTGCAAATGCCTCCGGCGGCACCTTGCGCTCAGCGTAACCATCGGCAACCAGAGGCGCCAGATCCTCCGGAATCCTGACCGCATCCCGATCCTTCAAAACCTGAATGGTCTGCTGCAGCAGCACCTCCGGATAGACATATCCATCCACACCGAAGTCATTCCCCTCCGGGATCAGGATGAATTGCGAAGGGCTTTGCAAATGGGCCGGGCGAACCGTATCCTCATGCCGGAAAATGCGGCCCATGCGCTGCAATACCAGGTCGATGGGGGCCACCGCCGTCAGCATGGCGTCAAAATCCACATCCAGCGACTGCTCGACCACCTGGGTCGCCACAAGGATCGCCCTTGGCGGACGACCAGACTTGTCCTTACCGAATTTTGCGATGCAGTCTATTTCGATCTTCTTTCGCTGTTCAGCCGGAAACTGCCCATGAAACAGCATCAAATCCCCGTCAAAACAGCTTTCCAGCACAGAATAAACCTTCTGTGCCTGTCTGACCGTGTTCATCAGCACACAGACACAGCCGCCCTGATCTGTCAGCTCCGCTGCCTTCCGGGCGATTTGCTCCGGGTCATTCAGAATCGGCAGCAATTCCACAGAAACCGTCATATTCTTTACGGTTTTTTCAATGGGAACCTCCTCCACCATTCCATCCTCGCAGACCGCCGTGATCAGAGGGTAGCCTCCGGACAGAGGCTGCTTTGTGTAGGGTGCCAGCAGCTTTGCCTTCAGCTTCGGCGGCAACGTTGCAGACAGCATGACCACAGGGACCTCCATAGCTCTGCACCACTCCAGAAGCCTCAGGATAAACTCGCCCATGTACACATCGTAGGAGTGGATCTCGTCGATCACCAGGACTTTGTTGCTCAGTCCCAACAATCGAAGAACGCCGTATTTCGCCTTGGTCACGGCCAACATCGCCTGATCGATGGTGCCCACAGAGAATTGTCCCAGCAGTCCCCGGCGCAGAGGGGCCAGCCATCTGGATATCTCGTCATGGTCTTCAGAATTTGCTGTATCCTCTGAGGTACATTCATCCACCATCCAGGCCATACCATGCAGAAGCCGGACCTTCTTCTGAATGTCCATTGTCTGGAACCAATCCTCCATTCTGGAAACCATCTGATTGGAGGTGGCCGCCGTGGGAAGCGCCACATAGAAGCCGTCCTTTTTCCACTGGCGGAGCATCTGCACGGCACAATACATGCCGGCTTCCGTCTTACCCTCGCCCATGGGGGCTTCCATCAGGATCAGCCTGTGGCGTTTGCCGGAGGTCATCAGCTTCTCCGCTCCCTGCTGCAGCGACCTCATTCCCTCCCGGGGAATCCAGGGCCACACATCGGTGAAATCCTGCTCCCAGTTTACCGGTAACTTCTTCAGACCGCTCTTATCCAGAAATGCTTCTGTTTTTCGGATGATCTGGTTTTCACTGTCCTCCTGGTCAATCCAGTCCTCTGCATCGGCAAACCCGGAGCCGGACGCAATCCAGTCAGACAGGATCAGCATGCCAAGCAGAAGCGATTCAAAAACACCTTCGAGCTTGTCCGGAATCTCCGGCAATGCTCCGCCGGAACCGGAAAGGAACCTGCTGCCCATGATTGATTCAAGCTTTTCATAATGCGCTGCAAAAAAGGAGTCCTTGCTTCCGGACCCGACACCATGATTCTTCTGATGGTGCGCACCGATCAGCGCAGCGAATACATCCGCAGAATCCTCATCCTGCGCTTGCCGTTTCCAAATGCGGCCGATCACCTTTTCGCCGGTCCTTTCGTGGCGAAAGGATTCCGTTCCCAGATAGTGTCTGTCCACACCAAGCTCCTTCAGCTTGGTTTTCATTTCCAAATCCCTGCATTGGAAATGGTACTCGATTTTTCCGATGTCGTGAAGGGAAGTCAGATATGCCATAAAATCCAGCAGTTCTGTCTCGGTCATACCCAGAAGCTTTGCCGCCAGACTCCGGCTTCCCTCCGACAGGTAATGCCGCATCAGGTATCTGCATACACACCCACTGACGATTCCATGTGTTTTGACCGATTGAAACGGCTCCGTCTTGGCCCAAAATTCCGTCAATTCCATAAACGCACCTGCTTCCGCAATCTTTCATATACTTACGCTTATTTATGTATGCACCGGTCAAAACGTGACATCATTTGCTGCTTTTTCTCCACAGAAATATTGATACTTCCTTCCGCTGCCGCAGCGCTGATGATGCAGCTTGCCATGGTGATTCCTTCCTATTGTTTGGAGTCATTATTTCATATTCCTTCCGTGTTTTCAATCTATTTCACGGTATCGACACCACAAGCAGCGTTTGTCTATGGAAGCCGCAAAAAGGGGCTGTCTCACCAAGGAGGTGAGGCAGCCCTAAAAAACATCGGGACTGTCTAGGACAGCCCCTGATTGTTTTACAGCAGATCCCGGAGGTAGGTATCGTACAGCTTTTCCATATTCATTTTTGCGGCGCTTTCAAACTGCTCATAGGCATTGAGCAGTGCCTGTCCCTTCCGGGTCAAGAGGCTTCCTGTGCCGGAGGGGCCGCCTTTGTTGCGGAGAAGCAGCGGATAGCCCAGCTCGTTTTCCGCGGCGTTGAGCATATTCCAGGCGGTGGAATAGGAAATCTGCATCCGGCTGCAGGCATCCCGGACGGACTGGGTGTCCCGGATCAGGTACAGCAGCACCATCAGCTTCCGGTCCAGCAGATTTCTTCCTCTGCTAACGGCAAATTCCAGCACCGGACGGGTCAGCTTCCGGTCATGCTCGGAAAGGGCTTCTGTCTGGCTGCAGCCTGCTTCGGCAGATAACAGGATTCCCGGATCCTCCACGCTGATATAGTCCACCACCAACCCGTTTCTGTGAAGAACCGGTACACAGAGCCGATCCTCGCTCTGGGCTTCAAAACAATCGATTCCGGCACCGGAAAGCAGGATGGGCTGTCCTGGCGCACCCTCGCAGGTGGGGATGATCACATCGCCGGCCGCTTCCAGCATTTCCGACACGGTTTCCGGTGCGATCAGAGGCCGGTCCGCCGGGGTCAGAAAGATCCGCTGGCATTTTCCGCGGAGATATTCAAGGCCCAGCCTTCTGGAAGCAAGCCGGTCTTCCGGTGTTTCGTTGTGGAGGAAAACCAGCCCCGGCTGGGCAAGCTGCTTTTCCAGTTTTTTATCCTCCGGGCCGGTGACCAGTGCAATGAGATCCACACCGGCTTTCTGGAAAGCCGCCACCATTCTCTGGGCAACGGAGATTCCTCCTGCTGGAAGCATGGGTGCGCTTCCGCAGCCTGCTGCGATAATAACTGCGCCGATATACATCATTCCGGTCACCTCCAAAACAAAAAGAGGGATTCGCCTGAATCCCTCCCGTTCGCTTACGATGATATCTGTGGGGAAGGCCTGGGTTAATTTTGTCTTCCTCATGTAGACGCCTATTATTATAGTCCAAAATCGTTTCCACGCAAGTTTGCCGAAACACTTCCGTGCGAAACCACACGAAAAAGGCCCAAATTACACATAGTCTATTCCAGTACAGCATACCGCTTTCCCAGGTACATGGGGCGGTGGAAAGGCTGGCACAGAGCGGTATGAACCTCGATGTTCAAAGCAGGATACAGCCGCTTTGCCGCGGCGGAAATCTGCGTTTCCAGCCCTGGGCAAAGCGTGTACGCTTCGATGCGCAGGCCCCCGTCAAAGGATGCCCGATAATCCACCAGATCCGGAATTCGGAACAGCACGCTGTCCAATTTCTCAATGGAAACGCTCCCCTCCCGGCGGCAAACGGTGTCCAGCCGTTTTGTCACACCGCCGCAGGGGCAATCCGGCAGAAGCCGGGTAAAATCTCCGGTACGGTAGCGGATCAGGGGCATGGCCTCCGCGCCGATGGTGGTGATGACCAGCTCGCCGTATTCGCCGTCCGGCAGTACATTCCCCTGTTCGTCGATGATTTCCGGAATGATGTGATTCTCCCGGATGTGCATCCCGGCAAAGGCCGGGCAGGTCACCGCGCCTCCAAGGCCGCATTCCCGGCTGCCGTAGTGGGGATAGAGCCTGCTCCCCAATGCCTTTTCCAGTTCTTCCATAACGCCCACCGGGCAGGCATCCCCGGAGACCAGAGCTCTTCTGACCGGAAACCCAGCCCCATACATCCGGACAAGGCCCAGCAGCGTCACCGGGAAGCCGATGAAGGCTTCTGGCCGGGTTTCTCTCACCAGGGCAGTCAGTTCTTCCCAGGTCTGACCAAAGCCTGCCTTGATGGGTATGCCGCCCAATCGCTCCACCGCCTGGGCAATCAGATCGCCAAGGCCAAAGGGGCCGGTAAAGGGGAACGCAATGAGACACTTTTCTCCTGGCCAGAGCATTTCCGAAATGCCCGCGGCGAAAAAGCCCACGGTATGCGCCGTATCATTGGCTGTATAAAACACCCGTTTTGCAGGCCCGGTGGTGCCGGAGGTGGCTCCGGAAATCACCCGGCTTACCTCTGACTGGGAGGTAAGCAGAAATCTCCCCGGATGCTCCGAAAGCATTTGCGCCGTGGTAAAGGGCAGCTTCCGCAAATCAGAAAGGGATTCTATGCGTTCCGGATAGTCCCTGTAAAAGCCGCCCCTTGCCTTCAGTCTTGCCAGCGTTTCGTTAAGCCGCGTTAATTGCAGTTCTTCCAAGCCCTCCCGGGTCAGCTTCGGGAGGGCTTCGATGGCTTCGATCCAGGTTTCCAAATTCGTTCGTTTCATTTTCGATACAGAGCCCGTCCGTGGATGTCCGTCAGATTGTAGGCGCAGAAGGGCACCATGCCGTGTCCTGCGTCCACCTCGCAGATATAGCACCGGCGCAGCCGGTCAAGATCCAGATTATAGGCATCCTGGAACACCATTCCGGACACGGTAAAGGTATTCTCTACGGTTTTTTGCAGGAACTCGTCCAGGGAGGAGGTTGCAGCATCCCCGTCACAGCAGGCCGCCTTGCCGCTCCACTGCTGGGATACAAAATCCCGGGCATCACTGGACTTGACGCAGCAGCACTGGCTCCGCCGCCGGGGCAGCGCTTTGACGGTGCCGTCCGGCTTTCTCATGTAGCTTGCATGGAAGGAGCAGTAGGGACTCTCCGCACCGCCGCCGCCGAAGTCGGTGATCTTCATCAGTCCCTCGGTCTGCGCTTCAATCCGCCGCAGAACCGCAGGAATTGTCAGACGGACCTCCGGTGCCTCCAGACCGCACCGGCCAAAGTAGGAGATGGGCTGGATATGCACGCCCCGGATATGGGGTGCCCGGCTCAGCGCGAAGCGCAGAATGTCCCCCAGAGCATGGTCATTGACCCCGGGCGCCACAGTGGGAACCAGAACCACAGGCAGTCCGGCGGCCTTGCAGTTGTCGATGGCTTTGATTTTTATTTCGGTCAGAGGCGCTCCCCGAAGGGCAAGATAAATGTCATCCTCCAGACCGTCAAACTGCAAAAACGCCACGCTGACGCCTGCTTTCACCAGATGCTCCGCATACCCCTCCTCCTGGGCAATGCGAAGGCCATTGGTGTTCAGCTGGAAGAAGGTAAAGCCCTTTTCCCGGCCCAGGGCAATGATTTGATCCAGATCATTCCGCATGGTGGGTTCGCCGCCGGAGAGCTGGATATTGAAGGGGCCGCCGCGCTCCATCAGCAGATCATACTGCTTGCCGATTTCCTCCAGAGACAGATCCCGGGGCTTCTGCTCCCCGGCGCTGGCGAAGCACACGGGGCATCTCAGATTGCACCGGTTGGTCAGCTCCAGCAGCACGCAGCAGCCATCCCGTTCGTGGTTCTGACAAAGGCCGCAGTCATAGGGGCAGCCCTTCTCCACCGGCTGGGCCCGGACAGGAATCACGGTGCCGCCGGCATCCCCAGCGGCCCAGGCGCGGTAGCTTTCCAGATCCCCCTCCCAGATCAGGGTGCGGAATGGGCCATGCTCCCAGCATTCCTTTTCCATATAGAGATTGCCATCCGCCCCAACCACCTTTCGGGCAGGAATTTTTGAAAGGCAGACCGGGCAGACAGACATGGTTTTTCCGATAATCATTTACAAAAGTCCTCTGCTTTCCAAGATTTCCATACATTTTTCATAGGTGGAAGCGATGATATTGGGGCAATACTGCACCTTTTTCGCAGGATTGGTTCCCACAATTCCGGAGCAGTCGATGCTCATATACTCCAGCTCCATTTCATTCTGGAACCACCCAGTAAACTCGGCCATGGCCCCCTTGTGATGGGGGCTGTCGAACTCCGTATCCCCGGGCTTGCCGGTGAAATAGGAGATCAGACAACAGCCAGCCGCCATGCAGCCGCAGACATCACCGGAAGAACCAATGCCGCCGTTCAGCCCCTGCATACACCGGACCAGTGCCGGGTTTTCCTCCCCGATGGTGTCCAGCAGCAGAATGGCCAAGATCTGGCCGCAGGCATAGCCATAGCGGCTCAGTTCCATAATTCTCTCGTCAAGATCCATTGCTTCACATCCTTTCGCACACAAACAGGACGTATGTAACCTTCTTCCCCTGGGGCAGGCACACATTGTCCTGTGTCCACAGGGCTTCCAGATAGTATTCCTTCCACGCCTCTGTCAGATCCTCCAGATGCCGGACGGCGAAGCCTGCCTGGCGGCAGTGGTTCAAAAGCTGCACCACATTCTCCGTCACATCGGAGAACACCAGCTTGCCGCCCCTGCGAAGCATCCGGGCCGCTTCCGTCAGGGCTTTGGGCACATCGCCGCAGGTATAGAAGCTGCACTGGGAAATGATGCCGTCGAAGGCTTGGTCGGCGTAGGGCGCGTGGAGATAATCTCCCTGCTTCACTTCCGCCCCACGGGGCGCAAGGTCGATGCCCTCCGCTTCATAACCAAGGCTGCGGAGCAATCTGACGGTTTCACCGTCCCCGGCTCCCATGTCCAGCCATTTACAGGGTGTATCCAGAAAGGCAAGTTCAATGAGGTAGCGGCTGTGCTGTTCGCCGCCCGGGTGGCCCAGCATCACTTGTCCTCCAGGGCTTTCTCCACGGAAAGCACCTTACCCAGGGCCAGTTCCTCCGGAACGTAGACGAAGCCGCACTTGGGACACACCGGCAGCTCCACCGGGAAGCCATTGTCCAGGTACATGAACTTTGCCTTGCCCTTGACGAGCTTGACACGGCACTTCATGCAGGTCAGCTTTCCTTCCGGGTCAATGGTGTAGTAGTTTTTTTCGGTTGCCATAGCGCACTCCTTATCTCGGCTGAATGGTCATCCGGTGGCTGTAGGCCCGGTGAACCAGATAGCCGGTTTCCGTTTCGGTGAACTTGACCCAGAAGGTCACATTGCCAAGCCTTGCACGGGTGACGGTCAGGCCGGTCTCCTCATCCAGAATGGCCTCGCCGGTCTGGCGAAGATTCTGCAAAACCCGGATCACGTCGGTTTTCAGAATCATCCGGTCATCCATCATAAGCTCTGCTTCGGGAGTATATTCCAGGGTAAAGCCAAGCTCCACGGCGTTTACCTCCTCATTCCAAACTTTTTCCAATAATTCGTTTTTCAGGCCCAGCCGGTTATACCGCTTGGCGCTGATATCGGGACAGTGATCTGCAGACGTGCCGTACACCAGCTCCAGCAGGTGCATACTTTCCCGGCCCTCTCTGGCAAACCGGTCCCGGCAGGCCATGCAGTAGCTCAGGTATGGCAGCTCCGACCGCTCCAGGCATTTGTCCGTCATCTTCTTCGCCACTTCCCGGTTGGTGAACTGGGTCAGGCCGCCGTAGCCGCAGCAGGGGGATTTGTCGCCACTGTAGGGCGTATCCTCCACGACACAGCCCAGACTTTCTGCAATACGGCGGATCGAATCCTGTGTTGCGGAATCTCCTCTTGCGCCGCAGGCATCATGGATGGCGATTGGTTTATCTGTCCGTTTTGCCTTTTCCGGCAATCCAATATTCTCCAAAACCTCCCAGATGCCAAGGGTTTTGTGCCGGGACAGCTGCTTTTTGCAGGTGGGGCATCCGGCGATGACAGTGGGATTTCCCAGGCTCTCCAGCTTTTCGTCCAGGAATTTCACGGTATCCTCATACATCTCATACCGTCCTGCCCAGTCGCAGATCGCGCCGCAGCAGCCCAGCATCAGGGCCACGCCGCCCTCCAGACGGCTGCACAGATCCAGATACGCTGCCCGGACGGTGGCCGGAGCAATGGCGGTTGCCTGACAGCCGGGGAAGAACACATATTTGCAGTTGTCAAAGCCCGGCTGGGGACGGCACAGGAATGCCTCGTCGTTGGAGAACACCATGTCCATCAAGGCAAACTCATGGGGCGCAAGGCTCATTTTGCCGGTGTAGACCATGTTTTCCCGGGCCAGCTTGCAGATTTCTGCCATGTCATAGCCATTGGGGCAGAGGACGCTGCACTGACCGCAGAGGGAGCAGGCGTTGATGGGCTTGTTCATCATATGGTCGCCCATGATGATGGACACATTGTTGTATATTTCCCGGGTGAGAATCCGGGGAAATTTGTTGTAGTGCTGCAGGTAAGCGCAGCCCTTGATGCACTCGTCGCACTTGCACTGGATGCACCGGGACGCTTCTGCGATGGCATTGTCACGGCTGTCGCAGGGAATGCGGCTGCTTGGCTCCACCCCATCCAGATTGGTGTAGAGTCTGGTTTCCACACTGCCCTCTTCGCCCCGGGTGTTGCTGGGGTCCAGCTTTTGGGCCAGCCGGTCGGCAGACAGGGCGGCTTTTTTCGCACCGAAGGCCGCGCCCAGCACGCCTTCAGTTTTGCCGGTGATCAGGTTATGCTCCCGGCAGACCATGACGGCCTCGTCAATTTCCAGTCCGGGATACAGCGCTTTTGCCACTTCATAGGAAGCACAAATCAGGTCATATTTCTTCGCAGCACCGGTGTAGCTTGCCACCGGATCTGCGCTGTATTCAAATTGAATGTCGATTTTCTTCAGATCTGCCGCCACAGTCTCCTGCACCCGGGCAGGCAGATTGGGCACAGCGGCACGGATCAGAGAATCTTGATCGCTTTCGGCGCAGTACACCGTAACAGGGTACATTTTCTTCGCCAGCTCACCGGCAAGGAACAGGGAAAACAAATCCAGGCCGAATATTACGGCCTTTTTGGTTTTCTTCCGAAGCAGGCCCCTTTTTCGGGGAGATTCCCCGTAGGAAACCGCAGCCGCTTCCAGCTCCCGGATGGCAATGCCCTCCCCAAGGGAACACAGCTTACACCTTCCTTCACAGGGAGCCTCACAGCCGGCAGACAGAATATGAGGGAAGGGGGTGATTTTTTCATACAGCGCCAGGGCTTTATTGAAATCCCCTGCGGCAATGGCCGCGGTCAGCGCTTTGGTGTCCAGCTTCAGGGGACAGGCGGCGTTGCAGTAGGCAGGCTGCTCATGGACGCAGAGGGACTCTCTCGCTTCCAGCTCTTCCTTGGTGAACAGCCGCTTCTGGCGGTAGACATGGGTAGATTGCCGTTCTTCGATGATCATGGAGTTTCCTCCTTTGCGATGATATGGAGAAGAGGCGGCCGGGGCCGCCTCTCCATTGTAGCATAGCTTACTTACTTTTGAAACACCTTACTTCAGCTCAGCCAGGGCAGCCAGAACGACTTCGGGCAGAGCGGGAACACGGGTGATCCGTGCGCCGGTGGCGTTGTAGATGGCGTTCAGGATTGCGGGGTGAGGAGCATCCAGAGGAGCCTCGCCGCAGCCGGCTGCGCCGTAAGGACCGTTGGGACGGTAGGTCTGGAGGTAGTGCAGCTCGATGTCATCGGGGATATCCTTGGGATAAGGAATACCGCAGTTCTTCAGGCTGGTGTGCTTGGTCAGGTCCTCGAAGTCCTCAGTCAGTGCCAGGCCGATGCCCTGTGCCAGACCGCCGTAGAAGTTGCCGTCTACCAGCAGCTTATTCATAATGGTGCCCACGTCAGCAACACAGGTGAACTTCTCTACCTTGACCTTACCGGTCTGGGTGTCAACACAGACCTCGGGCAGGAACAGGGTGTACATATAGGTTGCGAAGGGATCGCCCTGAGAGGTAGCCTGATCCACGGGATGCTCGGCGCAGTAGTCAGTGACCCAGTTGCCCAGAACCTTGGTCTCGATGCCCTCTGCCTTCATCTCTTCGTAGGTGCGCAGGGTGCCGTCCTCACGCTTCATGGCGGCGATCAGGTTCTCAGCGGCCAGACGGCAGGCGTTGCCGGACATGACCTGGGAACGGGAACCGCCGGCAGGGCCGGAGTTGGGGGTGATCTTGGTGTCGTTCATGACCAGCTTGATCTGCTCGGGCTTGATGCCGATCTGACGCAGGGTCTCGTGAGCGGACTGGAGCACGCCCATATCAGCGCCCTGACCGTGATCTTCCCAGGAAGCGTACATGGTGACGGTGCCGTCGGGATTCAGCTCAGCGTAAGCCTGGGAGGAGTCAACGCCGTCCAGACCACAGCCGTAAACGCCGGAGGCGACGCCGATGCCGTACTTGTAGCGGCCATCGGAAGCTGCGTTCTTCTCTGCAACTCTCTTCTTGCCTGCCTCGTACAGAGGACGGGCCATCTTGTACATCTCTTCCAGGCAGTAGACGTCGGGAGCGTAGCCGGTGGGGATGGTGGACTTGGCGGACTCCTTGTAGCAGTTCAGCTCGCGGATGTCGAAGGGATCCATGCCCATCTTGGCTGCCAGCACGTCGATGGCGATTTCGGAGCCCATGAAGGACTGGGGAGAACCGTAAGCACGGAAGGCAGAGCCCCATGCATGGTTGGTAAATACGGTCTGGGACTTGTTGCGGATGGTGGGAATGTCGTAGCCTGCGCCCACGAACTGGCTCAGACGGTGGGTCAGCAGGTCGCCGAACTCGGAGTAAGGACCATGGTCGATGTAGTTGTTGCCCCACAGGCCCAGAATCTTGCCGTTCTCGTCAGCGGCCAGCTTGATGTTCATGAAGCCGGGGGAGCGCTTGCCGGTGTAGGTGATGTTCTGGAACTGGTTGAATACCAGGGACACGGGCTTGCCGATGATCTTGGCGGCAGCGCCCAGAATGGCCTCGTTGGTGGGGGAGAACTTGTAGCCGAAGGTACCGCCGGCGTGGTTCTGGACGATGCGCAGCTTGTCCATGGGAACGCCGATGCCGTCAGCGATCATGGGCATATGCAGATGGATACCGATGGACTTGGAGTGGACAGTGACCATGCCGTCCTCGTCGATGTAGGCGTAGCCGCAGTCGGGCTCCAGATGCAGGTGGGGCTGACGGGAGCAGTAGGACTCGATCTCAACCACATTGGGAGCGGAATCGAAGTCGAAGTCGGGACCCTTGATACAGTTGGTCTCGTAGTAGGCATTGGGAACACCGGGATGGATCTCGATTGCGTCCTCGGCAATGGCATCCATGGCGTTCATGTAGGCAGGCAGCAGCTCGATGTCCACCTTGACAGCGTCAGCGGCGGCACGGGCGTGGGCCTCGGTGTCAGCGGCAACGATGGCAATGGCATCGCCGAACTGGAAGATCTTCTCGTCACACAGGACGGGACGGTCCCAGCCGTCACACTTGTTGTTCAGGGGCAGCATGACCAGGCCGTTGATCCGGTTCTTGCCGCCGGCGGCAACGATGTCCTCAGCGGTGATAATCCGCTCAACGCCGGGCATCTTCAGAGCCTCGGAGGTGTCAACACCCTTGATCAGAGCGTGGCTGACCTTGGCCTGCACCAGAGCCAGACGCAGGGTGCCCTCGGGCATCTTCAGAGCGTCATCAGCGCCGAAGTCCCAGGTACCGGTGACCTTCTGGGCAGCAGAGGGACGGACATACTTGGTGCCGATGATGGAGTCACCGGTGGGCTTGAAAATCAGATCCTCCTTGGTGATCTCTCCGCGATAGACACGGGCAGCGTCCATGACAGCGTCCACCAGGGGCTTATAGCCGGTGCAGCGGCACAGGTTCCGGTTCTTCTGGAACCAGTCACGAACCTCTTCACGGGTGGGGGCGTTGTTGTTGTCCAGCAGAACCTTGGCGGACATGATGAAGCCGGGGGAGCAGAAGCCGCACTGGGCGCAGCCATGGGCCATCCAGGCCACCTGCAGGGGATGCATGTCGGAAATGGTACCGATGCCTTCGATGGTGGTGATCTCAGCGCCATCCTTGACCTTACCCATCTTCACAACACAGGAGCGGGTGACCTTGCCGTCCACAATGACATTACATGCACCGCAGTGGCCCTCGCCGCAGCCGATCTTACAGCCGGTCAGCAGCAGACGCTCACGCAGGAAGGTGGCGAGGGTTTCATTCTCGTTCACCAGCATGGTACGGGATACGCCGTTGATGATAAGTGTCTTTTTAATCATAATACCGTTTCCTCCCTTAATGTTATAATCAGTTTGGGGATTTCTTACTTGTGGCTGTGGCCGCCGCAGGGGTCCTCGTCAGGGCCCTTGCCCGTCAGGTCCTGCATTCGCTGCATGCCCCGGGGCGTATAGAATACCAGCTGGGAAATACTGCCGTCCAGATTTTCTCCCCGAAGCACCAGACCGTTTGCGGTCTCGTAGTAGTCAATGGGGAGGGTACGGCGGTAAGTTTTTCCCGTGGCCTCGTCCACAACTTCAATGGTTACTTCCTTTGCGGAAATCTCGAAAATCTTTTCTTCCATGTATCACACCTTCTGTCCTTTTCGCACTCCGGGCATACTTTGCCACATTTTTATTGTATCTTAAGCTTGAAATAATTTACAAGTTGCAACTGTTTACAATTTGCAGAAAAAGAGCAACGCCGCTTGTGCGAAATTCACAAGCGGCGCAGACAAAGAATCTATTTATTTCTGCAAAATGCTCAGTTTATTTACATAACACCAGCGTGCCGCCCACATCGCACAGCGGCACCCCGGGAATCGGCTCCCCGATTTCCTCTTCGTAGGCCTTCAGTGCCTGTGCCACACCGGGCAGACTGGGGCTTCCCCAGTCGTGGAGCAGCAGGTAGCCGCCCTTTTCAAGCCTTGGCCAGAAGTACCGCAGGCCATCCAGGGTGGTCCGCTCAAAATCCACATCCAGAGAAACCAGACAGAATTTCTCCTCCAGCCCGTTCAGGGAACCGGGGAAAAACCCGGGTTTCACCGTTACGTTTTCCGGGTGGGGCATGATTGCAAGAACCTTTCCCACGGCGGTGTTGGCATGGGCCGCCTGAAAGGCTTCGGATGCCCCGGCCTCCGGGTCAAAGCCCTCGAAGCTGTCGAACAGATAAAGCCTCCGCTCAGGCAGAAGCAGGTTGATACACCGGGCGAAGAAGCCCTTGTACACCCCCAGCTCTGCCGCCGCGCCGGGAACCCCCTCCAACCGGCGGCACAGCAGCTCCAGGGTGGCAAGGCGCACATAATCGTTGCTCAGCTCCTGCTCCGGCAGAACGGAATCGGCCAACCGGGCCGGAGTGGGCACAATCCGCTGCTTCGGCAGAAGCCTGCCCAGCAGTTCTTCTCCAAGCAGCTCCCGGGCGGCGGAGCAGCCATCGTTCCGGTCGGACAAGTGGTGATTGTTCTTCAGAAACAGCAGCTTCTCCCCCGGAATCCCCAGCCGGGCGCATTTTTCCGCCACCGCGTCGGCATGACGGGTGGTGATGATCAGCAGCTCACAGTCCTCCGGAGCCAGCTGCTCCGGCAGCAGAACCGGCTTGCCCAGAAAGGCATCCCCACTGGGATAGCTGTCCACAAAGGCAGAAACGCGCTCCAGGCTGAGTCCCTGACCGATCAGCTCCGACGCGCCGCAGCCGGTCCCCCACACACAAATGCCCATAAATGTACCCCCCGCTGAAAAAAGCTGTGTCTATTATATCAAAGTTGCACAAAATTTCAATACCGCATCAGCTTTTTCTTTACATTATCATCAAATTAGCATATATTAAATTTATGGTATTCGCAAATGAATACAACTTGTTATTGATTACAAACAAGGAGGAATCCCTATGCAGATCGGCGCGCTGATCGTTGCCGCCGGAATGTCCAGCAGAATGGGGCAGTTCAAGCCCATGATGAACATTGGCTCCATCTCCGTGGCCCAGCGGATCATTGCCACCCTGAGCCAGTCCGGCGTGAGCAAGATCGTCATGGTCACAGGCTACAACGCCACCATTCTGGAGCGGCACTTATCCGGCAACGGCATTATTTTTCTGAGAAATGAGCAGTATGAGACTACCCAGATGTTTGACTCTGTGAAGATCGGACTTCGGTATTTGCAGGATAAGTGCGATAAGCTTCTGTTTACCCCGGTGGATGTGCCCCTGTTTACCGCAAAGACCGTGAAGGCCATCTTAGATTCCGGTGCCCCCCTCGCCTGCCCCATGTGCGACGGGAAGCAGGGACATCCCATCATGATCGCGAATTCGCTGATCCCGGAAATCCTGTCGGACTGCGGCGAAATGGGGCTGAAGGGAGCCATGGACCGGTGCTCGGTGCCGCTGCTGCGCGTCGATGTGGATGACCCCGGAACCATCCATGACGCGGACACGCCGGAGGATTTCTCCGCATTGGTGGACTATCACAATTCCCAGCTTGTCCGGCCTGTGGTCAGTGTTTCCCTGAACAAGGAAAAGCCCTTCTTCGACAGCAAAATCGCCATGCTGCTGATGCTCGTTGACGAAACCAAATCCGTCCGGGCCGCCGGTCAGCGGATGCAGCTGAGTTATTCCAGCTGCTGGAACATCATCCGCACTCTGGAAAGCCAGCTGAACTATACCCTCATCGAACGCAGCCAGGGCGGTGCCGGCGGCAGCACCAGCGTGCTGACAGACCGGGGGCGGCAGCTTCTGGCCCGGTACACCGCATACGAACAGGCACTGAAGGAGCAGGCAAACAATTTGTACGATACGTATTTTGGAGGTCTGTTTGAATGAAAAAGGTCTATCTCATCCGTCACGGCCTGCCGGATTTCCCCGGGGGAAAGGGAATGTGCATCGGCACCACAGACATTCCCCTGGGCGAGCAGGGACGGCAGCAGGCAGCGGAAATGGCGAAAGGCCTGCCGCCCGTGACAGCGGTATTTTCCAGCCCCCTGACCCGGGCAGTGCAGACAGCCCAGGCCATCGGCCTGAGCGTCACCGTCATCGATGATCTCCGGGAGATGTACGCAGGAGAATGGGACGGGCTGACCTTTGATGAAATCCGCAGCCGTTACCCGGAGCTTTACGCCGCCCGGGCCAGGGATCTTACCCTCCCACTGCCTGGGGCCGAGGACCACGCGGCAGGTCTTGCCCGGTTCAAACGGGCCATGGAGGAAGCCGCTGAGAAAAGTCCCGGTGATTTCGCGGTGGTGGCCCACGGAGGCATCATCGCCCAATTCCTGCAGGATATCAGCGGTGTGTGGAGAAAGCCAGGCTATGCCCAGGTCATTCCCCTCACCCGGAAGGACGGACATTTTGAATTACAGGAGGAACTATAAATGCGTAATATGCTGAAAACCATTCAAACCAGACTGGAGCAGGGTGAAGCCCTGGTACTGGTTACCGTCATCGCCTCCTCCGGCGCTACCCCCCGGGGTGCCGGTGCCCGGATGCTGATCGGCAGCCAGGGCCGCATCTGCGGCACCATCGGCGGCGGCGCCGTGGAATATCGAAGCGAGCAAATCGCCGCCAGGGTTCTGGAAGAAAAGACCTCCATGGGCCACGACTTCACGCTGACCAAGGATGATGTGCAGAACCTGGGCATGATCTGCGGCGGCGCCTGCGATGTGTTCTTCCATTACCTTCCTGCCGGGGATGCCCATACCATTTCGCTCTGTGAGGAGGCGGAAGCACAGTTCCGAAAGGGAAGCAATCTGTGGCTGCTGACAGAGCTGGGCGAGAAGGGCCGGATGGGCCTGTATTCCGAGGCCTCAGGCTTCTGGGGGATTCCGGTTTCTGAGGAATTGAAGCTGTCCCGTCACCCGGAACGGCTGGGCAGCATTTTCGCCGAGCAGATCAATGTATCCGGCAGGGTTTACATTTTCGGCGGCGGCCATGTGGCACAGGAGCTGGTGCCGGTACTTTCCCATGTAGGCTTCCGGTGCGTGGTCATGGATGACCGGGAGGAGTTTACAAGGAAGGAATTGTTCCCCGGCGCGGAGGAAGTGATCTGCGGCGATCTGCAAAACATCGGGGAATACATGACCATCGGGAATGAGGATTATGTCTGCGTCATGACCCGGGGCCACGCCTACGACACGGTGATCCAGGCCCAGGTGCTCCGCTGCCGCCCCACCTACTGCGGTGTCATCGGCAGCCCCTTCAAGGCAGCCGGTGTCCGCAAAACCTTAAAGGAAGAATACGGGCTGTCGGATGATGAGCTGGATCTTGTCACCACTCCCATCGGCCTGCCCATCAAGGGCGAGACTCCGGCGGAGATCGCCATCTCCATCGCCGCCCAGATGATCCTCCACCGGGCAGAGAGGAACGGATTGTGATATCATGAAGGATTTTTTTACACTTTACGACCTTCTCCTCGATGGGATTGATGCTGACACCGTGGTAACCAGCACCTTCCTGGGCCAGTGCTGGACGGCTGTGGAAACGGCGGAGCATTTCGGCATGGCCATGACCACCCCGGTGGATACGGCTCCCCGGATGCTGAACGGCGACCATATCGGAATGCCCCTGGGCAAGCTGGCACCGGCGGCAAAAAGCTGGAATCTGACAGAAGCAGGCTTCGGCATGGCTGCCATCAACGCGTTTTACAACACACCGGCCCGTTTGGAGGCTCTGGGCGCTTATGAGCCTTTCGACAATTACTGCACCGACGGTCTGGATTTGTGGGGTAAGCGAATCGGTGTCATCGGGCATCTGAATATGCCCCGGTCTGTCTATGACCAGGCCAAAGAGGTGCTGATTCTGGAGCGGAATCCCCGGCCGGGAGATTACCCGGATTCTGCCTGCGATTGGATTCTCCCTCAGTGCGATGTGGTGATTATCACCGCCAGCACCCTGGTGAACAAGACTCTGCCGCACCTGCTGGACCTCTGCAAAAACGCCTATACCATTCTGGCAGGCCCCAGCGCACCCCTTTGTCCGGGGCTTCTGGAGCTGGGCATTGACCGGGTCGCCGGTCTGGTCATTACGGATACGGAAGGAATGAAAGACAAAATACGCCGGGAAATCTCCGGCCCACCCTATCCCATGGGCAAGCCTTTCCTGCTGACGAGGGAACGCCTATGAATGAGATCGAAAAAAAGCACCGCCGAACGGTGCTGATCATGGGCGTTGCGCTGATTGTGTGCATCCTTGCCTCCTTCCTGCTGGGGCGATATCCCGTGCCGTTTGGAGAATTGCTGGGGATCTTAGGCAGCAAGCTGGGACTGCCCATCGGGAAATTCTGGACAGATCAGATGGAAGCCGCGGTCTGGAACATCCGGCTTCCCCGGGTAATCATGAGCGTGCTGGTGGGAGCCTGCCTTGCTTCCGCAGGCGCAAGCTATCAGGGTGTGTTCCAGAATCCCATGGCCTCTCCCGACATTCTGGGAGCTTCCGCCGGCGCCGGCTTCGGCGCGGCACTGGCCATCCTGCTGGGGGCATCCAGTGTGGGCATCACCATCGGTGCCTTTGCCGCCAGTCTGGTCACGGTTGCTTTGGTATTCACCGTCAGCCGCCACGCCCGGGGAGACCGGGTGCTGGGACTGGTGCTGGCTGGCATCATGGTGTCTTCCCTGTTCCAGTCGGGAACCTCCTTCCTGAAACTGGTGGCAGACCCCAACAATCAGCTGCCCCAGATCACCTACTGGCTCATGGGCAGCCTCAGCGGTGCCAAATGGTCTGATCTTGGCTTTGTTCTTTTGCCGGTACTGATCGGTCTGATTCCGCTGCTTCTGATGCGCTGGCAGCTGAATGTGATTACCATGGGCGACGACGAGGCCCGGGCCATGGGTGTCAACGCCCCCAGGGTGCGGCTGGGAATCGTCATCTGCTCCACGCTGGTTACTGCCTCTGCCGTGTCTGTCAGCGGCATGATCGGCTGGGTGGGACTGGTGATTCCCCACATGATGCGGCGGCTGGTGGGAAGCGATTACCGGTTCCTCATGCCTGCCTCCATGCTGGGCGGCGGCATCTTCCTGCTGATTGTGGACAATGTTTCCCGGAACGCAACCACCTCCGGAATTCCCATCGGAATTCTCACTGCCTTCATCGGCGCGCCCTTCTTTCTGTGGCTCATTACGGGAAAGGGGGATCATTATGAGCATTGAAGTCAAACATCTGAGCTTTTCCTACGGCGACCGTCCGGTGCTGCATGACATCAGCTTCCAGGTGGAAAAGGGGGAATTTCTCTCCATCCTGGGCCCCAACGGCGTGGGCAAAAGCACCCTGTTCCGCTGTGTGCTGGGACTGCTTTCCGGCTACACAGGGCAGGTTCTGGTGGACGGCATCGACAGCCGCAGCTATTCCGTCCGGGAAGCGGCCAAGCATATCGCCTACATCCCCCAGTCCTGCCGCCCCATTTTCAATTACAGCGTTTTTGACATCGTCCTCATGGGCAGAACCTCCGGTCTTTCCACCTTCCGCAGCCCGAAAAAGAAGGATGCGGAAAGCTGCCTTTGGGCGATGGATAAAGTGGGCATCTCCCATTTGGCTGACCGGTGCTTCCACCGGCTCTCCGGCGGCGAACAGCAACTGGTGCTCATCGCCCGGGCCTTGGTGCAGAACGCGCCCATTCTCATGCTGGACGAGCCCACCGCCAATCTGGACTTCGGCAATCAGCTGCTGGTGCTGGAGCAGGCCCGGAATCTGGCCAGAGAAGGCTATACCGTCATCCAGACCACCCATCACCCGGAGCAGAGCTATATGTATTCTGACCGGATTCTGGCGATCCAAAAAGGTCGGGTGTTGACAGAGGGCACACCGGAGCAGGTGCTGACGGAAGATACCATGCGCGCTCTTTACGGCGTGGATGTAAATGTGGTCAGCCTGTATAACGACAACGCCCGGATTTGTATTCCCACACATATCATCGCATAAGGAGGCGAAAGTATGAACAGAAAACTTTTATGTATTGTTCTGATGCTTGCCCTGCTGCTGTGCGGCTGCGCAGGAAATTCTGAGGACGCACCTCAGCCCACAGAAGCCTTTGTGGATTCCACTGGCCGCGCCGTTCCAGTCCCGGCCAAAATTGAACGGATCGCCATCACCGGACCGCTCTCCCAAGTCTATATTCTGCCCCTTGCCGGTGATATGCTGGTTGGCGTCAGCAACGCCTATGCAGAGGACGCGGAGCTGTATCTGCCTGCTTACATTCTGGAAAAAACGGAAATCGGTCAGCTCTACGGCGGCAAGGGAGAGATGGATCTGGAAGCGCTGCTCTCAGCGGCACCGGATCTGGTCATTGACATCGGCGAGCCGAAGGCCTCCACCGCCGACGACCTGGATGCCCTGACGGAGCAGACAGGAATTCCCTTTGTTCACATTGACGCTACCGTGGCTACCGCACCTGACGCTTACCGCACCCTCGGCAAATTGCTGGGCCGTGAAGAAAAAGCGGAGGAGCTGGCCGCCTGGTGTGAAAGAACCTACTCCATGATCGGGGAAATGATGGCCCGGGTGGATGCGGACAACGCCCGGAAATCCTTACTGTATTGCCTGGGCGATACCGGAACCTTTGTTCTGGCAGAGGGCTCCTTCCACGCGGAAACAGTGAACATGATGAGCCGCAATGTTGCGGTTGTGGATGACGTGGTTTCCACCGGCACAGGCAATGAGGTGGATCTGGAGCAGATTCTGGTCTGGAATCCCGATGTCATCATCTTCGCCCCGGACAGCTGCTATGATACCGTCGCTGAGGCGCCTCAGTGGCAGAGCATTGCTGCCATTTCTCAGGAGCAGTATTACAAAACACCCTATGGCCCCTACGGCTGGCTGTCCTCGCCCCCGGCGGTGCAGCGGTATCTGGGAATGCTGTGGCTGGGGGAGCTGCTGTATCCTGAATACACCGAATACGATCTTCAGGAAGAGGTTACTGCGTATTACAGGCTGTTCTACGGCTGTGATCTTACGGAGGAACTGTATCAGAGCCTGATTGAAAACGCGATGCCATGACAGAAGGGGAAGCTGCCGGTGGATTTTCGGTTGCAATTCTCTGCGCGCGGTGATAAGATAAAAACAATCATTCCATTATACTGAAAGATGCGCACTTTTGACCAAAAGGACCGTTATTATGAAACACACCCCCTGGCAGTACCGCACTGCTGTTCTTTTATTCGCACTGACCCTTTTCCTGTTTTTTGCGTTTGGAGGGTATATGTTCACCAGCGAACGGGTAACTGTGTTCCAGCTTGAGCAGACCCACCATTACAGCACGCTCTCCGACCTCCAGACAGAGCTTCAGTATGATGACGCCGCTCCTGCCGGTGTGGTAAAGGTATACCGGGGCATTCTGGACCCGGAGCTGTCCCAGGAAAGCTGCCTTTGCTTCAACATCGCCCACCACAATATCGAAGTGTTTTTTGACGATGTGCTGGTCTACAGCCTCACCGGCGCGGAAGGAAACCGCATCGGCAAAAATGTCAGCAGCAACTGGTGCTCCGTTCACGTGGGACAGACCCACGCCGGGAAAACCGTAACCGTTGTGCTCACCCCTCTGTTTGAAGCCGCCATCAGCAAGGAGCCACAGTTCCTGCTTGGCTCCCACTATGCCATTGCCATGGATGTTCTCACAGGAGAACTTCCTCTGTTGGTTCTTTCTTCCCTGTGTGTTCTGTTGGGTCTGTTTGTGGTTGCCGTATCCGCGTATTTCAATCTGGTTCTGAAAACCGGAAACGGCGGAATCCTTTATCTGGGCTTCTTCTCCTGCGCCATAGGTTTATGGAAGCTCGCCGATCTGCGCTGTATGCCCCTGCTCTTCCCGGAAGCCTCCATGGCCTTCGGATATATCAGCGTTGCTTCCCTGTTTCTGACCGGACTGTGCCTTTTGATGTATTTCAGCACCCTTTTTGTACAGCAGAAGCAGAAGCTTCCCCTTCTTCTTTCCTCCGGGGCTTCCCTGGTCTGTCTGTGTGTTTTGGCATTGCAGGTATTGGGCATCGCGGAAATCCGGCAGAATCTGATATTCAGCCACGGACTGCTGGTTGCCTCGGCTGTGTCGGTGCCGCTGACAGCGGTGTTTAACAGAATCGTATACAAACGGTGGGGCATCCACCGGTCCTGGCGGCTGCTTTTGCTTCTGTTTGTGGGCATCGGGCTGGATCTGCTGTTCTATTACCGGAACAACGGAAACGGACTGATGAGCTTTTCCATCATGGGCTTCATCGTCTATACCTTGATCGTATTCATCGGAAGCGTTCTGGAATCCTCCCGGAAGGCCTATACCGACAGCCGCACCGGACTGGAAAACCGTACCCGTTGGAACGAGCTGATGAACAGCGATATTGCCCTGACAGAGCCCTACAGCATTCTGGTGGTCGATCTGAATGGATTGAAGCAGGTAAACGACACCCTGGGCCACGAAGCCGGAGATCAGATGATTTTCCAGCTCTCCAGCATTCTGCGGAACACCCTGCCCCGAAACAGCGTGATCTGCCGCTGGGGCGGTGATGAATTCGCCGCGCTGCTGACCGGAGTGAATCGCCCGATGCTGGACCAGCAGATCCAAGCCCTTCTGGCGGCAGGGGCAGCTTACAACGCCGACCACCCGGAGCTTCCCATCCACTTCGCCGTGGGCGCGGCCCTGTCCGCGGAACACCCCGGCATTTCCCGTACCGATCTGTTCGGGCTGGCAGACGAGGATATGTACCGCAGCAAACAGGAGTGGTACACCAGAAAATAATACTAATTCTTGATAGAACGGCCTAGATGCTCAGCGAGGATAAATTGTGCCAGAAAAGGCCGACGACGACGGTGGGCTGTCGCCCACCTAGGAGGAGAACGCATTCTGGTGCAATTTAGGCCGGTGAGCGTCAGGCT
>JAFVMW010000055.1 GCA_017506735.1 Oscillospiraceae bacterium | reverse complement strand
ATCATCAATGACGAAGTCATCGCAGCCATCGAGAAGTGCATCCCCCTGGGCCCCCTGCACAACCCTGCCAACCTGATGGGCATCCGTGCCTGCCAGGCTGTTATGCCCACCACTCCCCAGGTCGCTGTGTTCGATACTGCCTTCCACATGACCATGCCCCCCAAGGCTTACCGCTACGCCATCCCCACCGAGTACTTCAAGAACGACTCCATCCGCCGCTACGGCTTCCACGGCACCTCCCACAAGTACGTTGCAAAGCGTACCGCTGAGCTGGTCGGCAAGACCGAGTTCAAGATGGTCAACTGCCACCTGGGCAACGGTTCTTCCATGTCCGCTGTCCTGAACGGCAAGTGCCAGGATACCACCATGGGCCTGACTCCTCTGGCAGGCGTTCCCATGGGCACCCGCTCCGGCGACATCGACGCCGCTGTTGTCCAGTTCATCTGCAACAAGTACGGCATGAGCGTTGACGAGTGCCTGAACATGCTGAACAAGAAGTCCGGCGTTCTGGCCCTGTCCGGCGTTTCCTCTGACTTCCGTGATCTGGCCGAAGGTGCCAAGAACGGCAACGACGACTGCCAGCTGGCTCTGGACAAGTTCGCTTACGAGGTCGCAAAGTACGTCGGCGCTTACGCCGCCGCTCTGAAGGGCCTGGATGTTCTGACCTTCACCGCCGGTGTTGGCGAGAACGATGCCGGCACCCGTGCCGCCATCTGCGAGTACCTGGGCTTCCTGGGTGTCAAGCTGGATCCCGAGCTGAACGCACAGCGCGGCGAGCACATGATCTCCGCTGCTGACTCCAAGGTTCAGGTTTGGGTCGTTCCCACCAACGAAGAGCTGATGATCGCTCAGGACACCGCCGAGCTGGTCAAGGCTGCCAAGTAATTTTACCCCATAATGCATCGAAGGACTTCCGGTTCGCCGGGAGTCCTTTTTGTGCCACAGCATATGCCATTGCGAAGAGGCGGAGCCCCCCGCGGCAATCCTGTAAAATTTATGTAAGTTGCCCTGCCAATTCCGCCCCCACCTTCATGCCGTCCAGAAAGGCGGCACGCTGATAGGACAGGCACACCCTGCCTACCAGGTCGGTCAGTCCGTCGGACACAGGGAGCGGCAGGGTTCCGGCAAGCTGATTCAGCTCCGCCTCTGCGGCGCGGATCAGATCATCGTCCACCGGGGAAGCAACGCAGTAACAGTACCAGAGAATGTCCAGCGGCGATTCCGTTCGGCCATATTGGGTATCATATTCAGATAGTGCGGTGAGAAAGTGTTCTGCGGTGAAGTTCATGGTGTACCTCCAGGTTTTTTACGCATAAGGGGCGGTGTTTTGATCATTTGCTCATGATGAAAGGCGTAGGGGGCGGCCTCCTGGACGTCCCGTGCCGCGTAAGCGGCAAACAAGTTTGCCGACGGGTCGTCGAGGACGCCGACCCCTACAGTACCGTTTATTTTGTGACTATTATACACACAATCCGATGTAAAGTCAATACATTGTTTTGCGTGTATGCTATGATTGTTCGGAACAATGAAGGGGGAGGTTCTATGACTTTTTACTATCAAAGGTTGAAAGACCTTCGGGAAGATGGCAACCGTGTAATCAAACAGCAGGAAATTGCGGAACTGCTGGGAACAACGCAGCAGACCTACTCTCTCTGGGAGCGCGGCGACCGGGAGATTCCCTTCCACCATGTGATCACCCTGGCCAAATACTACAATGTGTCCATCGACTACATCGCTGGACTGACCAATCAAAAAAAGCATAAGGAGTAAATCAAAATGAATGTGATCGACCGTTTTCTGAAATACGTTTCCTTCGACACCGAGTCCTGTGAATCCTCTCCCACCTGTCCCTCCACGGACAAGCAGAAGCTGCTGGGCGCGGCTCTGGTGGAGGAGATGCAGGCCATGGGCATTGCGGATGCTTTCATGGACGACAATGGCTATGTCTACGGCACCGTTCCCGGCGACCCCAGCCTGCCCACCATCGGCCTGATTGCCCACATGGACACCAGCCCTGCCTGCTCCGGCGCCAATGTGAAGGCGAAGATCGTGGAGTACACCGGCGAGGATGTGTGCCTGAACGAGGAGCAGGGGATTTACCTGTCCGCAAAGGACTACCCCTATCTGAACAAGTGCCTGGGCAAGCACCTGATCGTCACCGACGGCACCACTCTGCTGGGCGCGGACAACAAGGCCGGCGTTGCCGAGATTCTGGCCTGCGCCGAGTATCTGATCAACGAGAAGCCCCGTCACGCCACCCTGAAGATCGGCTTCACCCCCGACGAGGAGATCGGCCGCGGCGCTGATGAGTTTGATGTGGAGGGCTTCGCCGCGGATTACGCCTACACCGTGGACGGCGGCGAGCTGGGCGGCATCGAGTACGAGAACTTCAACGCCGCCGCTGCCACCGTCACCATCAGCGGCCGGAGCATCCACCCCGGCTCCGCCAAGAACAAGATGATCAACGCCATCCAGGTTGCCATGGAGTTCCACGCCATGCTGCCCGTCCACGAGCGCCCCGAGTCCACCGAGGGCTATGAGGGCTTCACCATGCTCATGCACATTGACGGCGGTGTGGAGAAGGCCACCCTGCGCTACATCGTCCGGGACCATGACGACGAGAAGTTCGAGCAGAAGAAGGACCGGCTCTACCAGATCGCCGTATATCTGGACAGCATCTACGGCGAGGGCACTGTGGAAGTGGAGTGCAATGACAACTATTATAATATGCGCCGCCAGATTGAGCCTGTTATGTATGTGGTGGAGCGGGCCAGAAACGCCATGGAGCGTCTGGGCATTACCCCCGAGTCCGTTCCCGTCCGGGGCGGCACCGACGGCGCGCGGCTGAGCTTCATGGGTCTGCCCTGTCCCAATCTCTGCACCGGCGGCCAGAATTACCATGGCCGGTTTGAATACGCCGTGGTGGAGGAAATGGAGTCCTGCGCCAGGATTCTGGTGGAGATTCTGACTGACCCCAATCTGACCAAGTAATCCCAAATGCGCTCCGGAATTGCCTCCGGGGCGCATTTTTCTGCCATATCGGAAAAGAGGCTTGCAAAAAGCGCTCTGATTGGTATAATGAACAATATATCTGACCAACATGGAGCGTTATGTATGTATTGGATGTATCTAGTTCTCCGGCGGAAGCTCGGACGATTCCTGTCTGGTATCAGTACAACCAGAATTATCGCCCTGGCCTTTGCGCTGATTATCTGCATTGGCACCGGCCTTCTGATGCTTCCGGTGGCAAGCCGAAGCGGTGTGGGCTGCTCTTTCCGGGGGGCCTTGTTTACGGCAACCTCTGCCACCTGCGTCACGGGCCTGACCCTGTTTGATACCTGGACCCAGTGGTCCGGCTTCGGACAGGTTGTGATCCTGGGCCTCATTGAGGTGGGCGGCCTGGGCTTTATGAGCGCCGCATCGGTGTTTGTCTTTCTGCTCCGGGGCAGGATGGGCATGAAGCAGCGGCTGGTCATGGCCCAGTCCATGAGTGTGGACGACATGAGCGGTGTGATCCGGCTTCAGAAGATCGTTCTTGCCGGCAGCCTGGGCATCCAGGGCACGGGCGCGCTGATTCTGGCCCTCCGGTTCTGGCCGGAGCTGGGCTTGAAAAAGGCAGTGCGCTGGGGCATTTTCCATTCGGTATCCGCCTTCTGCAACGCGGGCTTCGATATCATGGGCTGCTTTGATCCCGGCACCAGCGTGATGCGCTACAACCGGGACCCCATTGTGTGCCTGACTCTGATGGCCCTGGTGGTTCTGGGCGGCCTGGGCTTTTTTGTCTGGGAGGAAGTGGTTCGTGTTCGGGAATTCCGGAAAATGAGCGTCTACACCCGTCTTGTGCTGATCATCACCGGTGTGCTGCTTCTGGGCGGTACCCTGGCCTTTGCGGTGCTGGAGTGGAACAATCCCGGAACCATCGGAGAAATGAACTGGTTTGAAAAGCTGCTGAACGCAGCCTTCCAGTCCGTCACCGTCCGCACGGCAGGCTTTGTTGCCGTGGACCAGGCGGCCCTGACCGATGCTTCCAAGGGCGTGAGCATTGTGCTGATGCTCATCGGCGGTTCCTCCGGCTCCACCGCCGGCGGCATTAAGACGGTAACAATCCTGGTTATGTTCCTGTTCCTGTGGACCCGAGCCAGGGGAAGGGAAGCGGTGACGGTGTTCAAGCGCACCATCCCGGATTCCCAGGTGCTGGATGCCATGACCATCTGTTCCATTGTGGTGGCGCTGGCCATCTTCGGCGGCGTGTTCATCAGCGCCACATCCGGTTTTTCCTTCGCGGATGCCCTGTATGAATCCGCGTCCGCCATCGCTACTGTGGGTCTGAGCGCCCAGGGCTCCGCGAATCTGAGCGTCAGCGCCCAGTATTTGATCATTCTGTATATGTACTTCGGCAGAGTCGGTGTACTTACCATTTCTCTGGGTCTGCTTGCGGCAGACCGCACCCGGGATCGGTTCCGCTATGCCGAGACCCGGCTTATGATCGGTTGAGGAGGTTAATCCTATGAAAAGTTTTGCGGTAATTGGACTGGGCCTGTTTGGCTCCTGGTGTGCCCGGCAGCTTTGCAGCCTGGGCGGCGAGGTGCTGGCCATTGACCGGGACCCGGAGCTGGTTCAGCAGATTTCCGGCGATGTGACCAGCGCTGTGGTGGCTGACGCCCAGGACAAGGCTGTTCTGAAAACCCTGGGCGTGGAGGATTGCGGCTGTGCCGTGGTCGCCATCGGTGACGATCTGGCCGCCAGCGTGCTGGTGACCATGAACCTGAAGGAACTGGGCGTTCCCTACATTGTTTGCAAGGCCCATGACGAGACCCACCGCCGGGTCCTGGAGAAGCTGGGAGCGGACAAGGTGGTCATCCCGGAGAAGGAAGTGGCGGAGCGGCTGGCCCACAGCCTGATCAGCCCCAATGTGCTGGAATACATCGAGCTTTCCAGCGACTACGGAATCGTGGAGGTTCCCGCGCCCAAAAAGTGGACAGGCAAATCCATCAAGGAACTGAATGTCCGGGCAAAGCTGGGCGTGAACATTATCGCGGTGGAAGCGGACAATCGGGTCAATGTTTCTCCCTCTGCCGATTATGTGATCTGCAAAGACGATATTCTGGTCATTCTGGGCGCCTATGATGCCCTGTCCGTGGTGCAGAGCCTATGAAAAAAGAAATTATTACCAGCAGAAAGAATCCGTTGCTGCAGCTTACCCGAAAGCTCCTGTCCAGCCGCTCTGCCCGGCAGAAGGAAGGTTTGTTCGCGGCCGACGGCACCAAGCTGCTGGAAGAAGCCATCCGGTTTTATCCCGGCCTGGATACGGTGATCCTGTCCGAAGGCGTGGAGGTGCCGGAGCTTCCTGACCATGTCCGCCTGGTGGAGGTGCCCAGGGATGTGATGGCATCCATTTCCCCCATGGAAGCCCCCCAGGGCGCGCTGTTTTTATGTAAACTTCCGAAGCCCCAGCCCTTTGCTCCCCAGCCGGGAATGCTGATTCTGGACGGCATCCAGGACCCGGGCAATGTGGGCACCATCCTCCGCACCGCCGATGCCCTGGATGTGAGCGTGGTGCTGCTGGAAGGCTGTGCCGACCCCTGGAACTGGAAAACCGTCCGGTCCTCCATGGGCGCGGTGTTCCGCACTCCGGTGCTCCACTCAGATTGGGAAACGGTCCGGACCGCCTGCAAGGCTGCCGGCATCCCCATCGGCGTCACCGCTCTGTCAGACCGGGCGGTGGACATCCGCGGCGCAGACCTGGGCACTATGGCCCTGGTCATCGGCAGCGAAGGACAGGGTGTCCGGAAGGAAATTCTGGAATCTGCAGACGCGGAGCTGATCATTCCCATGAATCCTCACTGTGAATCCCTGAACGCGGCCATTGCCGCCGCCATCGTCATGTGGCAGATCCGCGCAGCCCGATAAAAAACAGAAAGACAGGTGAGCCTTATGCTCATACATTGGATCTGGCTTGCCACCCGGTCCGGCCTGGGCGACCATGGCAAAAGGGCGCTGCTGGAACAGTTCCACAGTCCGGAGGCCGTCTACGCCCTGAACCGGGAGAACCTTGCGGATATCCCGGACCTGACGGTGAAGGCAGGGGAAAGCATCCTGGACAAGGATCTGTCCGGCAGCGATAAAATCCTGCAGGACTGCGCCAAAAAGGGAATCAATGTTCTGACCTTCCAGGACCCGGCTTATCCCCAGCGGCTGAAAAATATATATGATCCCCCAGTGGTGCTGTACTGGAAGGGCAGACTCCCGGATTTTGACGGCTTTCCCACCATCGGTGTGGTGGGCACCCGAAAGGCTTCGGCCTACGGCCTGCAGATTGCCCACCGGATGGGTGCCCAGCTGGCAGAAGGCGGCGCTCTGGTGGTGTCCGGTGCCGCAGGCGGCATTGACACAAAAGCCATGGAAGGTGCCCTGTCCGCTGAGGGCAGAGTGGCCGCGGTGCTTGGCTGCGGCGCTGACCGGGTCTATCCTGCCGCCAACCGCAGGCTCTATGCCGATACCCAGCGGCAAGGCTGTCTGATCACCGAATTTCCTCCGGGAACGCCGCCCTATCGCGGCAATTTCCCCAGAAGAAACCGGATCATCAGCGGTCTGAGCAATGGCGTGCTGGTGGTGGAGGCACCGGAAAAATCCGGTGCCCTGATCACCGCCCGGCAGGCCGCCGAGCAGGGCCGGGATGTGTTCACGGTGCCGGGCAACATTGACAGTCCCACAGGCCAGGGCTCCAACCGGCTTCTGAAGGACGGCGCCATCCCCGTGACCTCGGGCAGGGAGGTGCTGGAGGAATATGTCCGGCTGTTTCCGGATAAGCTTCGGCTGAAGCAGGAGGTATCCATCCTGCGCCGGTTCCGCCCACGGGAAAATCCACCCCTGAAGGTGGCCCAGAAACCCCAAAAACCGGCGCCCGAAGTCCCGGAAACTCCTGCCGAAACAAAAAAAGGCATTGACAACCGGGAAGCAAGGCCGTATATTGACTTAAATGAGATAGAATCTTCTCTGACTCCGGCGGAAAAGGCCATCGCTGGCCTGCTGCTGGACGGTCAGAAACTGGTGGACGAGGTAATTGCCGAATCCGGCCTCTCCGCAGGCTCGGTGCTGGCCAGTCTGACCCTTCTCGAAGTGAAGGGCATCGTCCGCCGTCTTCCCGGCCGTTTTATCGAACTGGGAAGGAAATAATTTTTGGAGGAATTCCATGACGAAAGCATCCAATCTTGTGATCGTGGAGTCTCCGTCCAAGGCCAAGACCATCGGCAAGTACCTGGGCCCTGACTATGTGGTGAAAGCCAGCATGGGCCATCTGCGGGATCTGCCGAAGAGCGTCATGGGCGTGGACCTGGAGAGCTTCGATCCCCGTTACATTCCCGTCAAGGGAAAGGAAAGCATCATTGCGGATCTGAAAGAATCCGCCCGGCAGGTAGACACGGTCTACCTGGCAACTGACCCGGACCGGGAAGGCGAAGCCATTTCCTGGCACTTAAAGGAGCTTCTGAAGCTGCCTGACGAATCCACTCACCGGGTCACCTTCAACGAGATCACCCAGCGTGTGGTCCGGGAGTCCATCGCCAAGCCCCGTTCCATTGATATGGATCTGGTGGATGCCCAGCAGGCAAGACGAATTCTGGACCGTGTGGTGGGCTATACCCTGTCCCCACTGCTGTGGAAAAAGGTCCGCCGGGGCCTGTCTGCCGGCAGAGTCCAGAGTGTGGCAACCCGTCTGGTGGTGGACCGGGAGAATGAGATCCGGGCCTTCATCCCCAGAGAGTACTGGTCCCTGGAGGTTATGCTCAGCCGCATCGGCAAGCCCGGCAGCTTCCTGGCACGGTACTACGGCAGCCCCAAAAAGCAGGAGCTGGAAAACGAGGAGCAGGTCAACGCCGTCATCACGGACATCTCCGGCAAGGAATTTACCGTCACCGGTGTCCGCAAGGCCGAGAAAAAGCGCTCCGCCGCACCTCCCTTCACCACCTCCACCCTCCAGCAGGAGGCTTCCCGGAAGCTGAACATGACCCCCAAGCGCACCATGGCCATCGCCCAGCAGCTTTATGAAGGCGTGGACATCGCCGGCGAGGGTACCATGGGTCTGATCACCTATATGCGTACCGACTCCCTGCGTCTGTCTGACGAGGCCATGACTGCCGCCGCCGGATTCATCCGCCAGCGTTATGGCGAGCCCTATTACTATGGCAAGTTCCACGTGTTCAAGACCAAGTCCGGCGCCCAGGATGCCCACGAAGCCATCCGTCCCACCCATGTGGAGCTGGACCCGGAACGCATTGCGTCCTCTCTGACCAAAGAACAGTACCGGCTGTACAAGCTGATCTGGAGCCGTTTCCTGGCCAGCCAGATGGCATCTGCCGTTTACGATACCGTTTCCATCGACACCGAATGTGGGGGCCATGTGTTCCGCTCCTCCCATTCCTCCCTCCGGTTCCCCGGCTTCATCGCCGTTTACGAGGAGGGCCGGGATGACGAGGCTGAGGCCGTAGGTTCTCCGCTGCCCGATCTGGCAGAAGGGGACCGGGCCCGGTTTGACAGCGCCGATGTGAAGAAGGAGCAGCACTTTACCCAGCCCCCGGCCCGGTTCACCGAGGCCACCCTGGTCAAGGCCATGGAGGAAAAGGGCGTGGGCCGTCCCTCTACCTACGCCTCCATCGTGTCCACCATCATTGACCGGGAGTATGTTCTGAAAAAGGACAAACGCCTGGAGCCCACTCCTCTGGGTGAGGTGGTCACCGGTCTGATGATCGACCGGTTCAACGACATCATCGATGTGGAATTCACCGCCAATATGGAGCGGAAGCTTGATGATGTGGAAGAGGGCAAGCAGGAGTGGAAGCAGCTGCTGACGGAGTTTTACGCCGGCTTCCACAAGGAGATGGAGGCCGCCGAAGCCGCCCTGGAGGGTGTCCGTCTGAAGGTTCCCGATGAGGAAACCGAGGAAATCTGCGAGGTCTGCGGCAAGAAGATGGTCATCAAGAGCGGCCGGTTCGGCCGGTTCCTGGCCTGCCCCGGCTTCCCGGAGTGTACCTTCACCAAGGCCATCGTGGAGCATATGCCCGGCCGGTGTCCCAAATGCGGCAGCGGTATGCTCAAGCGGAAGTCCAAGCGCGGCTTTGCCTACTACGCCTGCGAGCGGGGCGCTGAGTGCGGCTTCATGAGCTGGGATGTTCCCACCGCCGAGGACTGCCCAGAGTGCGGACAGAGCCTGTTCAAAAAGTCCGGCAAGGGCCGCATGAAGAGCTTCTGCATCAATGAAAACTGTAAAAACTTCCTGCCCGAGGACCAGCGCGGCTACCGCCGGAAGGTAACCACCCAGGACGGCGATCCCGAAACCGCCGTGGTGGAGGAGCTGCCCGAAGCAGAGGCAAAGGAAGAGAAAAAGACCGCCGCAAAGAAAGCCCCTGCCAAAAAGACTGCGGCAAAGAAAACCGCCGCAAAAAAACCGGCAGCGAAAAAGACCGCGGCAAAGAAAGCTTCTGAGAAGAAGCCTGCCGCCAAGAAAACAACCAGAAAAAAGAAAGAGGAGGCCGCTGAGTAATGGAGAAAGTAACCGTTATCGGAGCGGGCCTGGCCGGTTCCGAAGCCGCCTGGCAGCTTGCCCAGCGGGGCATCCAGGTGGAACTCATCGAGATGCGTCCGGTGAAGTCCGGCCCTGCCCATCATACCGCCAATTTCGCGGAGCTCGTCTGCTCCAACTCCCTCCGGGGCGACCGGCTGGAGAATGCCGTGGGCCTTTTGAAGGAAGAGCTGCGCCGCTGCGGCAGCCTGATCATGGAATGCGCCGAAGCTACCCGTGTGGAGGCCGGCGGCGCCCTGGCCGTTGACCGTCACGGCTTTGCCGCCATGGTCACGGAGAAAATCAAGAATCATCCCAACATCACCGTTTCCTACGGCGAAGTCACTGAGGTTCCGGAAGGCCCCGTGATCATCGCCACCGGCCCCCTGACTTCTGATGCCATGAGCGAGGCCATCGGCCGCTATTTCGGCGACGAGGAGCAGCTCCATTTCTTTGATGCAGCAGCCCCTCTGGTGACGGCGGATTCCGTGGACATGAATCTGGCCTGGTGGCAGAGCCGCTACGACCGGGGCAACGCGGACTATATTAACTGCGCCATGAACCGGGAGGAGTATGAGGCCTTCTACAACGCCCTGATCACCGCCGAGGAGGCGGAGGTTCACGGCTTTGAGGACAAGAATGTGTTCGAGGGCTGTATGCCCGTGGAGGTCATGGCCCGCCGTGGCTTTGACACCCTGCGCTTTGGCCCTCTGAAGCCCGTTGGTCTGGTGGACCCCAAGACTGGTAAGGAGCCCTACGCCGTTGTTCAGCTCCGGCAGGACAACGCTGCCAAGAGCGTGTTCAATCTGGTGGGCTTCCAGACCCATCTGAAGTTCGGCGAGCAGAAGCGTGTGTTCTCCATGATCCCTGCTCTGCACAGCGCCGAGTATGTCCGCTACGGCGTGATGCACCGCAATACCTTTATCCAGAGCCCCAAGCTGCTGGATCGGTTCTACGCCGACCGCCGGAATCCCCTGGTGGCCTTCGCCGGACAGATGACCGGCGTGGAGGGCTATGTGGAGTCCGCCGCCTCCGGCTTCCTGGCTGCCGTGGCCATGGCCGCCAAGGTCCGGGGACAGGAGCCTGTGGAATTCCCCAAGGAAACCGCCATTGGCGCCCTGGGTCTGTACGTCAGCGACGAGCGGATCACCGATTTCCAGCCCATGAATGTGAATTTCAGCATCATTGCCCCTCTGGAAAAGCGGATCCGCAAGAAAGCAGAAAAAAATCTGGCCATCGCCCAGCGTAGCCTCGCCATCCTCGACGAGCTGCTGGCGAAGGGCTTCTGACAGAAAGAAGGTTCATGCTATGAAGATCATTCTCGATGCCATGGGCGGCGACAATGCCCCTGAGGCCGTTGTTGTCGGCGCGCTGGAAGCGGTCAAGGCCTGGGACTGCCAGCTTGTCCTGGTGGGCAAGGGCGAAGCCATTCTGGAAGCCATGAAGAAAAACGGCGTATCCGATCTGCCTGCCGGTGTGGAAATCGCCAACGCCGACGATGTGGTGGATATGCATGACGATCCTGCCGCTGTGCTCCACAAGCGGAAGAATTCCTCCATGGTGGTGGGCCTGAAGATGCTGGCAGCAGGGGAGGGCGATGCCTTCGTTTCCGCCGGCTCCACCGGTGCCCTGCTTACCGCTGCCACCCTGGTGGTCAAGCGTGTCAAGGGCATCCGCCGGGCAGCCATGGCCCCTGCCTTCCCCAACAAGGCAGGCGGCAAGACCATTATTGTGGACTGTGGCGCAAACGCGGAGTGTACGCCGGAGTTTCTGCTCCAGTTCGCCCTGGTGGGCTCCCTCCACGCAAAGAAATCCCTGGGCCTGGCCAATCCCAGAGTTGGCCTGCTGAACATCGGCACCGAGGATTCCAAGGGCACCGCCCTGCAGCTGGCCACCTATCCTCTGCTGCAGAAGGCCCACGATCAGGGTCTGATCAACTTCATCGGCAACGTGGAAGCCCGTCAGGTTCCCATGGGTGATGTGGATGTGGTGGTCTGCGACGGCTTCAGCGGCAACGTTTTGCTGAAGTCCATTGAGGGCACCGCCATGTTCCTGGGCAGCACCATTTCTGCCATGTTCAAGAAGAATATCGTCAGCAAGCTGGCGGCCCTTCTGGTGATGAAGGATATCAAGGCCTTCAAGAAACTCATGGACTACCGTGAAATCGGCGGCACCCAGTTCCTGGGCATCAAGAAGCCCGTCATCAAGGCCCATGGCTCCTCCGATGCCCTGGCCTTCCGGAACGCGGTGCGCCAGGCGATGGAAGCCGCTCAGGCCAATACCGCCGAGGATTTGGAAGAGGCCCTGAAGCAGATGGCTGCGGTTAAGGAGGCCTGACCGTCGTGATCAAGGAACTGGAAAAAGCCATTGGCTATACCTTCCGGGACATCTCATTGCTTGAAAACGCGCTGACCCATTCCTCCTACGCCAACGAGCGCTGGCACAACAGTCTGCGCAGCAACGAGCGGCTTGAATTTCTGGGAGACTCCATTCTGGGCATGATCGTGGCGGATCACCTGTACCGCCACTTTCCGGATCGGCCCGAAGGTGAGCTGACCCGGATGCGTGCGGACATGGTCTGCGAGCAGAGCCTTGCTGTGGTGGCGGCCCGGCTGAATCTGGGCAGTCATCTGATGCTGGGCCACGGAGAGGAACAGGGCGGCGGCAGAAGCCGAAATTCCATCCTGGCCGATGCTGTTGAGTCCGTCATTGCCGCTTGCTATCTGGACGGCGGCTACGGCGCGGCGCTGAATTTTGTGAACAGCTTCGTCCTCAGCGACATTCCTGTGGTGCGCTATCACAATACCGACTACAAGACTGCCCTCCAGGAGAAGGTTCAGCAGAAAAAGAATCAGGCGCTGAGCTATCGGCTCATCGGCTCCGAGGGCCCGGATCATGACAAGCGTTTCCTGGTGGAGGTTCTGCTCAACGGCACCGTGGTGGGCCGGGGCACCGGCACCAGCAAAAAACGGGCAGAGCAGGACGCGGCAAGATGCGCCATGGAAGAACTGTTCGGCATAGAGTAATATATCTCAGAGGACATACTTTATTGGGCGCTGCGAAAGGCTTTTCGCAGCGCCCTCGATATTTTCCCAGCAGGGAAATCGATATATTTCCTGGGGAAATTCGATATATTGCCAAAGCAATGCGATATATGCCTTCGGCATGAGAATATGATCCATCTCGGGGCGTGACCTTTTATCTGTTGACAAATAGAAGAAGATACTATATACTTAGCAATACTAAATACATTGCGAAACGGAGGAAAGCATGGAGGAACGTTTTTTGCAGCAGCTGAAAAAGGGTGTGCTGGAAATGATGGTTTTGGAAGCCATCTGCCGTAGGGAAACCTACGGCTATGAGCTGCTTACCACCCTCAGGGAGGCCACCGGCGGCCTGTTCAGTCTGAAGGAGGGAACCCTGTACCCGATCCTCTACCGGCTGGAGGATGAGGGTCTGATCCTGTCCTCCTGGTCCCAGGGAGCGGGCCGGAACGCGCCCAAGAAAATGTATGCCGCGACAAAAAAGGGCCTTGCCCAGCGGCTTCGGCACAGACAGGTGTGGAAGGAATTTCTCACCGCGGTGGACGGCTTTTACCGGGAGGAATCGGAATGAAATACTACATTGATCTGACTGCTTCCGACGGCCCCATGGCCGTTCTGTTCACCCACCGGGAGAATGAAGCTGTATATGTGGGCACCACCGTCCACATCGAGCCGGAAAAGCTCCGGAACCATCCTCTGGCAATGCGCTATGTCTCTGAATGCGATTTCCACTTTTTCTTTCAGGGGGATGACCTGCCGACACTGTATACCGTCCCCCAAATGGAAATTGCCGGCCGTGACAGCCAGGGGGGCCTGTTTGCCATGGGCCCGGGTTTCTCCCTGGAGGACGGCCCGCTGTACTACATCGACCGGGAAAAGCGGTGTTTTCTCGCGGCAGAAACCGGGGAATCCCTGCTGAAGCTGGGCATGGAATGGCGGAGCCGGATGGCTCCCACCGATGCCGTGGAGGTCTATGCAGACAGGGCAGAAGCGGAACGGAACTACAAAATCTGGAACTGGGAAGACCTTCTGAAGGAGGGAGATTTATGACCGAACAGCAGAAGAAAATGAAAAAATACTGCAATGCGGTGGAACGGCGGCTGAATCTGCCCCGGGATGTGAGAACCCGGGTGATGAACGATTTCGCCTCCTCCATCGCCGCCCGACGGGAAGCAGGGGAGACGGACGAAGCGATCTTCGCGGAGCTGGGAACCCCCAGGGAAGCGGCTGCGGTGCTGAATGAGCAGATGAAGGAATACGCCTACCGGAAAAGCCCCTGGCGCTGGGCCGCCCTGGCGGCTGTGATCCTGGGCGGACTGATGATCGCGTATAACGGCCTGGTAGGTCTGCTGACCCACGCGCTGAATGCGGCAATCAATTCCAATTCCAGCGTCGGCATCATTGGCGGCGCGGATGGTCCGGTGGCGATTTTTGTGACATCCAATCCGTCTGTGGAAGGCTTGCTGGTTTGGCTTTTGGTTTTGGCAACAGGTCTGATCGGCTGGTGGTATTTCAGCCATATGCGTGAATGAGGAGGACGTGGAATATGAACCAAAAGCGTTTGATCGCGCTGATCGTGTGTGTGATTGCGTTGATGGGCTTGATGCGCTATCGTTCCCAGAGCAGAGAGCTGCTGGATGCGGTTTCGTCCGATCCGGAGCCTCCGGAATCGGTTGTCCTGCTGGATGCCCAGTGGCCGGAGACCGGGATGGATCTTCCCGTTCCCCCAGGAACGGTGCGCTGGGCAATGGCCGACAGGGAGAAGGGAACCCATACCGTTCAGCTTCAGTCTGTCAGCGAGGAAGCAGTAAAAGAATACACCGCCACATTGAAAAAGGCGGGCTACCAGGAAATCAGCCGCAGGGATGAAGAAACAGGGTTCTCCATCGGTACGGTTTTCACGGACGGAAGCAGCATGGTCAGTCTGGCCTATTCACAGCATACTCTGGTGGTTACGCTGATGGAGCAGGGGTGGAGTACCGAAAACAGCACTCTGAAATCCGGAAAGCTGTCCAATGTACATATCAACGGCTATGCCACCTATGACCCGGAAGCGGGCGTTCGGGTGGTGACGGAGCTGTTTGCGCCGAAATCTGAGGAGGATAGTCCTGGCTTTACGCAGGTCAGCGGATGGGTGATTCTGATTCTGAACGGAGAGCAGACTGTCTGCTATCTTGGCGCAGAAACGGATGCCCAGGATGCGGTGGCGTTGGCAGTCAGCACAGGGGTCACAGGGCAAACGGGAGATCGGGGGACTGTAATCCTTGGCGGAACAGTCCACGCAGACAACGCGGTGGGAGGCGCAGGCTCCTTTGCGATGTCCTTCGATATCCAAATCCCCTGATCAAGCGGGAAATCTGAAAGATTATGAGAAAGCACATCGGGTTTCCGGTGTGCTTTTTTCAGCTTTTGGAAAGAAATTCTTGCATTCACAGGGAAAAGGGAGTATAATAAGCTGATTCATTATAGAGTTTTGAGGTTATACTGTGTATCTGAAATCATTGGAAGTTCAGGGCTTCAAGTCCTTCCCGGACAAGACCCTGATCCGGTTCGGTGACGACATCACCGCCATCGTGGGCCCCAACGGCTCCGGAAAATCGAATATTTCCGACGCCATCCTCTGGGTCATGGGCGAGCAGTCCAGCAAGACCCTCCGGGGCGCGAAAATGGAGGATGTGATCTTCGGCGGTACCCAGAAGCGTCCTGCCGTGGGCTTTGCCGAGGCAACCCTGACCCTGGACAACGGCGACCGCGCCCTTCCCTTTGACGCCGACGAGGTCATGGTCACCCGACGTTATTACCGCTCCGGCGATTCGGAATTTTACATCAACAAGCAGTCCGCCCGACTCCGGGACATCCACGAGATGTTTATGGACACGGGCCTTGGCCGGGAGGGCTACTCCAACATCGGCCAGGGCCGCATCGATGAAATCCTGTCCCTGAAATCCGGCGACCGCCGGGAGATCTTCGAGGAGGCCGCCGGCATCTCCAAGTATCGCCACCGGAAGGAAGAAACCGAGCGCAAGCTTGCCCATACCGAGGACAATCTGCTGCGCATCGGCGATAAGGTTTCTGAGCTGGAATTGCAGCTGGAGCCGCTGAAGGTCCAGTCGGAAAAGGCGAAGAAATATCTGGATCTGAAGGAAGAGCTCCAGGGCGTGGAGGTTGCTGTGTGGCTGGACTCCCTCCAGCGGCTGTCCGCGGCAGCCAAAAAGGCCGAAGAGGATCACGCCTCCGCGGCGAAGGTGCTGCAGCAGGCCCAGGATGATCTGGATTCCCTGTATCACCAGGCCCAGCTTCTGGGAGAAGAGCTTCGCCACCGGGATGGTCAGCTGGAAGCCGTCCGACAGGAGCATAATATGCTGGAGGCCGCCCATCAGCAGATGGATGGTCAGATGGCAGTTCTGCAGAGCAATCTGGATAATAACCGGGCAAATGTGGCCCGTTTTGAAGAGGAATTGAATGATCAGCAGACCCGCAGCGGCGGCATCAATGCCCAGATCACCCAGTCCCGGGAACGGATGGAGCAGATCGACCAGCAGCTTGCCCTGGATCAGCAGAATCTGACCCAGCGCCAGGGAGAGCTGTCCGCCATGACTGCCAGTGCCCAGGGCTATACCCGACGGTTCCTGGAACTGCGCTCGGCCCAGACGGACCTGGCCGCCCGGATCGCCGCGGCCCAGGCCGAGATCAAGACCCTGACCGAAGCCATCGCCCAGTCAGAGGCCAGGTCAGAACAGCTCAACGAAGACATCAACGCCGGCAATGGCCGCCGCCGTGACGCCCAGATCGCCCTGAACGCCTGCCGCACCACCCTGGCAGACGCCCGGGAGCAGGTCAGCACGGCGAAAAACACCATTTCCGGCTATCAGCTCCGCCAATCCGCCCGGGCCAAACGCCGGGACGAGCTGGCAGAAACCCTGCGCTCCATCACCGGACAGCTGGACGGCGTGGGCGCAAAGCTCCGGGTATTCCGTGCCATGGAGCGTGACTATGAAAGCTACCAGAAATCCGTCAAGCTGGTGATGCGCGAGGCGGAACGGGGCGGTTTGCGGAACATCCACGGTCCCGTATCCCGTCTGATCCGCACGGAGGACGAATTCACCGTTGCCATGGAAATCGCCCTGGGCGGTGCCATGCAGCAGATTGTTGTGGATTCCGAAGCCGACGGCAAAGCCGCCATCAGCTACCTCAAGCGCACCGGCGGAGGCCGTGCCACCTTTCTGCCCCTGTCCGCCATCAGCGGAAGGGTTCTGCAGGAGCAGGGCCTGGAGCATTGCCGGGGCTTTGTGGGCATTGCCTCGGATCTTGTGAAAAGTGAGGGCCGCTACCGGCCCATCGTGGAAAATCTGCTGGGCAGAACGGTGATTGCCGAGAACATCGACTGCGCCATCGCCATGGCCCGGCAGTATCGGAATCGGTTCAAGATTGTCACCCTGGACGGCCAGGTCATGAATCCCGGCGGCTCCATGACCGGCGGTTCCGTGAACCGGGAGTCGGGCATCCTGACCCGTGCCAATGAGCTGGAAAAGCTGGCCCTTCAGGAGCAGAAGCTCCAGCAGTCCAAACAGAGCGCGGAAACAGACCTCCGGGAAGCCCAGCGGCTTGTGGGAGAGGTGGAATATCAGCTTCAGACCGCCGGTGAGGAGCTCCGCTCCGCCGAGGATCAGGTACTCCGGCTCCAGGGCCAGGAAAAGCAGTATGAGATTCTGCTCCAGGCAGTGGAGGAGGCAGGCCAGTCCGCCAGCCGGGAACAGGCATCTCTGTCCGGCCGTTTGAATGCAGACCGGCAGCGCCTTGCCGGCCAGCAGGCCAAGCTGGAGATCTATGAGCAGCAGCTTGCGGAAAACAAGATCAGTCTTTCCGCCCTGGAGGGACAGGAAAGCGAGGCGGCAAAGGCAAGCGAAGCCCTGACCGGCCAGATCACCGCCCTGAAAACCGGCATCGCTGCCCTGGAAGCCGAACGGGAAGCCGCCCGGACCCACATTTCCGACCTGGAGCAGCTCAGCGCCGCTCTGGAAGGCGACCGTCAGCAAAAGCTGCTGGTGGTGGCCTCCATGAAGGAGGAAATCCAGAAAACCGGCATGGAGATCCAGGCTCTGCGCCTGCGCCAGCAGGAAAACCGGGCCAAGGCAGACGAAGCCAAGGGCCGCCTGGAGGAAATCCTCCGGCTCCGGGCCAATACCGAGGCCAACAAAACCAGAACCGAACGGGAGTCCCAGGAAAAGAGCAAGGACATCCTGAATATGGACCGGGCCTGCAGCCTTCTGGAGCAGAAGAAGCTCTCCGCTCAGATGGAGGAGCGGATCATCATCGACAAGCTCTGGGATACCTACGAGCTGACGCCCGGCACCGCCCCTGCAAAACGGGGCCAGATCGAGTCCGTCACTGCCGGCAACCGGCGCATCGCCGAGCTGAAGCGAAAGCTTTCCGCTCTGGGCACCCCCAACCTGGGTGCCATTGAGGAATACGCCCGGGTCAATGAGCGCTATACCTACCTTGCCGAACAGAGGGACGATGTTCTCACCTCCAAACGGGAGCTGGAGAGCATCATCCGGAACATCACCACAGAGATGACCTCGATTTTCGTGGAAGAATTCCGGAAAATCGACCACTATTTCGGAAAAACCTTTGAAGAAATGTTCGGCGGCGGCAGGGGACAGCTGATCCTGGAGGACCCCCAGAATCCTCTGACCTGCGGCATCGAGATCCGGGTCCAGCCCCCGGGAAAGCAGGTCAAGACCATCACCCTGCTCTCCGGCGGCGAGAAGGCCTTCGTGGCCATCGCCCTGTATTTCGCCATTCTGAAGGTCCGTCCCACCCCCTTCTGCATGCTCGACGAGATCGACGCGGCACTGGACGACCGGAATGTGGAACGGTTCGCAAGCTATCTGCACAACCTGAGCAAAAAGACCCAGTTTATCGTCATTACCCACCGCCGCGGCACCATGGAAGCCTCCGACGTGCTGTATGGCGTGACCATGCAGGAGCAGGGCATCTCGAAGCTTCTGCGTCTTGACCTGAATCAGATGGAAGAATACCTGGGCATTACCGAATAAATGGAAAGTGGAAAGCTGAAAGTTTCAGCCTTCATTTTCCACTTTCAATTTTCAACTTTTCACTAGGATGAAGGAGTATATTATGGGATTTTTTGATAAAATCAAGGAAGGCCTGGCAAAAACAACCAAGGCCATTTCCAGCACCCTGGGCAGTGTGTTCTCCGGCTTTTCTGAAATCGATGATGATTTCTATGACGAGCTGGAGGAATGCCTGATCCTGGCAGATCTGGGCGTGAATACCGCCACCAAGGCCGTGGAGCAGCTCCGCAAGGAGGTTCGCGCCAACCACTACACCGCCACCGAAGAAGCCAAGGAGGCCCTGAAGGGCATCCTCACCGAGATGCTCTCCGTGGGCGACATCGCCCTGAACCTGGCTACCACCCCCAGCGTGATTTTGGTCATCGGCGTCAACGGCGTGGGCAAGACCACCACCATCGGCAAAATCGCCACCCGCCTGGTCAATGAGGGCAAGAAGGTGACGCTGGTTGCCGGTGATACCTTCCGTGCCGCCGCCGCCGACCAGCTGGAAATCTGGGCAGGCCGCTCCGGCGCTGCCATCGTCCGCCAGCACGAGGGCGCGGACCCTGCTTCCGTTGTCTATGACGGCATCCAGTCCGCCAAGGCCAAAGGCAGCGATGTGATCATCATCGACACCGCAGGCCGCCTCCACAATAAGACCAACCTGATGAACGAGCTGAACAAGATCAGCCGCATCGTCACCCGGGAGCTGCCCGACGCAGCCAAGGAAGTACTGCTGGTTCTCGACGGCACCACCGGACAGAATGGTCTGATCCAGGCCAAGCAGTTCAAGGAGATCGCAGGCGTCACCGCCATCGCCCTGACCAAGCTGGACGGCACCGCCAAGGGCGGCATCGTCATCGCGGTCAGCGACGAGCTGCAGATTCCTGTGAAGTTCATCGGCGTGGGCGAGAAGGCCGACGATCTGATGCCCTTCGAGGCCCGTCCCTTCGTGGACGCTCTGATGGAGGCTGTGTGATATGAAGGTTGTTCTTGCGAGCAAGAATCCCCACAAGCTGGTGGAGATCGATGCCATCACCAGAAAGCTGGGCATTGAGCTGATCCTCCAGAGCGAGCTGGGCATTGACATTGATGTGGAGGAAACCGGCACCACCTTTGAGGAAAATTCCTTACTGAAGGCAGAAGCCGTGATGAAGGCCTCCGGACTGCCTGCCCTGGCAGACGATTCCGGCATCGCTGTGGACGCGCTGAACGGCGAGCCCGGCATCTATTCTGCCCGCTACGGCTTCGACGAAACCCTGGACGACTGGGGCCGCCTGCTTCTGCTGCTGAAAAACACCGAGCACGTCCCCGATGGCCAGCGCCAGGCCCAGTTCGTCTGTGTTATCACCATGGTTACTCCCGACGGCCAGACCATCCAGGCCCGGGGCGAGATCCACGGCGAACTGCTCCGGGAAGCCCGGGGCGAAAACGGCTTCGGCTATGACCCCATTTTCTACTATCCCCCTGCAGGCATGACCACGGCGGAAATGAGCGCGGAAGACAAGAACCAGGTCTCCCACCGTGCCAATGCTCTGAAGGTTTTCTATGACAAAATGAAGGAGGCAGGATATGCTGACAAGTAAGGAACGCGCGGAGCTCCGCGCGAAAGCAAATTCCCTGGATACCACCCTGATTGTGGGCAAGGGCGGTGTAAGCGATGCACTGATCGCCGACGTGGAGATCCAGCTGGACAACCGGGAGCTGGTGAAGGGCAAGGTTCTGGAAACCGCACTGATGAGCCCCCGGGAGGCATCTGACGCCATCTGTGAAGCCACCGGCGCCGACGGCGTGAGCGTGGTGGGCAACAAGTTCGTGATCTACCGCTTCAGCGAAAAGCTCCAGGCGGAGCGGAACATGGTTGGCCGGGCAAAGCGGAAGGAAACCCCCGTGTCCAAGTCCGACCCCGTCCGCAAGGGCGCAAGAGCCCGCCGGATGGCAGCCAAGGCCGAGCGTGAGCGCCGGAATGAGTATTTCCGCCAGCAGGCCATTGACAAGGCCATCGAGAGAAACCGGGAAAGACAGCTCAGAGACAGCGAAGCGTAAACTCCGGGGGAGCCCAAAATAAATGAATGGGGGAAGATCTATGCGGATCGGAATTTACGGCGGTACCTTCAATCCGCCTCACATCGGTCATATGCGGGCTGCTGCCCATGCCATTGAGATCCTGGAACTGGACCGGCTGGTGCTGATTCCCAACAATGTGGCACCCCACAAGAAGGTCACAGCCGGAGCCAGCGGCCAGCAGCGGCTTGAGATGCTGCGCCTGTCAGCCCGGGGCATGAAAAAGGCGGAGGTATCCTCCATCGAGCTGGACCGGGAAGGGACAAGCTACACCGCCGACACCCTGGATCAGCTCCGCCGTGCCCATCCCGGGGATGAGCTGGTGCTGATGATGGGAACGGATATGTTCCTGTCCTTCCTGTCCTGGTATGAGCCGGAGCGGATCATGCAGAACGCTACCTTGGCGGTATTCTACCGGGGAGAGAAGAATGAGCAGCTCGCTGTGGAGGCTCAGAAGGACAAGCTGGAAGCCATGGGCGCAAAGGTCGTCCTGGTGGCCAATCCTGTCACCGCCATTTCCTCTACGGATCTGCGCCGGATGCTGGTTTTCCGCTGCGCCGATCCCTTCCTCTGCCCTGGAGTGAGCGAGTATATCCGTGAACGGGGCCTTTACGGCACCGGCAGGGACTACCGGAAGCTTTCCATGGAAGCACTGGAAGAGGCCGTCCTCTCTCTGCTCAAGCCCAACCGGGTGGCCCATGTGCTGGGCTGCCGGGACGCTGCGGTGGAGCTGGCCAGACGATACGGCGCGGATCTGACCGATGCGGCAAGAGCGGGCCTCCTGCACGACATCACCAAGGCCATTGACGGCCCTCTGCAATTGACTTTGTGTGATGAATATGGTATATTGTTGAATAAATTTTCCCAGGAAAACCCCAAAACCCTCCATGCGTTAACGGGAAGCCTGGTTGCGGAACAGATTTTTGGGGAAAATGAAGCTGTGGTCACCGCCATCCGCTACCATACCACCGGCCGCCCGGACATGGGACTGCTGGAAAAGATCATCTACATCGCCGACTACATTGAGGCCAACCGGGACTTCCCCGGCGTGGAGGAAATGCGCAAAGCGGCGTACGAAGATCTGGATGTGGCATTGCTGATGGGTCTGGAAAGCGCCATGGCCCATGTGCGCCGCCAGGGCCAGGAGCTGGCCGCAGCAACCGCCGACGCGGTGAAATTCCTCCGTGACCGGGGCGTAAAGACTCCGGAGGAAATGTGATGGGATACCGAATGTAGGGGACGCCGTCCCCTACAAATGGAGAAATGAGATTACCTCCCTGTTGGGAGTGAAAGGAACGATATTATGTTAACTGCAAAACAGGTTGCCTATGAAACCACCAAGGCCCTGGACGCCAAGAAGGGCGTGGGCATCAAGCTGCTGCGGATCGACAAGGTGTCCAGCCTTGCTGATTACTTTATCATCTGCACCGGCACCTCCAGCACCCATGTCAAGACCCTGTGTGACTACGCAGAGCTGACCCTGGAGAACTGCGGCGAGAAGCTGCTGGGCCGTGAAGGCCACCGGGGCAACTCCTGGGAGCTGCTGGACTTCGGCAGCGTGGTGGTCCATGTGTTCACCGACGAGGCCCGGAAGTTCTACGACCTGGAGCGCCTGTGGGCCGATGCTGAGTTCGTGGACCTGAAGGAAGTCATCCCCGAAATGGACCGGGACTAATGAATAATTCACAATTACAAATTATAAATTGTGGGCCCCAGGGCATTTGTAATTTCTAATTTGTAATTCGTAATTGATTTTTGAGGTGAGAAAATTGGCAAACTATGATTATTCCGCCATTGAGGCAAAATGGCACAAATACTGGGCCGAGAATGAAACCTTCAAGACCGATGTCTGGGATTTCTCCAAGCCCAAGTACTACGTTCTGGATATGTTCCCCTATCCCTCCGGCGTGGGTCTGCACGCAGGCCATCCCGAGGGCTATACTGCAACCGACATCATGTCCCGCATGAAGCGTATGCAGGGCTACAACGTTCTGCATCCCATGGGCTACGACTCCTTCGGTCTGCCTGCGGAGCAGTACGCCGTGGACACCGGCAACCATCCCAACGGCTTTACCCAGAAGAACATTGAAACCTTCTCCGGTCAGCTGAAGGAGCTGGGCTTTGACTACGACTGGTCCAAGGTGGTTGCTACCTCCGACCCCGAGTTCTACAAGTGGACCCAGTGGATCTTCAAGAAGCTCTGGGAGAAGGGCTACGCCAAGCGCATCGAGATGCCCGTCAACTGGTGCGAGGCCCTGGGCACCGTCCTGGCCAACGATGAGGTCATCGACGGCAAGTCCGAGCGCGGCGGCTATCCCGTTGTGAAGAAGAATATGATGCAGTGGGTCATCGACCAGCCTGCCTTCGCTGAGAAGCTGCTGGAGGGTCTGGATGAGATCGACTGGCCCGAATCCACCAAGGAAATCCAGCGCAACTGGATCGGCAAGTCCACCGGTGTTGAGGTGGACTTCAAGCTGGTGGGCGGCGGTGAATTCTCTATCTACACCACCTGTATCGAAACCATCTACGGCATTACCTTCATGGTTCTGGCTCCCGACGGCAAGATCACCGCATCCCTGCTGGATCGGGTGGAGAACCGGGAAGAGGTGGATGCCTATATCGCCGAGGCTGCCAAGAAGTCTGACATCGACCGCACCGACGCCACCAAGACCAAGACCGGCTGCCCTCTGAAGGGCGTTTACGCCATCAATCCCGTCAACGGCAAGGAAGTTCCCGTGTTCATTGGCGACTTCGTCCTGGGCAACTACGGCACCGGTGCCGTCATGGCTGTTCCCAGCCACGACCAGCGTGACTTCGAGTACGCCGTGGCCCACAACATCCCCATGATCCAGGTCATCGAGGGCCGGGATGTTTCTGAGTGCGCCTTTGAGAAGCAGGATTACCTGGGCAAGGGCTGTAAGCTCATCAACTCTGAGGAGTTCACCGGCCTGACCGTGGAGGAGGCCAAGGAGGCCATCACCGTCAAGCTGGAGCAGGCAGGCGTGGCCCGGAGAAAGAACAACTACCACTTCCGCGAGTGGATCTTCGCCCGCCAGCGCTACTGGGGCGAGCCCGTTCCCTGCGTCTACACCGAGGACGGCGAAACCGTGTTCCTGCCCGACGAGGAGCTGCCCCTGGTGCTGCCCGTTCTGGAGGACTACAAGGGCCGTGGCGGCCAGGCTCCCCTGGAGAATGCCGAGGAGTGGAAGCACTACGACAACAACGGCATCAAGGGCAAGCGTGAAACCTCCACCATGCCCGGTTCCGCCGGTTCTTCCTGGTACTATATGCGATACATCGACCCCAGAAACGACCAGGCCCTCTGCGATCCCGAGCTGCTGAAGCACTGGATGCCCGTTGACCTGTACGTCGGCGGCCCCGAGCACGCTGTGGGTCACCTGATCTATTCCCGAATCTGGAACCGGTTCCTGTACGACGAGGGCATTTCTCCCGTCAAGGAGCCCTTCAAGAAGCTGGTCCACCAGGGCATGATCCTGGGCGAGAACGGCATCAAGATGGGCAAGCGGTTCCCCGAGTTCGTGGTCAACCCCTCCGACATCGTCAGGGACTACGGCGCTGACACTCTGCGTCTGTACGAGATGTTCATGGGCCCCCTGGAGGTTTCCAAGCCCTGGTCCACCACCGCCGTGGCCGGTGCAAAGAAGTTCATCAACCGTGTGTGGAACTTCTTCACCGAGCAGAGCAACCTGACCGACACCGATGACGGCAAGCTGACCAAGGTCTACCACCAGACCGTCAAGAAGGTCACGAATGACTTTGAGGTTCTGGGCTTCAACACCGCCATCGCCCAGATGATGGTCTTTGTCAACGAGGTCTATAAGAACGGCTCCTGCCCCAGAGCCTATGCCGAGGGCTTCATCAAGATGATCTCATGCATCACTCCCCACGTTGGTGAGGAAATCTGGCAGATCATGGGCCACGACAACACCATCGCCTACGAAGCATGGCCCACCTGGGACGAAGCCAAGCTGAAGGACACCGAGGTCACCATGGCTGTCCAGGTCAACGGCAAGATGCGCGGCACCATCACCATCGCCGCCGACTCCTCCGATGAGGAATGCATCGCCAAGGCAAAGTCCGAGGAGAAGATCGCCAAGTTCCTCGCCGCCGGTGAAATCCGCAAGACCATCGTGGTCAAGAACAAGCTGATCAATCTGATTGTCAAGTGATCCGGCTCCCCTTGAGGGGAGGCTTGATGATTGAGAAAGTTTTTCAAAATAATTCTTGACAAATCGACGTTTCCAGTCTATAATAGTCAAGCCTAATGATAGGCCCTGAACGCATCCTGGATCTAGCCGGATGCCATCGGAGGGAGGGAAAACCATGTCTGAAATTCGCGTTAAGGAGAACGAATCTCTGGAGTCCGCACTGCGCCGTTTCAAGCGTAGCTGCGCCAAGGAGGGCGTTATTGCAGAAGTTAAGAAGCGCGAGCACTACGTCAGCCCCAGCCTGAAGCGTAAGCAGAAGTCCGAGGCTGCCCGTAAGAACAAGAGAAAGTTCTACTAATATCCCTCTTGACTTATGCTCACTAAGACCCCCGACCAAATCGGTCGGGGGTCTTTTTGCGTATCGGGATCAGATCAGGTCAGATGCTTCCGCTCGCAAAGCTCATCGTAAACGGGCATATGCTTCAGATAGATTTCAAAGCCATCCAGTGTCTTTTGCAGTTCCGGTGCTCTGCTTTCGATCTGGCGGATATTGTCCCGGGTTTCACGGTACTGCTCTTCGTTCAGCGGCTTATCCAGACTGACAAAAAGATGCGTGACGGACAGATCGCTGTTTACCGCGTCCACTGCTTCCGGATAGCTGTGGACAATGCGCCGGGTAACGATGCCATACTGCTTTACCAAGGTTTTGATAGCTTCTCCCAGATCGGGAGTCTCGGCGGCGATGACGGCCACCATGGTTTTTGCGTTTCTGCCCAGCAGCTCATCCGTTGTGACCTCAAAATAGTCCGCAAGGGCACACAGCATCAGAATATCCGGCAGGGTATAGCCGTTCTCCCACTTGGACACAGCGGCGGCGGTGACGCCCAGCTCGGCGGCAAGGGCATCCTGCGTAACGTTTTTTGCTTTGCGCAGTTCAAGGATGTTTTTTCCAATGTTCATTTTGCTTCCTCCAGAAATGATTGTTCAATGATCTTTGATGACTTTATGATAGCATGAAACGGGGCGATACACAATCGAGGGGCTGGAAGGTTTCTTTCCGCTCAGTTAAGTGGGGAGGAAGGCGCTATTTTGCCATGGACAAACCGCTGTCGCTATGGTACAATAAAGTGAATTATGATGTGATTTGGAGGCTGTTATGTCCCTTTCCTTTCTGCCCACGGTGATGGTGGATGCCCTCACCGATGTGACCCCGGAGCTGCTGCGCAAGCTCGGCGTGAAGCTTCTGATGCTGGATTTTGACAACACCATCGTCCCCTACACCACCAACGACCCCACCCCGGAGATGGAGGCCTGGCTGCGTACCATGGCGGCAGGGGAGATCCCCATCTGCGTGGTGTCCAATTCCAAACGGGACCGGGTGAAAATCTTCTGCGCCAAATACGGCATCGACTGCATCACCCACGCCAAAAAGCCCTTTCACAGGGGCATCCGTGAATGCCTGCGGAGATACGGCCTGAACCCGTCCGACTGCGCCCTGGCCGGTGACCAGATCTACACCGATACCCTGGGTGCCCGTTCCTCCGGCTGCAAGGCCATTCTGGTCAAGGCCATCGACAATCATAATTTCTGGCTGAAGGCACGGCACGTGCTGGAACTGCCTTTTATCTTTATCGCTGAAAACAGGAGGATCACCAAATGAAGAATCTTGAAAAATACCTGTCCCTGATCAATGACAGCCAGGGCCTGCTGCTGACCAGCCGCTACAGCCGTCACTACGGCGCGGAATTCGACATCGCCGAGGGCGTTGCCGTGGTCACCAGAAACGGCTGCCGCTACTTCACCGACTCCCGTTACATCGAGTCCGCCCAGAACGGCCTGAAGGGCTTTGAGGTTCTGGACATCGCCGGCTTCGGCTACTGCAAGCGCATCAATGACGCCATCGCCGACTTCGGCGTGGAGGAGCTGTGGTTTGAGGAAAACTACCTGACCGTGGCTGAACTGATGGGCTATGAGAAGAATCTGAACGTCAAGCTGGTTCCCAACACTGCCAGAATCAACGGCTTCCGGGGCGTGAAAGAGGCCTGGGAGCTGGAGCTGATGCGCAAGGCCCAGGCCATTACCGACAAGGCCTTCGCTGAGGTAGTCACCCGGATCAAGGCCGGCATGACCGAGCTGGAGCTCCAGGCCGAGCTGATCTACTGCCTGTACAAGAACGGCGCCACCGGCCTTGCCTTTGAGCCCATCGTGGTTTCCGGCCCCAACACCAGCCTGCCCCACGGCGTTGCCTGCGAGCGTGTCATCCAGGAAGGCGACTTCGTCACCATGGACTTCGGTGCAAGCTATATGGGCTACTGCTCCGACATGACCCGTACCGTTGCTGTTGGCTTCGCCACCGAGGAGATGAAGAAGGTATACAACACCGTCCTGGAAGCGCAGCTTGCCGGTCTGGCGGTTTCCAAGGCAGGCGTTCCCGGTCAGGATGTGGATGCCGCTGCCCGGAAGGTCATCACCGATGCCGGTTACGGCGAATACTTCGGCCATGGCTACGGCCACAGCCTGGGTCTGGAGATCCATGAGGCGCCCAATCCCAACGCCCGGAATCCGGAGCCCATGCCCGTAGGTGCCGTTGCTTCTGCGGAACCCGGCATTTATCTGCCCGGCAAGTTCGGCGTCCGCATCGAGGATACCTGCGTGTATCTGGAAAATGGCATCGAAATTCTGACCGGCAGCCCCAAGAATTTGATCATTGTGTAAAAAAATTCGGATTTACCCTTGAAAAATGCGATGCGATAGGGTAAAATGTATGGGTACAACTATGTAATGTATTATTCCCAGTCAATGGGACAACATTTAGGAGGATATAATTATGATTTCTGCAGGCGATATTCGCAATGGCATTACCTTTGAGATGGACGGCAAGGTTATGCAGGTCATCGAGTTCCAGCACGTCAAGCCCGGCAAGGGCGCTGCTTTCGTCCGTGTGAAGATGCGCAACGTCATCACCGGCGGCGTGACCGAAACTTCTCTGAACCCCTCTGCCAAGTTCCCCACCGCTTTCATTGAGAGAAAGAAGATGGAGTACTCCTACAACGACGGCGCGCTGTACTACTTCATGGACCAGGAGACCTACGAGCTGGAGCCCATCGATGCAAGCAACCTGGACGATTCCTTCAAGTTTGTCAAGGAGAACGACATCTGCACCGTTATGAGCTACAAGGGCAAGGTCTTCGGCGTTGAAGTCCCCAACTTTGTTGACCTGGTCGTTACCAAGACCGAGCCCGGCTTCGCTGGCAACACTGCCACCAACGTCACCAAGCCCGCTACCGTTGAGACCGGCGCTGATGTCAAGGTGCCTCTGTTCATCAACGAGGGCGACAAGATCCAGATCGACACCCGTACCGGCGAGTACCTGGGCCGTTCCAAGGCTTAATCTTTCGGAAACCCTGAATAAATCGTCTGCGGCAGCTGACGGATCTTTTGTCCCGGCTGTTCAGAATTGAACACTCGAAATACACAAAGTATTCCTTCCTGTTCAATTCCTTCCTCTGTGACAAAATCTCTCGTCACCTGCTCTTGCCGATTTCATCAGTGCTTCCTGTTTTCGCAAACCAACAGGGGACGATATAACCTATCGTCCCCATTTTTCCAATAGGAGGATGTTATTATGACACTTTCTGAAAAGTCCGCATACCTGAAGGGCCTGATGGATGGCATGAACCTGAACAAGGAGACCGACGAGGGCAAGATGATCGCTGCCATCGTTGAGCTGCTGGGCGACGTGACCAAGACCCTGGGCGATGTCCAGGAGACCACCATCGCCATCTCCGACGAGCTGGACGAGATCGAGGACGATCTGGATGCCATCGAGGACTTCATCATGAGCATGGACGAGGATGATGAGGACTACGAGGACGAGGACGACGATATGGAGTTCTGGGACGACGAGGAGGATGACCTGGAAGAGGGCTTCGACTTCGGCGACGAGGAAACCACCATCTATGAGGTCTGCTGCCCCGTCTGCAATCATGTGATCAACTTCGACGAGGAGACCCTGGAGTCCGGCTCCATTCCCTGCCCCCAGTGCGGTGAGAACCTGGAGTTCTCCTTCGACGACGAGGACGAGGAAGAACTGGAGTTCTGATCCCCAATCATACAGCAACAGCCGCGGCAAGTCGCCGCGGCTGTTTTTTCAATATCGTGTCATTCCGAGGCAGTGCTTTCGCTGCCGCAACAATCCCAGTGGATGCCCGGGAACAGATTCCAGGGGTATTCCTCCGGTGGGGGAGCAGTGAACTCCAGTTTTTCTCCGGTGGCTGGGTGGGCAAAGGACAGCTTGTGGGACCACAGGGCGATTTCACAGTTGTCCTCGTTCAGACTGTATTTCCGGTCGCCCACCAGCGGCAGATTCCGGGAAGAAAACTGGCACCGGATCTGATGGGTTCTGCCGGTACGCAGCACAATCCGAACCATGGAGAAGTCTCCGACGGTTGCCAGCACCTCGTAATCAAGCACTGCCTCCTGGACACCCTTGCCGGGTTCTGTGACCACATAGGTCTTTCGCTCCGGCTTGCTCCTCAGAAGCAGATCCACCAGCGTACCGCTGTCTGCTTCCGGCACACCGTGAACCACCGCCAGATAGGTTTTCCCGAATTCGTCCTCCCGGATCTGACGGGACAGCTCGGAAGCGGCTCTGGCGCCCCGGGCCAGAACCATCAGCCCGGATACCACCTGGTCCAGCCTGTGAACGGTGCGCACATCGGCTTTGGGATTGCCCAAAGCGGCCCTGCAAAGCTCCGGCATACCCCCTGGCTCATCTGTGGAACGGACCCGGGCAGGCTTCAGACAGACAAGAAAATCACGATCCATGTGAAGAACAGAAAACTGATCCATGGTATCCCTCCCTGCGTAATCATCGCTTGCATGAACATTTTCTACATTCTACCACGGCGCAAAGCAAATGTAAAGCAGTTGCATTTCCCCCTGGACGGGGGTATAATCAAAGAAAAAGGGAAAGGAATGTTGTACTATGCAGCAGGAATGTATCGTTTTGAACCAGGATCGGAATGTGACCCTTACTGCCTATATCCAGCCGGTGGGAGGCAGGTTTGAGTACATCCCCAAGCGCCCTGCCATTCTGGTGCTGCCCGGCGGCGGCTACCAGTACTGCTCCGTCCGGGAGGCGGATCCGGTGGCCTTTGCCTTTCTGAAAGCAGGCTACCAGGCCTTTGTGCTGAATTACAGTGTGGGTAAATTCGCTGCCTGGCCCAATCCCCTGGAGGATGTGGAGCAGGCCCTGACGATGATCCGCAGCCGGGAGGACTGGAATGTGTACCCGGATAAGGTGGCAGTCATTGGCTTCTCCGCCGGCGGACACCTGGCAGCAGCGGCCGCCACCCTGGCAGAGGAACGGCCCAACGCAGCCATTCTGGGCTACGCTGTGGCAGGTTCCGACGTGACCGGCTGCAACCCAACCGCCCCGGATACTACCAAATGTGTGGATCAGAAGACACCACCCTGCTTCGTCTTTGCCACCTGCTCTGACGATGTGGTTCCCGTGCAGAACAGCCTGGATTTCTGCCGGGCCCTGGCCGATGCGAAGATCAGCTTTGAGAGCCATATTTATGCCTACGGCCCCCACGGCTTCTCCACCGGTGTGTCCGGGGTGCATAACCGGAATACGCCCCTTTGCGACCGGGTGCCGGACTGGGTGGACGACAGCGTCGGCTTCCTCCGGGATGTGCTGGGTGACTTCGGTGACGGCAAAATGACCGATCCCCTGTGTCCGCGTTATACCACCGGAGACAACGATCCCGCCCTCAGTGTGGACTGCACTGTGGGTCTGCTGCTGGAGAACCGGCAGGCAGTGGCGGTTCTGGGCCCTTTGACTGCCCAGCTTCAGGGTGACCTGGTCAAAAAGATGACCCTTCGGGGCATTCTGGGCTTTGCCAAAATGCCTGCGGATCAGATCAACCGGATCGATGAAGCCCTGCGGCAAATCCCGAATTCATAAACAGAGAGGAGGGCACCTGTGGAGCCCCGACAGCTGCAAAAGGAAATTACGGCCTGCTTGTGGTCGGACGGTTTAAGAAATGCGATTGAAGAAAAGAAATACACCTTTACGGAAGTGGATTTGCTTGGAATCGCCTTCCACTTTGCGCCGTCCTTTGAGGAACGGCTGCGCCTGCTGAAGCTGCTGGAAGATTATGCACCTTCTGTTTCGGCTCATGCCGCAAGGTGTATTGACTGGCAGAACCGATCTCTGGAAGCCTTCCGGAGCAACGGGGAAGGCGAGATCTATGAACTGCGCATCAAGAACGAGCCGGATGCCTATGAGGAGCGCTACCTGTGCGCCACCTTCGATGCCGCGCTGGAGATGATCGACGGCTTCTGGCAGGAGTATGACTTTTCCTCCGAACTGAAACAAACCCGGTATGTGATTGAGAAACGGCACATCCTCCGCACCGGGGAACCCTTTCAGGAGGACAGCCTGGGCGAATGCATCCTGTCTGCCGGGAAGGTTCTGGTTTCTGTGGACGGCCTTCGTGATGAATCGGAAAACGGCTCCTGTCCACATGACTGTTCCGATTGCGCCATCTCCTGCGTGGCAAACATCGAGGTCAGCTTCCCGGCCTTCCTGCCGGAACGGACGCCGGTGCGCTGGTATGCGCCGGATGGCTCGGTGAAGTATGGTGTCCATCTGAACTTCCACCATGCAAAGGAAATGGATTTCTGCTACATCATTCCCTTTGATACGGAGCTGCTGACAGGCAGGGCGTATGAACAGCATTGGGGCGGCCATTGGCATGAGCATATTCTGTGCCCCTATGTGGAGGAGGTACCGGTGGACGAGCTGCCCGAAAAGCTCCGGGAAAACTATTTCGGCTTCTGCGCCTGGCTGGATGCCAGAGAAGAATTCTGAGCGATAAAAAAGAGGCCATCCAACTCTGGATGACCTCTTTTGCGACAGTTATGGGTGCTGACGGATGAATTCGTCAATGAGCCTGCCGGTGATGCTTTCACCATTTTCGTCCAATGCGCCGGTGTGCTGACAATGCAGGCCGTGCATTACCTTCAGAACAATGTCCTCCGGAGGAATTTTGAACTGTTTCAGGGTGGAAACCAGAAGCAGGGTTTGCTCGTAGCGATTGCCAATGTCCTGGTCAGCGATGAGGATCAGCATGGGGGAGTACCGGGGCTCAAGGCCCACATAAAACAGGGGAGCGGTCTCATCAACGATGATCCGGTCCGGGTGGAGTCCCTTCGCCTCCAGCACAGAGAAGTGCGCGGTTGGCTGCCCGGAGTCATGGATATATCCTGCGATGTCGGTAGGATGAATGCCGTAAGGCTCCAGATACTGCCGATTAAAGCACAACATCATGCTTAAGTATCCGCCGGCGGAACTGCCGCCCACATAGAATTTGCCGCACTGACCGTATTCCGGCAGATGCTTCATCGCCCAGGCCACGGCAGCGGCGGCATCCTGGATGTATCCGGGCCAGCGAACCCCGGTGCCGATCCGGTAGTTGGCGCTGACAACAGCGATTCCTCTGGAGGTCAGATAATCCGCAATGGGGCCCACATCTGCCTTGTCGCCGCATACGAATCCGCCACCGTGGAAGTAAAGAAATACATCGAAATGCTCCTTCTGGGGCAGATAAATGTCCAGCGTCCGGAAAAGCTCCTTCGGCGCGCCGTAGGAAATGTCTTTGAATACCGCCATGGAAATGACCTCCTGATCCGGTTAATTTTGATATTCCGATTAACGGCTCTCTGCGATCCATTTTTTGGACCAGGCTAACAGGGTTTCGGACATAGCGGTGAAATCTGCGGAACCGCCGTTTTTCAAATGCAAAAAGGTTTCGACAATGACCCGTTCATCGGAAGATACAACGCTGAGCAATTCCTTTTGACGGCTGATGTAGTTTCCTGTTTGCTTGAATGCGATTGCCTGCACGACGAAGGAAGCGGATTTATACAATCCGCGCAGGATCTCTTCGCTCTTTTCGTACAGCATATTGTGTACGCATCCGTGGAAAATGTTGCAGACGCCGATTTTGATCGCCCGGTTCACTGCACATTCGTCGATCACAGCCATCACTTCCGAAAGGCTGCCTTTGATCGGCGTGGTGTCATGGCAGAACTGGAACAGGTCAGAGGGCTCCCAATTCATGATTTCTGCCTTACCGGAAAGGAAGCCGCAGATCAATTCCCTGTGGGGAAGGGGATTCAGCATATCATGGTAGGCCTGGATGTCCGCTGCGGACAGTTCGTCCAGAATGACCACGATATCGATGTCGCTGGATTCGGTTGCCTCACCCCGGCCGTAACTGCCCTGCAAACCGACAAACCAAACGCGGTTTGCGAACGTTTCATTCAGTTTCTGCAGGAAGTGTTCCATCCAAGTTGTAATGTCGATCATATTCGTTACCTCCTCTGATGTAAGTAGTTTTGTAATAATTATATCATATGGGAATGCATATTTCTACGGGTAAGAAGCACGCTGGGCAGGATCTCTGGGAGGGGTATACCGGTTTCCGTCCACATCCCTCCGGGATGCATCCGAAAACCGGGGGACTCTCCCACGGCCTGAAAACATGCCACCGGCATGTTTTCTTAACGGCCTTTCGAGTCCCGTCGCCCATACCAAAAAAGAGGTCGTCCGTTAGGACGACCTCTTTTTTGTGCGAGTGTTCTTATAGGACTTTTCAAAAAATGTTGTCATACCAACGGTTTTTCGGATTTCAGATCATCAAATTTCCTTGTTTTTGCTTCACTATTATAGAGAAAACCCGTTGATAATTCTTGATTCCACGTTCATGAAATGGTATAATGATTAAGCATTAGTTTCACTTAACTAGAATCAGGAAAGAAAGGTATATCATATGTTAGAAAGACTATTCAAATTGAAGGAAAATGGCACAAATGCCAAAATCGAAATAATTGCAGGTCTCACCACCTTTATGACTATGGCTTACATTATTGCCCTGAATCCCAACCTGCTGACAAATTTTGATGCTGGCAGCGCACTATGGAACGGTGTCTTTATGGCAACCTGCCTGGCTTCCTTTACGGGTATGGTCTGCATGGCATTCCTGGCCAACAAGCCCTTCTGCATGGCTCCCGGCATGGGTCTGAACAGCTTCTTTGCCGTGGTCGTAGGTAATGTCGTTACACTGACCGGTATGAGCTATCTAGCCTCCTTCCAGACTGCCTTGATCATCATTCTGATTGAAGGCATCGTGTTTATTGTTCTGTCCATCTTCAATGTCCGTGAGAAGATTGTGGAATCCATTCCTTTGGGCATCCGTCTGGGCATTTCTCCTGCTATCGGCCTGATGCTGATGAACATTGGTTTAGGATCCAATGTAGGCATTTATGCTGAGGGTAATGGTTTTACCACACCCTTCTATGTCATGCGTGACTTCTTCGGTGCTCTGACACCCAGCGTTCTGCAGGGCAATATGGGCGATGCTGGCTATGCCACCATGGTTCTGACGGTTGTCACCATGTTTGTCGGCCTGTTTGCCATTGTGGCCATGGCCAAGAAGGGTGTTAAGGGAGCTGTTCTGTTTGGCATGCTGATCGCTTCTGTTGTCTACTGGATTGGCTCCTTTGTGTTATTGGGCACCAATCCCTTCGCTTCCCTGGCAAGTGCCTCCTTTGTGCCTCCTGTGGCTGACATGATGGAGACCACCTTCTTCAAGTTCAATTTTGCCGGTCTGGCAGAGATTGGCTGGTTCACAGTCATTACTCTGATCATTACTTTCTGTGTCATCGATATGTTCGACACCATCGGCACTCTGGTGGGCACTGCCTCCCGCGCAGGTATGGTGGACGAAAACGGCAATATGCCTCACATGAAAGAAGCCCTGCTGTCTGATGCCATTGGTACCGTTTTCGGTTCCTGCACTGGCACCTCCACTGTCACTACCTTCGTTGAGTCTGCTGCTGGTGTTGAGGCAGGTGGCCGTACCGGCCTAACTGCTCTGGTCTGTGGCCTGATGTTCCTGGCCTGTATGTTCATTGCTCCTGTTGCTGCCATCATTCCCGCAGCCGCTACTTCCGCTGCACTGATCTATGTTGGTGTTCTGATGCTGCAGGGTCTGCAAAAGGTTGACTTCAACGATATGGACCAGATGGTTCCTGTGTCCCTGATGCTCATTGGTATGCCTGTTTCTGGCTCCATCGGCCATGCCATCGGCATCGGTCTGATCAGCTACACCATCATGAAGGTCTTTGGCGGCAAGGCTAAAGAGGTTTCTGTCTTGACCTATATCATTTCCGCACTGTTCCTCGTGAAGTTCTTCCTGGCCGTGTGATTGTCACTGGAATTTTTGCATATTCCATCCAGACATTAATAAACCAGATACCCCAAATGGGTATCTGGTTTTTTGGTGGAGTCTGCTTATAGGACTTTTTGAAAAGTGCGCTCATACCAAAATTTTTCGGTATCGGACATATTCAGATTTTATCCACATTCGTACCGGATGTGGATGAAATCTGAGGGACTCTCCCACGCCTTACAAAACAGTCCACCGGACTGTTTTGTATCCTCGCTTCGCTTGGGCCGGGCTTTCGAGTCCCATCTCCGCACAAAAAATTCCGGTCACCCCGTAAGGGGTAACCGGAATTTTGGTGCGAGAGATGGGACTCGAACCCACTTTTGAAATGCGAAAAACCGTTGCGGCTCTAAGCGTTTTCAGTTTCCGTTCCAGTTTTTTGTTCCAGTTTTCCAAAAAAAGCCTCATATCGCTCACCCTGAGTGGTAATATCGAGGTCAGATACTTTGGTGTAGATTTTCCGCATGGTATAGATATCAGACCAACCGCCGGCTTTCATGGTGATCTCTTCCGGGATTTGGAGGTGGTAGGCGAGACTGGCGAAACTGCGGCGCAGGCCGTGGGCACCGATCTCCGGAAGGCCTGCGGCGCGACAGGCTTTGTTGGTGCAGCTCCAGATGGTGTTCGGGTTGCAGGTCACCACAAATTCTGTGCTTTTGTCAGCGGCTTCCACGGCGGCACGGAGCTGGGGGAGCAGGAACGGGACGGTCCGCCGGGAACTGGTGTTTTTGTTTTCCTTCCGCTGGATCAGGTTACCATCAGCATCCAACACAGCAGCACCACGGACGTAGATACAGCCTTTCTTCAGGTCGATGTCCTCCCACCGCAGGGCAAGGATCTCCGACCGACGAAGGCTGGAGAGCCCCAGCAGGATAGCGATCTCACAATAGTTCCCCTTGATGGCATCCAGAAACGTGGGGATCTGCTCGGCGGTCAGGTAGGGCAGATCGTTTGCTACCACCTGAGGGAGCCGGACTGTAATGCGCTGGCCGGTGGCATCCACGATCACAGAGGCGATGAATCCCCATGCGTTTTTTAGCGTTTTGGCAGAGCAGAGCTTGGCTTCCTGGTTCACGGCTCGCTGCCACTGCTCCTGATTGATGGTATCGATGTTCCGCTGCATCATGGGCTGGAACCGGAGCCGCTGAATGGCCCGGTACCCACGAATGGTGGAAGGACTGAGGACATTTGCCCGGTCGGAAATATAGCGGTCGATGGCAGCGGATAGGGTGGCTTCGTTCTTCTTTGGGGCGTTCCGGATGCCGGTTTTCAGGGCAGCGGCATCCTGGATGCAGGCCTTTTTGGTGGGTCTGGTGATGGATCTGGTGACACCGTCGATCTGGACTCGGACATTCCAGGATCCAGAAGGGAGTTTCCTCGGCTCGGGAATTTTCATAGGTTCCTCCTTGCTTTTTGGGCAGGGAGCAGGTATAATAAATGGGCAGACTGCTCCCTTGGTGGTTCTTGGGTGGATTTGTTTGCAACGGCCTTTGGGAGTTGGTAGCTCCTTCTGGCACACGCCTCGGTGTTAGCGCACCGGGGCGTTTTTTATTATTATTCTGTTTCGCCGGGATAGACAGAAGTGTTAATCACATCGCCAGTATCAACATCCAGTATGATAATTTCTACATGATAATCCATATCCAGAAATGCCTGGTAAAACATGGCGCTGATGCTCACTGTAAGGGGCGTGAAGTCCCAGGAGTTTTCGTATGCGGCACGGTCAACACGGATCGTAACAACGCTGAAATCATCATTGTGAGTGATTTCCTTGATATAAGGGGTATCTTCGCCTTCAATAAGTTCTGCAAAGCTTGCATCCAGAGAATCGGACATCTCTTTCAGAAGTTCGTTGTGCCTGGATCGTGTCATCTTGATGGTGACAGAACCATCTTCGTTGATCTTGGCGGACAGGAAATTGTTTTCCTCAGCATAGATCTCGGGGTCAAAGGTGGTCATGTCCTCGTTCTCAAACATGGAGCCAGGAAGGGTGATCTCGACAGTGAGCAGATGTTCATCCGTGTCAATGCCGCCGGATGTTGTAGATTCCGGTGTCACAGTCCCACCAGCTTCGGTTTCAGAACTGGGAGGAATGATGGAGGATAAGGAGAACTCTCCATTGGCCAAAAACACACCGATCACGGCCGCCACCACGACAGCCACCACGACAGCCCAGAACCACCAGCGCTTGAAGATGGACTTCTTCTTTGCTTTTTTGACGGAGGTGGAAACCATACCGGGGCACAGTTCGGCCATTTCCTCATCGGTGAGATCGTGGACAACTCTTGGAGGTGCTTCCGGGTAGGTTTGAGGCTGCTGGTAGACTGGACGCGGAGGAGGCGTGGGAGCAGGGGTGACAGGGCGTGCGCCAGGCACAGGACGAGGAGTAGTCGTGCGCGGGGCCGGATTCATCGGGTAGCCACATTGGGGGCAGAACGATGCTTTGTCAGAAATCTGACGCTGGCATTCAGGGCAAGGGATCAATGCCATGGTAATTCCTTCTTTCTGTTTGATTCTGAGGATAATACCTCCAGATGGATATGTCGCCAACAGGTGAAAGGTGACATTTATTTGATCGCACTGGTGAAGGCTACAGCCTTTTTATTCATCCAGCCTCCAGCTCATTTCTCCCCACCGGATCTTCGTTATAGAAGTGGTCTCGATTGATATGCTCAAGTTCGTGCTCTAATGCTTTCACCTGAAGCTCAGGAGGTAGTTTGGCATTGATATAGACATCGAATGAACCGTCGTCGTTGGGCAAAGTGACGGCATTTACGGTTCTGGGAAAAGCAATCATTCGCACATAGACTTGGCTGCCCATAGAATCTCCTCTATTTCTTGCGCAGGGCCTCGATGATCCGGACCGCTGCTTCCACGTCCTCCTTAGTGGCATCTTTGGAGAGCCGGAATAGCATCCGCATTTCTGGCCGTGTTTTTAATATTTCCAAATACTCAGTAAGCTCCTTGTCATCATTGACGAGGGGCTTTTCTTCTTCGTAACTATTTATCTCTCTAAGGATACGATCATTGTCCAGATGGAAAAACGGATCGCTTACATTGCCCAGAAGATAGTCTGTAGATACGCCAAAATAGGCAGATATTTTGGCGACATTTTCTGCAGATAGCTTTTTCGTCCGGCCGGCTTTCAGGTCGCTCAGAATACCGCGGCTGATTCCGAGTTCAGAGCATAGCTTTCCGGGTTTGATTCCGCGTTCCGTACAAAGCTGCTCGATAATTCCGTACATAGTACCCATTTATTGCACCTCGAATTTGTACGGAATGCCGAATATACTGGAATCCGTACTAAATGTGTTGACTTGTACGGAAATCAGTGCTACTATACTGGTGCGAGGCACGGAATGCCGTACATTATTAGTTGGTTGGCACTTTTAATATAGTACAGTATTCCGTACTTGTCAATACATAAAGTACGGAAGGAGGTTAGGTTTGTTGGAATCCTGCAAATTGACACCGTTCGGTTTGTGCGTAAAGACGGAGCTTTTGCGTAGAGGTAAAACCCAGAAGTGGTTAGAGGAAAAGGTGCGCTCTCAGACCGGTTTGTTTATGGACAGTGGGTACACTTACAAAATCCTTACTGGTGAAAGAAATGCACCTAAAATCGTTCAAGCAATCTGCAACATTCTGGAGATTGATGCTCCACTTGAATCCTAGCACACACGATGTCCAATAAAACGGACACAAAACCCAAGAATCACCAAAGGAGGAACCGATCATGCCGCGAATTCGGCAGTACGCCCAGCAATATGCGGATGAGGACTTCCGCAAAGCGGTGTTCCACGGACTGGTCAATCAGGGGCTTCGCCATGAGAAAGATCTGGCCGACTTGTCCGGCATCCCCACCGCTACCGTAAACAGAAAGATGAAAGACCCCAGCAGCTTCACCGTGAGCCAACTTCGGCTGGTAATCACGGCGGCAGGGCTGGAACCGGCTGATGTCCTCCGGTTTCTGGGGTACACCACCAAACAAATCAAGAAAATGGAGGAATCCGCATGAACGAACCCAACACCATCCCCGCTGCGCAGGAGGCGCAGGAGCACGCGGTGCTCAACAACGCAACCAGGGAACACCGGGAGCAGATCCACCGGGAGCATACCCACCGCATCAGTGCTTCCGCTCAGTTTGAGTTGGAAAACCAGCGCCGGGCAGAGGAAGCCCTCCGGGCCCGTCGCATCGCCGCCATTAAGCACATGGCCATGCACGCCACCCTCTGGGTTATCGGCTGTACCACCCTGATCATCCTTGCCCATGTGGGCCACATCGCCGGGTATCTGATGCACATCGGCAACGTTGCATGGTCCATCGTTCTGGGCATCCAGATCGGCAAGGCGTCCTGATGCAGGGTAAATAAAAAGCCGCCCTCCGGTGGGCAAGACCGGAATCGGGCGGCAGGGATGTTACTCCATCCCTAGTCTAACACATAGATAGGAGATTTGCAAATGGAATCCATCAAAATCAATGCCCTCGAATTTGAGAACGTCAAGCGGATCCGGGCTGTGGCTCTGGAGCCTGCCGCGTCTGGACTGACTGTCATCGGGGGCAATAACAATCAGGGCAAGACCAGCATCCTGGACACCATCGCATGGGCTCTGGGCGGCGACCGGTACAAGCCCAGCAACCCCGTTCGGGACGGCTCGGTGCTGCCGCCCATGGTGAAGATCACTCTGTCCAACGGACTGGTGGTGGAACGCTCCGGCAAGAACAGCGCACTGAAAGTCACCGACCCCAATGGCAAGCGCAGTGGACAGCAGCTACTGAACAGCTTCGTGGAGGAGCTGGCCCTGAACCTTCCCAAGTTCATGGAAGCCCCCAACCGGGAGAAGGCCAACACCCTCTTGCAGATCATCGGTGTGGGTGATCAGCTCCGGGCACTGGAACGGCAGGAGACGGATCTCTACAACCGGCGGCGCATGATCGGCCAGGAGGCAGACCGGAAGAAGAAGTTCGCTCTGGAAATGCCCTTCTACCCGGACGCACCGAAGGAGCCTGTGTCTGCCTATGAACTGATTCAGCGGCAGCAGGCCATTCTCGCCCGGAATGGTGAGAACCAGCGCAAGCGGCAGATTGCCGACAGGTTAGACAACGAATGCCACCAGCTGGCACGGGATATTGTCCGGCAGGAAGCTGTTTTGAAAGAGATGAACGAGCAGTATGAATTACTCATTGCCGACCTGGAGACTGCCCGGAAGTCTGCCGAAGATCTCCACGATGAATCCACCGCTCAGATTGAGCAGGATCTGATGAATATCGAGGCCATCAACATCAAGGTAAGGGCTAACTCCGACCGGGAGCGGTCTGAGCAGGAGGCCCAGCGGTATCAGGAGCAGTACGATGCCCTCACCGGAGAACTGGAAAGCACCCGGCAGGCAAAGGTGGATCTGCTCAACGGTGCGGTGCTTCCTCTGGAAGGACTGTCTGTGGAGGCCGGTGAGCTGACTTACCACGGAAAGAAGTGGGACGGCATGAGCGGCAGCGATCAGCTGAAGGTTGCCACCGCAATCGTTCGGGCGCTGAATCCCCGGTGCGGCTTTGTGCTTCTGGATAAGCTGGAGCAGATGGATCTGAACACCCTCCGGGAGTTTGGCAACTGGCTCCAGAGTCAGAACCTGCAGGCCATCGCCACCCGGGTCAGCACCGGTTCCGAATGTACCATCATCATCGACGACGGGCAGGTGGCAGGGGAGTCCCTTCCTCCGGTCATGGAACCTCCTGTCCGTAATACTTGGAAGGCAGGTGTCTTTTAATGGAAATCATCACCGGTGTAATGCCGAAGGCGGTGAAGGTTGTGGTCTATGGTCCCGAGGGCATTGGTAAGACCACCTTCGCCTCTCTGGCCCCGGAGCCGCTGTTCTGCGATACGGAGGGCAGCACAACCCGGATGAATGTCCGCCGGTTCCCGGCTCCCAACAGCTTCGCCATGATCTGCGAGCAGGTGAACTATGTGCTGCGGAATCCCCACCTGTGCAAGACCTTCGTACTGGATACGGCGGACTGGGCACAGCGCAGGGCAGTGGATGCGGTCTGTGCCCGGCATCAGAAAAGCGGCATCGAGGACTTTGCCTATGGCAAGGGCTACAGCTACGTCTATGAGGACATGGGCAGACTGCTGAATCTGCTGGATCAGCTCATCGATTTGGGCATCAACGTCATCATCACCGCTCACGCTGCCATGCGGAAGGTGGAACAGCCCGACGAAATGGGCGCCTATGATCGGTGGGAGCTGAAGCTGATCAACTCTCAGAAGACCAACGTTGCCGGAATGGTAAAGGAATGGGCGGACATGGTTCTGTTCGCCAACTACGAGACCATCGTGGTCAAGTCCGAGGACAAGAAGAACAAGGCCCAGGGCGGCAAGCGTGTCATGTACACCGCCCATCACCCCTGCTGGGATGCAAAGAACCGGTTTTCTCTGCCGGAGAAGCTGCCCTTCGACTTTTCCACTGTGGCACATTGCTTCCTGTGGGACGATGTTCCCGCTGTGCAGCCTGAGCCTGCGCAGACGGAAAACCCTACACAGACAACGGCTGGGAAGTCCTCGAATGCATCGACCCAGAAGACCTGCCCTTCTGAACCGGACGCGCCGCAGATCGATCCCAGTATTCCGCCTGCCCTGCGTCAGCTGATGACCCAGTATCAGGTATCCGAGGCAGACATCTGCCGGGTGGTTGCCCAGAAGGGCTACTATCCCGAACATACACCCATCCGTAATTATGACCCGCAGTTCATCGACGGCGTTCTGGTTGGCGCATGGCAGCAGGTCTACAACATGATTAAAGGAGCGTAACACATGAGCGACTACATGAATGATGGATACGAACTCGGCTGGGATGCTGAGATCGAGAACGAAGACGGTGGCTTTGTCGTGGCAGAGCCCGGCGACTATGATTTCGTGATCACCGGCTTCGAACGGGCACGCTTCGGCGGCTCTGCCAAGATGCCCCCCTGCAATCAGGCAAAGCTGAGCATCAAGCTGGAGATCCCCGGCGCAAGCGGTGAGTGCATCGTCAAGCACAACCTGTTCCTGCACTCCAAGACGGAGTGGAAACTGTGCCAGTTCTTCACTGCCATCGGTCAGCGGCAGAAGGGTCAGAAGGTCAGCATGAACTGGAATGCTGTCATCGGTGCCCGAGGTCGCTGTAAGGTCTCCAAGCGTTCTTTCAAGAACAAGGATAACGGCAAGGACCTGTGGACCAACGACATCGAGGAATTCTACGCACCGGAGCAGGGGAGTGCGCTGCCCTACCGGACGGATAACCTGCCCCAGCAGCAGAGCTACCAGCAGCCCCAGTATCAGCAGCAGTCCTATCAGCAGCCTCCCCAGCAGAGCTACCAGCAGCCTGCGCAGCAGGGTGGCTACACCCCCGGTAAATTCTGATGGAGCTGCGGCCTTATCAGTCTGAAGCCATCAGTGCCATCGAGGAGCAGTGGGAGTCCGGTACCAACCGGACTCTGCTGGTCCTGCCCACCGGCTGCGGCAAGACCATCGTATTCTGCAAACTGACAGAGCGGCTTGTAGGTAAGGGCAGCCGTGTCCTGATCATGGCCCACCGTGGAGAACTGCTGGATCAGGCGGCGGACAAGCTCTACAAGTCCACCGGCCTGCGCAGTGCGGTGGAGAAGGCGGACAGCAGCTGTCTGGGCAGCTGGTTTCGTGTAGTGGTTGGCTCTGTCCAGACCCTGATGCGGGAGAAGCGTCTGGCGCAGTTTGACCCTGACTACTTCGATGCCATCATCGTGGATGAAGCTCATCACTGTCTGTCTGACAGCTATCAGCGCGTCCTGAACCATTTCGACGGGGCAAAGGTGCTGGGCGTGACCGCTACCCCCGACCGGGGCGATATGCGGAATCTGGGCCAATATTTTGAGAGTCTGGCCTATGAATACAGCCTGCCCCGGGCGATCCGTGAGGGGTACCTGTCTCCCATCAAGGCACTGACCATCCCTCTGAAATTGGATCTGTCGGCGGTGGGCATCCAGTCCGGAGACTTCAAGGCCGGAGATCTGGGCAACGCTCTGGACCCTTATCTGGAATCCATTGCCGACGAAATGCTCATTCACTGCGCAGACCGGAAGACGGTGGTATTCCTCCCTCTTGTGGCCACCTCTCAGAAATTCCGGGACATTCTCAATGCAAAGGGGTTCCGGGCAGCGGAAGTCAATGGCGGTTCTGAGGACCGGGCAGAGGTTCTGGCGGACTTCGATGCCGGTAAATACAACGTCCTGTGCAACTCCATGCTTCTGACGGAAGGCTGGGACTGTCCCAGCGTGGACTGTGTGGTAGTGCTCCGGCCCACGAAGGTACGCAGCCTGTATTGCCAGATGGTGGGCAGAGGCACCCGTCTGGCGGAGGGCAAGGATCACCTGTTACTTCTGGATTTCCTGTGGCACACCGAGCGTCATGAGCTGTGCCACCCGGCAAGTCTGATCTGTGAGTCTCCGGAAGTGGCGAAGAAGATGACCGAGAACATTGAAGCCGCAGGCTGCCCGGTGGACATTGAGGAAGCGGAGCAGAAGGCATCCGAGGATGTGGTGGCCCAGCGCGAGGAAGCACTGGCGAAGAAACTGGCAGAGATGAAATCCCGGAAGCGGAAGCTGGTGGACCCTTTGCAGTTTGAAATGAGCATCCAGGCGGAAGACCTTTCCGGCTATGTGCCCTCCTTCGGCTGGGAGATGGGGCCTGCATCGGACAAGCAGCGTTCTGCCCTTGAGAAGCTGGGTATTTTCCCGGACGAGATCGACAACGCAGGCAAGGCGGCCCTGCTGCTGGACAAGCTGGAAAAGCGCCGTCATGCCGGTCTGACGACTCCGAAGCAGATCCGCTTTCTGGAAAGCAGAGGCTTTCAGCACGTCGGTACCTGGCAGTTTGATCAGGCGAAGAAGCTCATTGACCGGATCGCAGCCAACAGCTGGCGTATTCCCAGAGGCATCGATCCTCTGTATTTTAACCCGAAGGAGGCATAAACGCACATGGCGAGAGACATGGATCTGCTCCCTCTGCTTGCGTACATACATCCAGGCGAACTGAGCTATCAGGAGTGGGTCAGTGTTGGCATGGCCCTGAAAGAGGCGGGATATTCCGCCTCTGACTGGGATGAATGGAGCCGGAATGATTCCCGGTACCGGACAGGGGAGTGCGAAAAGAAGTGGAACACCTTCCAGGGGACTTCCATCCCTGTCACCGGCGGCACCATCGTACAGATGGCAAAGGATCGTGGATGGCGGCCCGGTGGCTCAGATGGTCCCGGCTATGAACTGGACTGGGATTCCATCATCGGCAGTCGGGACGGCGTTCTGGTGGATAAGGGATGGCTGGAAGGCCGGGATGTACACGAGCCGGAGGAATGGAACCCGGTGGCAGATCTGACGAAGTATCTGGAAACCCTGTTCGATGCCTCTGAAAATGTGGGCTATGTCACCGAGAGCTGGGAACGGGACGGACGGTATCTGCCCAGCAAAGGCCATTGCGACCGCACCGCCGGAGAACTGATCGAATCGCTCCACCGGTACAAAAGCATTCAAGAGGTATTTGGCGACTATAACCCGGCAGTTGGTGCCTGGATCCGATTCAACCCTCTGGACGGCAAGGGCGTCAAAAATGAGAATGTGACAGAATATCGGTACGCGCTGGTGGAATCTGATTCCATGGAACTGGAGAAGCAGCACGCCATGATCCGTGAGCTGGAGCTGCCAGTGGCCTGCCTTGTGTACTCCGGCGGCAAGAGTATCCATGCCATAGTCAAGATCGAAGCCGGCAGCTATGACGAATACCGCAAGCGTGTGGATTACCTGTACGGCGTTTTGCAGAAAAACGGAATGCAGGTGGATATCCAGAACAAGAACCCCTCCCGGCTGAGCCGGATGCCCGGTGTCACCCGGAACGGCCACAAGCAGTTTCTGATGGCTACCAACATCGGCAAGGCCGGCTTCCGGGAATGGCAGGAGTGGATCGAGTCTGAAACTGATGATCTGGGAGACTTGGATGAAGAAGAAATGGGCGTTGGAGGAAATCCACCGCCTCAGCTTATCGAAGGTGTACTTCGGAAAGGCCACAAAATGTTAGTAGCTGGTCCGTCCAAGGCTGGCAAATCCTTTGCACTGATCGAACTGGCGATTGCTATTTCTGAGGGGATCTCGTGGCTTGGTTTCCAGTGCGCGAAGGGTAAAGTGATGTATGTGAATCTTGAGCTGGATAAGGAATCGTGTAAAGATCGTTTTGCTCTGATCAGAAAAGCGATGAATGCTCCGATGACACAATCGGTAAGTATTTGGAATCTTCGAGGCAAGTCTGTTCCTATGGACAAGCTGGCACCGAAATTGATTCGCAGGGCGTCCAAAAAGAACTATGCAGCGATTATTATCGACCCGATCTACAAAATCATCACCGGCGATGAGAACAGTGCAGACCAGATGGCGCAGTTCTGCAATCAGTTCGACCTGGTCTGTACAAAATTGGGCTGTGCGGTGATCTACTGTCACCATCACTCCAAAGGCTCACAGGGCCAGAAGCGGTCTATGGACCGGGCATCCGGCTCCGGTGTCTTTGCCCGTGACCCCGACGCATTGCTTGACCTGATCGAGCTGGAAGTCACGGATGCCATCCGGAAGGCGGAAACAGATCAGGAGACGGTGCGGCTGTGCCGGGCCTATCTGGACAGCAACGCAATGAACTGGGAGAGTGATGTGTCCCAGGATGATGCCTGTGTTGCCCAGAAGCTGCTGGACTACTGCCGGAACCGGCTTTGCAGGGAGGTCAATGACAGACTCTACCGGGACATTGCAGAAGCAGAGAAGGCCGTCCAGAGCCGGACAGCCTGGCGTGTGGAAGGCACCCTCAGAGAGTTCCCGAAGTTTGCTCCGAAGTATCTGTGGTTCGACTACCCCCGGCACCGGATGGATGAACTGGGCGTGCTGAAGGATCTGGAAGCCGACGGCGAGGCACCGCCCTGGCAGAAGGCTTCCGGCAAGGCTAAGAAAAAGGCCAAGGAGAAGGCTGCCGACAAGAAGCAAGAGTTCGAGGATGCGGTGGCGAACTGCAACATGGGAGAGCCGCCGAAACTCCAGGATCTGGTGGAATGGTTCTCTGACGCAGGCTCTGAGGTGACCGAACGCACCATCAGAAATTGGGTCAAAAAGTTCGGTTTTTGCATCGATAAGAATAACGGCACTGTGGTGAAATCACTGTGAATTGAAAATGAAAAATCCATGGTTTTATGGTTCTTTCCGAAAATGAAACAACCATTGAATTATGGTTCATTCAATGAATGAAAAATCCATGAAAACATGGTTTCTTCCACGGAAGAAAATACCTTACCCCCTAAAGGGGGTAACCTAAAGTTTTTTCACTCCGTTCAAACCGATCGTCACGCTCGGACGGTAGGAAACCAGCCATAGGGCTGCTGGTTTCCCCTACCGAGCATAACGATGACAAACGCAATTTTCAAAATATTCAAAAAAGTTGGGAGTTTCGAGAAAATGGAAAAACAGTTTTTTCTCCCGATGATTCCGCCGACGGTAACGCACCAGATGAAGAAGGTTCGTGTGGTGAATGGCAAGCCCGTTCACTACGAACCGGCACGGCTGGCAGCCACCCGGTCGAAGTTCATGGCCTGCCTCGGACAGCACAAGCCCACCCGAAAGCTCCGGGGCCCTGTCCGCCTGATGGTCAAGTGGTGCTTCCCGGTCAAGAGTAAACACGGTGATGGAGAATGGAAGATCACAAAACCCGACACCGACAACCTCCAGAAGCTGCTGAAGGACTGCATGACGGCTGTGGGCTTCTGGAAGGACGATGCGCAGGTCTGCTCCGAGATCATCGAGAAATTCTGGTCAGCGGTGCCGGGGATCTTCATCTCCGTGGCAGAACTGGAGGTACAGGATGACGATTGATGAAATTGAAGATCTGGCAATAGCAGGCAAACCAATGCCGGATAATTTGGAGAATATGTCCCAGATCAATTTATTTCAGGCATTCCGCAACTTGTACAGCTTCGCCGCCCGGGTGGGTATGCCCCGGGAACAGGGTACACGGGAAAAGGCGGAGATCATTAAGACATACAAGATCGGAGAGCTGAACGAGAAGCTGCTGGACTCCACGAACAAGCTGTGGAAGGCCATTGAGATTGCAGGCGCGGCATACTGCGCAAATCCCTGCGTGGAGACTGCGGATACGTTCTATGAAGCAGTCTATGGCGGTGCCAGGAGGAAGCAGAAATGACCTACGACGAAATGCGCATCCGGCAGCTGTCTATGGAGGATATGCTATGAGCGATTTAACCCATCTGTCCTTATTTTCCGGCATCGGCGGTCTGGATCTAGCTGCCGAGTTGGCTGGTTTCTGTACCGTCGGGCAATGCGAATGGGCGGATTACCCTCATGCGGTACTGGAAAAGCATTGGCCCGATGTCCCAAAATGGAGGGACGTGCGCACACTCACTAAGGAGAGTTTTTATGAACAGACAGGGCTCCAAACAGTTACAGTGCTGTCAGGCGGCTTCCCGTGCCAGCCTCACAGCGTTATCGGAAAGCGATTGGCAGAAAATGATGAACGGCACCTCTGGCCGGAATTCATGCGAATCGTCCGAGAACTCCGACCGAGGTATGTTGTTGGCGAAAATGTTAATGGCATCTTATCAACAATACATGAGTCCGTTTGCACCGACTTGGAAAAAGAAGGTTATGAAGTCTGGACGTTCTGTATACCGGCTCACGCTGTCGGTGCGCACCATGAAAGGTACCGGGTTTGTATCCTTGGCATCGCCCCGGGCCAGTCAGGATTTCAAGCCGATCCGGGCACAGACACCGCAGGAGCACAACGGCAAGCACGGACAAACTCTGTGCAGCAGCCTTGGAATTATCTTCCCGGAGCGTATTGGACAGTACATCAACCCCCAGTTTGCGGAATGGATGATGGGGTTCCCACTTGGGTGGGGGGGTATCAACGATTCAAGCAGCGAATGCAATGCTACGGAAACGCTGTAGTCCCCCAGCAGTTTTTCCCGGTGTTTGATGTGATTGCAAAAATCGAAACCATGGAGCAGTTCCATGAGGCTGTGGCTGTGTAGGATAGGAGGAAAAACAAAATGGAGCTGGACAATTTGAGGGAAGCACTTGAAGAACTATTTGATTTCGTAGCCGACTTGCCGTCTGGGCTTGACGGCTTTGAGAGTGACTTTGGCGCCGCGTTTTCGGAACTGGAAGAAGCAGAATCGGTGCAGAGGTGGATTCCGGTGACGGAGCGGTTGCCGGAGGAACGTCCGTCCGCAATCTCTGGTTTGGGGGATTTCTCGCCCCCGGTTCTTGTTGCATGGGTGGACACAACTTCTCCTAATCCGTACCCCCGTAATTGTTTCGTCCGAGAGGGTCATACCAGAAATGGAAAGTTTTGCAATAAAAGCTACAACGGAGATTTAATTCCGATTGCATGGCAGCCTTTGCCGGAGCCGCCGAAGGAGAAAACATGAACTATAACGAATTTTTACATACCAAGGTGCAGGTGGTGCAATGAACACATTACTGAACTACCCCGGCGCAAAGTGGGGCATGGCAAGAGAGATCGTGGCTTTGATGCCGTCCCATCGATCCTATCTGGAGCCCTTCTTCGGGTCCGGCGCGGTGCTGTTCAATAAACCGCCTTCCGCCATCGAAACGGTGAACGATATTGATGGCGACATCGTGAATTTCTTCCGTGTCCTTCGTGAGCAACCGGAGAAACTGGCGGAGGCAATCAGTCTGACGCCCTATGCCCGGGACGTGTTCGATGATGCGCACAAAAACCGGGGAGACAATGATTTCGACAGGGCCTATCGGTTTGCCATCCGTTCCAAAATGGGACATGGTTTCAAAACCTATTCCAAGACTGGATTCAAGGTTGACGTGTGGGCACGGGAACGGTCCTACTGTGTGGGCGGCTGGAACCGGCTCCCGGGAGATTTGGTCGAAGCGGCTTGCAGGCTGAAAGATGTACAGATTGAGAATCGGCCTGCGCTGGATCTGATCCGGAAGTACAACCACGAGAACGTGCTGATCTATGCTGATCCTCCGTATCTGCTGGATACCAGAGGAGGAAAACAGTACCGGTTCGAGATGAACGAGCAGGATCATGTGGATCTGCTGGCAGCACTGATGGCTCATAAAGGGCCAGTCATTCTGAGTGGATATCCGTCTGACCTATACGACCAGGAGCTTCGGCACTGGAGTCGGATCGCCCGGAAGTCCTACAACCAGAACGCAGACCCTCGTACAGATGTGCTGTGGTGCAACTTTGAGGTGCCGACAATGTTTGACCAGGAGGGTGAAGCACTATGAGCAAACCGAAACTGCTGGGGTATCCCAAGCGCCCCACGAATAAGCAGGATAAGCACAATCTGCGATATCAGCGCAAGCAGAGGAAAAAGAAGTGACGCTGTCACAGATTTACAAGAATACCCGAATGCCCACCACTTGCCCGTGTGACCGATGCCCGAAGGCAGATACCTGCGATCAGGTCTGCATTGACCGGGCACGGTGGTGGGACCGGGCGATGGATCGGATCAGGAGACTGATAGAAGCGAAAGGAGGAAACCGAGCATGAAAGAAACCATTTTCCAGAGGCTCTGCTGGCACATCACCCGGCACCGGCTGAACCGGAAATATGCAGTAGAACGTGAGGGCCGTGTGTACTGCCGGTGCAGGATCTGCGGCAAGCATCTGTGGAGGGAAATCAAGCTGCCCGTTGCGGGGAGGAACTGACATGGGACTTGATATCAGTATTACCCGCAGGAAGAAAAAGCTGTGTCCCTATTGCAGTGAAGTCGTTGGGTTTGAAACGATCGCTGAACTCAAAGGAGGCGGACGTGCGTGGTATCCCATTCTGGAACGGTTCGGCTATTATGTGCCCCATGAGCTGCGCACCGAGGAAAACGACTGGTACGGTAAGGATATGGTGCTGACGGCGGAGCAGGCCGATGAACTGTACCGGTTTTCTCAGCACCATGATCTGTACGTTCAGGGCGGCTTGCTGCCGATGATTGCACAGGCACTGAACGAAGGCGATGAAATCGTCATCAATGCAGATTGGTAGGGAGATGGAGGTGAAGGCAAATGAAATACCAGATGATTTGTCCGAAGTGTAAACATGAGTTCGCCTATGACAACGGTGAGATTGATGCCCGTATTTCGTATCTTTCCCATCAGGTGACTACACTCAACCTAAAATTGCAGGAGCATCGAACTCTGCCTAAGGAAGAGCAGTATGCACGAACAGCATGGTGGAGACGCACAAAGGCGGAACTCGCTAAAGCACAGAAGGAACTTGCAGAAGCAAAGGCGTTCCGGAAGGTCGCTGATCAGCAGACCAGACGGTTTATCCACGATGCGTTTTGCCACCTTGTCCGGGAGGAAATCGGAGACGAAGCATATATCAGGCTGAAAAGGCAGGCGGAAGCTGACACGGAAGCATACACCATGAGCGGATTGATGCGGCACGAATACACACGGGCCAATTACAAGAGCAATGTGGTTTCAGTCAGCAAGGTTCAGGGAGGTGGCTGACGATGGCAAGGCTGATTGATGCAGATGCGCTTTTGATGAAGTTCCGTTCCCATCGTGACCTTTTTGTATCGGCATGGAATAAATCTCCGGTTATACCGCCAAAGGACAAGGCTAGGGTGGACGAATTGGGCAACTGCATTGCAGAAGTGCTGAATGCTCCCACCGTGGATGCCGCTCCCGTGGTGCATGGGCGGTGGATTGACGCAAGAGAATATTGCGGAGATTATATGTGCTCGAATTGTGATGCACTATACGGCACAAACAAATTCAATTATTGCCCCAACTGCGGCGCACGAATGGACGGAGGCAATGCAGATGTTTGAACGAGCCTACCGGAGGTTCCGGGAGAACATGGAAGACATATGCGAGGTGGCCTACTGGCTTCGGTGGCACCTTCTGCAGTTGTTTGTGTACGTTACCCTGCCCATCTGGATTATCCCATATCATTTTTGGAGGAAACACAAATGAAAAAACTGATCGTATTTATCTTTGCACTGGTGCTGTGCCTGAGCCTTTTTGCAGGCTGCACTGAAGCGGACAAGGTGTCATACAACGTCTCCCAGGAGGCAGACAACTTCAACGTGACCCGCAGGCTTGCGGTGATCAACGCCCGGACGGACAAGCCCATCTTTGAACTGATCGGCAATTTCTCCATCGCCACAAATTCAGCGAGTGAGCTGGAGATCATCGTGGAAGTGGAGCGAGGTGTTTACAAGAAGCATTTCGTATATCTGAACGAATGGACCATCTATGTGGTGGAGGATGTCAGTGGCGCCTATGTTGACAAATACCACTATGAGGTTAATTTTCTTCCGGAGATGATCGTGCCGGTGACGATTGTGAGCAAAGACTGAAGGAGACGATTACATGAAAACTGAAGCAAAACGTTTTATGTGGCTGTGGCTTGCCGTGTTGCTGGTGCTTGCCCTGGTAATGTGGTTCGGCATCCGGGCCAATCCTGCCGACCTGGACGCACCCGGGGAGCCGATCGCAAGAGTTACATACTACCTGCTGCCGGACGGATCTGTGACAACCGTCATCGAGAACATCGGGGACTGGCCCCTGACGCTGACACCGGACGGGTATCTGGTGCCGGAAGTGGAGGGTGACGATGTCTAAGCCCTGGCAGAACAAATCCGGCTGCAATGACCCTACAGCTTACGCAGTGGAAAAGAAGCTGTCCGAGGAAGAACAGCGCATCTCCGATCTGATGCGCACAGTACGTTACATCGTCCGTCTGGCCGGATTCGAGCTGCTGAACCGGCTGGAACTCCGGGACGTCAAAACCGGGAGGGTATCAAAGTGAGTAACACGAAGAATGACTGGTGGAGCAGTGCCATCAGAATGGTCAGGAATTATCCTGCCAGAAAATCCGAATATGAGGCGCTGCATTCTCAGTCGCTCGTGGCTGACATGACCGGAATGCCTAAAGGCGGAAGCGCCTCCCGCACCACAGAAAACATCGCCTTGCGGCAGATGCCGCCGATGAAGCAACAGGAGTACGAAGCTGTGTCCCGTGCCGTTGAAATCACGCGGCTGCTGCCCAATGGAGATCTTCGGCTGGAGCTGATCCGTCGGATGTATTGGCAGGGCAGGAAACTGCGGATCAACGATGCGATAGTCGATATCGGGATAGCTGAGGCAACCGGGAGGCGCTGGCACGCATCTTTCATCAGACTTGTAGGGCAGTGTGTCGGGTATACCGAATGAAAGATGATACCTCAGAGCCGAAAACCTGTGATATACTGGTACGGTGAAAAAATACGGAGAGCTTCGGAGGGGAACCTCCGGGGCTCTTTTGCATGAAAGGAGCTGAATCGGATGGCAGCATTGGAACAGAAACGGCATGAACGATTCTGTCAGGAATATGTGATCGACTACAACGGCACCCAAGCGGCGATCCGTGCCGGCTACAAAGAGAAAACAGCCAGACAGCAGGCATCTGCGCTATTAACAAATCCTAACATTCTCACGCGTGTGCGTGAGCTCCAGCATGAGCAGGTGGAGCGGCTGGCAATCAGTCAAGACTATGTCATCAAAGAACTGGTGGACACTTACAACTGCTGCCGGGAGCCTTCTCCTGTGATGCAGTATGACAAGGAGCTCGGAGAATGGGTGGAAACCGGCACCTACCAGTTCGACAGCAAGGGTGCCCTCCGTGCGCTGGAGCTTCTGGGCAAGCATCTGGGTATGTACAACGATAAGCTGCAGGTCACCGGTCAGATCAACACCGGTCAGCTCGACAACGTGCTGGCCCAGCTGAGAGGTGACAGCGGTGGCTGATCTGCTGCTGTCTGAAAAGTACAAAGCATTCCTCCGACATCAGGCCCCGGTGGAGTTTCTGGAAGGCACCACCGCCGCAGGCAAGACCACGGTGGGAATCTTCAAGTTCATGCTGAAGGTGGCCCAGAGCCCGAAGAGGATCCACATCCTCAGCGGTCTGGATCTGGGCACCATCGAGAAGAACATCATCAGCAAGGAGCTGGGCATCAAGGATGACTTCGGCGATCTGGTGGAATACTGGCCCGGCGGTCACGGGGAATACTCCCTGCCCCATCTGGAATTCCACAGCTCCGGCGGCGCGAGGATCATCTTCGTCCTGGGCTATGACAATAAGACCCGGTGGAAGAAAGCTCTGGGCGGTCAGTATGGCTGCCTGTACATCGATGAGATCAATATCGCAGACATGGAGTATGTCCGAGAAGTCACCATGCGCTGCGACTACCTGATGGCCACACTGAACCCGGATGATCCGGGACTACCCATCTATCGGGAATACATCAACTGCAGCCGTCCGCTCCCTGAGTGGGCGAAGGACACCCCGAAAGAAATTATGGACCAGCTGAACCAGCCGCACAAAGCGGGGTGGACTCACTGGTTCTTTTCTTTTGACCACAATCTGGGGCTGACACCGGAGAAGAAAGCGCAGATCATCGCCAACGTACCCAAGGGGACCAAGCTGTACAAAAACAAGATACAGGGCCTCAGAGGGCGTGCCACAGGTCTGGTGTTCAATCTGGAGGACTGGCAGATGATGCCGGAACGGGAGCTGCGGAAGCAGCTGGACCGGGAGAAGGAGCCTATGCGCTTTCTGCTGTTCACAGCCGGACTGGATACGGCGTACAGCCAGACCTCCGACGATACCTTTGCCTTTACCTTCGCCGGAATCACCGCCTGCCGGAAGCTGATCCTGCTGGATGTCCAGACCCATAACAACCGGGACCGGGTGAAGCCGCTGACCCCCAGCGACCTGCCGCCGCTCTTTGAACAGTTCCTTGAGATCAACCGTGCACGGTGGGGCTTTGCAAGGGATGTGTTCATCGACAGTGCGGATCAGGCGACCATTCTGGAATGCCAGAAGTATAAGCGCACCCACGGAAGTATTTACAACTTCCTGCCGGCGTGGAAAAAGACTAAGATCATCGACCGCATAAACCTGCAGGCAGGCTGGATGGCCCGAGGGTATTACTTTATTCTGGACCACTGCCGGCCCCTGATCGATGAGCTGAACCTGTACAGCTGGCAGGAGGACAAGCACGAACCCGAGGACGGAAACGACCACTGCATCAACTCTCAGCAGTATGCATGGCTGCCGTACAAGGATAAGATCGGAGGAACCGCATCATGAGATTCATGGAGAGGGTGAAATATATGATTCGCAGTTGGCTGGAGATCCAGCCTGCCATGGGCCGGGGCCTGACCATCCGGGAGCCGGTGAGTTTTGAAACCAATGTGCTTCGGAACCGGATCTGGTATCGGGGCGACGCTTCGGAGCTAGAACAGCTGTTCAAGCTGCTCAGTGAGGATACCGTGTGCATGGCCCGGTTCTGGGCAGCGGCACCGCAGAATGAGACCATCCGCAAGGCCCACAGCGGTCTGCCGGGTGTGATCGTGGATACGCTGGTGGCTGTGGTCAAGGCGGACATGGACGATCTGGACTTTGGCAATGACAGCGCAGCTGCTGACCGCTGGAATCAGCTGGTGCAGGAGAATGATTTCCCCAGTCTGGTGGCGCAGTCCATCGCGGATGTGCTGGTCACCGGTGATGGCGCCTTCAAGATCAGTCTGGATCCGGAGGTGTCCGACGATCCCATTCTGGAATTCTGGGGCGCGGACAGTGTGGAATATGTCTATAAGCATGGTCGGGTGCAGGAGGTGCATTTCCTGTCTCCTGTGGGCGATAAGGGCAGACTGCTGAAGGAGGTTTACAAGCCCGGCGGTGTGTCCTATGTCCTGCTGGATGGGGATAAGGAGCTTCCGGTGGATGCTGAGGAAAGCACCGCAGACCTGAAGCCCGTGACCTATGACGGAGATTTCATGCTGGCGGTGCCGGTGCGGTTCTGGCCTTCGGCCCGGTGGAGGGGCAGGGGACAGTCCATCTTCGACCGGAAAAACGATGCCTTTGACGGCCACGATGAAATCATCAGCCAGTGGTGGGACGCTGTCCGGGCCGGACGGGTGCAGAAGTACATCCCGGAAGCCCTGATCCCTACGAATCCGAAGGATGGCTCTCTGATGATGCCCAACAGCTTCGGCAGCCAGTTTATCAAGACCGGTACCTCCAACAAGGAGAACGCCCAGGACAAGATCGACACCATTCAGCCGGAGATCCGCCATGAGGCGTTCCTGGCCAGCTATACGGCTTCTCTGGATATGTGCCTGCAGGGCATTATCAGCCCTGCCACACTGGGCATTGATCTGGGCAAGATGTCCAGCGCAGATGCCCAGCGGGAAAAGAAGGATGTGACCGGCATCACCCGGAACGCCATCACCGATGCGATGGAAAAGGTGCTGCCCCAGCTGGCTCAGATAGCGCTGGCGGCCCAGGATCTGCTCCATAACAAGAATCCCGGCGTATACAACGCCACGGTCAGCTTTGGCGAATATGGCGCGCCCAGCTTCGATGCCCGTGTTCAGACCGTCGGCAACGCGGCAGGTAGCGGCGTCATGAGCGTGGAGGCACAGGTGGACGAACTGTGGGGATCCTCCAAGGATGATGACTGGAAAGCGCAGGAGGTGGCCCGGATCCGCTTTGAGCGCGGCATCGAAGAGTTCCCGGAACCGGATGTGGGTAACGGCGTATGACCGCCCGGGAGATTGCTGACCTGTTTGCCCAGCTGGAGCTGCACCTGATCGAATCGCTGCGGCGGAATCTGAGCCGGCACAAACGGCAGGAGGAGGACGAGGGAGGCGTTGGTGGTGTTCCGGAGCGTTGGGAGGCATGGCAAGCCGCCAAACTCCGGGACATCCGGCGCTTCCGTCGGGAAAACCGTGCCATCCTCGGGGAATATCAATCTGTTATCGATGCGGAAACGGAAGCACTGCTTCGGGAGCAATATGCAGAAGGTGGTTCTCAGGGATTCTTCCACACCTCGGATGAACGGCTCCGGTCGCTCATCGAGCAGATGCAGGGGAACGAAGCCAGAGCGGAGCGCGCTGCTTTGCGGTACATGGACGATGTCTACCGCAAGACAGTGTTGCGGACAGCTACCGCCATGACAGCCGGTGGAATGACCCTCCAGAAAGCCACGGACGAAGCCACACGGGACTTTCTTGCCCAGGGCATAAACTGCATTCAGTATGCCAACGGGCGGCGTGTGAACATTGCCAGCTATGCGGAAATGGCACTGCGCACCTGCTCCACCCGGGCCATGCTTATGGGTGAAGCAAGACAACGGGCGAAGATCGGTGTGAACACGGTACTGGTCAGCCAGTACGGTGCCTGCTCAGATACCTGTCTGCCATGGCAGGGTAAGGTCTACATTGACGATGTGTTCCAGGAGTACAACGGTCCCCGGGGTGGCAGTTTCGGCGTCAGTTTGCAGGGCCGGCAATACCTGTTTCTGTCCGTGGCAATCAAAGCTGGGCTGTTCCATCCCAACTGCCGGCACACCATCACCACATGGATTGAAGGTGTGTCCCGGATGCCAGAACCCATGGACCCGGCCCAGATCGAGAAGGTCAGCCAGCTGGAAAAGCAGCAGCGGCGTATGGAGCTCAACGTCCGGAAGGCAAAGCGAGAAGCTGCTGGCCTGACAGATCCGGAAGCCGTGAAGGAAGCAAACCGCCGTGTCCGGGCAAGACAGAAGGTTCTTCGGGAGTTCGTGGCAGAGCATGGGGACGTGCTTCGGAGGGATTACTGGCGGGAACGGGATGATGGTATTCCGAAAGATTGGGGGACAATAGACAGACTGGACCTCTCATTTTCTCCCAACAGCAGGTATCAAAAAATCGACGGTGAATTTGATATCGATGAAGCAAAGTCTGATTATTCAAATTTCTTGACTTCTGTGCCTGAGAAGAATAGAATATATTTAGAACAGTCGTTTTCGAGTGTTGGATATCAGGAAAGGGCGTTGCCCAATGCAGCGTTTGGCTATTCTGCGAAATACGATACGGTATTTTATGACATATCAAAGCCGGACTTCTGGCGTATGGACTTCCGTACGGTCAATACGCATGAGTTAGCTCATCGCATTGACCGCTTGTTTGTAAATGCAGAAAGTAATGTGACCTTCCAGAGTGTGATAAGGAACGCAAAGACTATTGTCCAGGCTCAACCGGATATCTTTGAACGGTATTGCTACGAAAAGGACGAACAGGGCTTTGTATCAGATATTCTGAGTGCAATAACGGAAGGGGAATGTGATCTCCCAATGGGCCATTCGGCGAAATACTGGAATCGTCAAGGAGCCAAAGAAAGGGAGGTTTTTGCAAATCTCTTTTCTCTTGAAACGTTTGCAGATCATGAAAAGCTTGATTTCATCCGGGAGCACTTTCCGGATTTGTATGAAGCATATAAAGCATTGGAATTTGAGGTGAGTTGAGTGTACGTTGCGCCCTGTGATAGTACGATTCTCCGCTCGGAGGAGGCATACAGACTAAAAAAGAAGTACCGTGAAAAGTTTGGAGAAGGCTTCATTCCCTTCAACTATTCAGATTTCCAAGGGACGGAAGATACTCCTGCTGCACAGATATATCTGGAAACACTGCGTAAGGCGGTGGAAGCAGATGAGCCTTACCACATTGTATCCCACAGATATGATTTCTTTGATCACTAAACCACCGAACCGATCCCGGAACGGTGGTTTTTCTATACCCTTTTTAGGAGGTAAACCGTTATGAAATGCCCCTATGCGGTGAACCGGCACCGGGTGGTGCAGGTTTCCATCGACTACGATGAAGAAGGTGTGGAAATTGGCAGTCAGACCGTGGAGCACAATACTGCCGAACTTGTAAACTGCCTGCAGGAGAACTGCGGCGCATGGCGTGATGGCCGATGCCGGTATAATGCCGGCGAGTAACACCCAATAGAACCGGAGTCTTGCGATAGCAGGGCTCTTTTTCTATACCCATTTTTGACCGAAAGGAGCGGAAACAATGAGCAGACGAAACCCCGAAGAGGAGCAGGAAACTCCCGAGCAGGAAACTCCCGAAACCGAGGAAGAGCAGGAGACTCCCGAGGATCAGGAGGAACAGGAGCAGGATCCTGAGGCTGAAGAGCAGCCTGAAGAGGAGGAACAGGAGGAAACTCCTGAGGATCAGGAAGAAGATCAGCAGGAACAGCCCCCTGCGGACTCCGGCTCCGATGAAACTGCAGCCCTGCGCCGGGATCTGCTGCAGGCCCAGAGCCGTCTGGCGGCCTTTACCGCAGGCGTGGCCCCTGCTATGATCGACGATGCTGTGACCCTGGCCATGGCGGAAGCTGCGAAGAGCGGCGGCGAAGTTACAGATGCATCTGTCGCCAAGGCCATGGAGACGGTTCTTCAGCGGCACCCTGAGTGGAAAACTCAGGATGACAAGCGCAAGACCGGCGGCTTCAAGCTGGGCGGCGACCGCGACAGCGGCACTCCCGGCCGCAAGACCGACACCAAACAGAACGTGAAGCGGTGGAACCGCTTCAAATAATCACAAGGAGGAACTAACCTATGCCCAATGTTGTTAACCATGCAGAAGTGTGGAGCCCCGAGCTGCTGGAAATCATGAACCAGAACGCTCTGTGCTCCCCCTTCATCACCACCAATGTGCGCTGGCTGGATGCCAAGACCTTCCACTTCACCAGCATGAGCACCTCCGGCTTCAAGAGCCATAACCGCGACGGCGGCTGGAACCGCGGCTCTTTCAAGCAGACCGACCACCCTTACACCGTCGAGCATGACCGTGACATCGAGTTCCTGGTGGACAAGGCCGACGTGGATGAGTCCGATGAGACCGCCTCTATCCAGAACATCGCTCGCGTGTTTACCGAGACCCAGTCTGCTCCCGAAAAGGACGCGCTGTTCTTCTCTAAGACCGCAACCGTCGCAAAGAGCCTCACCGGCTACAACTCTTCCACCGCTGCATCCAGCTGGACCAAGGAAAATGTCTTTGGCCGCCTGAAGGCTATGCTGAATTCCGGCAAGCTGCGCCGCTACAAGAACAAGGGCCTGATCATGTATGTTCAGGGCTTTATTATGGACCTGCTGGAGCAGTCTACCGAGTTCACCCGTAACATCTCCGTGACCCAGGTGAATGACGGTGGCACTGGTCTGGAGACCCGTATCACTGACATCGATGGTGTACCCATCATGGAAGTCATCGACAACGAGACCTTCTACAGCGCCTTCAACTTTGATGGCGCGGATGGCGGATTTACTCCTGCGAAGGGTGCATTCAAGATCAATGTCCTGCTCGCCACCCCCATGACCACCAAGGTGGTGCCCAAGATCAGCTCCATCTACCACTTCGCTCCCGGTGCCCATACCGAGGGTGACGGCTACCTGTACCAGGAGCGTGAGCTGTCCGATGTGTTCACCTTCCCCAACGGTAAGGACGGCAAGATCGACAGCGTTTACGCCGATCTGGATACTGAGGCGGTAGCCTGATATGAGTTACGCCACAGTTGCTGATTATTTCCGTTATGTTCCTGGTGCCAAACCCGATGACCCGGGGTTAGCCTCGCATCTGGAGCGGGCCAGTGACGATGTGGATGCTCTGTGCTACGGCAGGATCCGGAAGGTCGGCTTTGACAATCTGACGGATTTTCAGAAGGAGAAGGTGAAGAAGGCGGTGTGTCACCACGCCGCTTTCCTTGCCACCTATGGGGATCTGGTGGACAGCCCCCTGTCCAGCTACGGGATCAACGGTGTCAGCATGAGCTTCGCCGCTGATCGGGTGGTGACGCAGGGCGGTGTTACAACCACCAACGCCGCTATGACCCAACTGAGGCAGTCGGGGCTTGCGTCCCGGCTGATTCCCTGATGTGGCCCCGGCTGGTACCGCCCCGGGTGTGCCGCACGTCCTGCACCGTGATCCTGACGGACGGGGTGGGGGAAGACGGCGCACCGGTGACGGTGGCAGAACTGACCCTGAACTGCAACTGGCAGGATAAGCCCCGGCAGGTTCTGAACCCGGAACGGCAGCTCATTCAGCTGGGCGGCACAGCCCTCTTTGATGGGGACATTGCTCCTGCGCTGGATGTGCTGTCCGGTACCGTGAAGATCTACGGCAGGGAATGGACCATCTACCGGGGGACGAAATGCCGAAATCCGGATGGATCAGTGAATTATACCAGATTGGAGCTGATGTGATATGCCTACCGTGGAAGTTCGGCTGGATCAGGCAGCTTTTGAGGGCTTCCGCCGTGCCGCCTTGGACGCAGCACTGGAAACCATTGGCGCTGTCCGTACCGATATGGTGACGGCGCAGGTGATTCCGTTTGACACCGGTAAACTGCAGAATTCTGGCGGTGCTATCGACCAGCTCACAGATGGTGGGGAGATCCACACAACACTCTGCGTCGGTGATACGCCCTATGCCAGACGGTTGTATTTCCACCCAGAATACAATTTCCAGAAGGTCAATAATCCCAATGCACAGGGCCTGTGGGCAAGTCCCTGGCTTCCCGGGGGAGATCGGGAGCAGTTCATCCCGGAAACCTTCCGGACTTGCTTGGAGAGGAGGCTTCCTGAATGATTGCTGAACAGCTGAAAAACTGGATCAAAGCTCAGGACGCGGCCTATGAAGGCCGTATCCAGCTGGGCGGCGTCAACGGCAATGCGCCCTTCTTTCTGGGGGTGTATCCGGCGGCTGTCACCGGGAAGCAGCACATTGCGGTCGGCGGTCCTGCCTGCACCCGGTACGGCGTGTTTGCTGCCCGACTGCTTCTCCGCTGGGGCAAGAGCCAGATTGAAGCAGAACGGCAGGCACGAAGCCTGTGGGGGTTGTTTTACGGGCTGACAGATGTAGATATGGACGGCGCGAAGGTTGCCTTCGTGGAGTCCAGTGCGGATCCTGTGCCTCTTGGCAAAGGCGCTGACGGCGTCTTTGAATACGCGATCAACTTGACGATCTATTACATGAAGGAGTGAAAACAGAATGGTCTATCCTGTTTGGAAGAATAAGTTCAAAATCAGCACCACCGGCAGGGGGGAACCTGCTATGGTCACCATTGCGGAGATGGAGAGCTTCGGTGTGTCCATCGACGGCAACACGGAGGAATGGAGCCCCATGGATGCTGAAGGCTGGATGAAGCGCATGGTCACCGGCAAAGCCCTGACCATCTCCCTGTCCGGTAAGCGGTGCATCGGCGATGCCGGCAACGATTACATTTCCAGCAAGGCATGGTGCACCGGTGCCGACTGCGAGAGCAAGGCAGAGTGGGAATTCCCCAGCGGCGCAAAGCTGGAGTTTGACTGCGTGATCAACGTGACCAACCCCGGCGGCGGTGACAGCCGCAATGTGGCCCCTCTGGAATTCGAGCTGCTGTCTGACGGCAAGCCTACCTTTACCCCTGCCGCAGGGGCCTGAACAAATCTGAATGACTCCCTGCTCAGTACCGGGCAGGGAGTTTTTGCTGAAAGGAGCAAATGACTATGGCAAAGCTGTATACCCTTGACCACAAGCTGCTGACCGAGACCCCTGAGATCCGTATCGGGGAGAAAATCTACGCCGTGGACAACCGGCAGAAGACCGTGAAGAAGATCCAGGAGGCGGCAAAGGCCATCGGCAACGATGATCCCTATTCCGGCATCGAAACCGTGCTGGAGCTGGCACTGGGCCGGAAGGCCGCCCAGGAGATCGATGATCTGGATATGCCCTATCCTGCATACCAGACGATGATCGAGCTGGTGATGGCGGCTGTGACCGGCGAAGAGCCCGAGGAAGTGGGCGCACGATTTCAGGGCGAAATCGTCTGACGATTCCGGGGCGCTGTATGATGTGGACTTCGATGCCGTGCTGATCGAGCAGAGCATCGCCACCCAGTACGGCATCCTGCCTGGAGCTCAGGCAGAGCTTCCCTATGAGGAATGGGCGAAGCTGGTCAGCGGCCTGATGGATGATACTCCGCTGGGCAGGGTGGTTTCCGTCCGGGGAGAATCGGATCTGAAGGTGATCTCCCGGATGGGGCCGTGGCAGCGGAAGATCCGCTCTGACTGGAGTGCGTTCCTTGCAGCCAGAGCGGCGAAGCGGCCTCCGGAAGATCTGCGCGCCCAGATGGAAGATTTGGAGCGCATGATGCAGGCAGCGTTTGGAGGTGGAAGCAATGGCTGAGGGAACCAGCGCAGGATCGGTATTTATCGATCTGGTTATCCGGGACAATACTGAAAAACAGATTCAGCAGTCTGCAGAAAGAGCGCAGCAGTCTGCGCAGAAGACTTTCAGCACAGTGGAGCAGGCAGCCCAGAAAATGGCTGATACCGTCACCGCCCAGACGGCAAAGACGGTGCAGAATGTTACCCAGACCACAGCCAAGACCGTACAGCAGGCTTTTGATAAGTCTGTGGCACTGGCAGAAGCGAAGGTGTATCAACTGGGCGAAAAGCTGGAAGCCACCACGGCTAAGCTGTGGGATACACAGCACAATGATTCTACTTTCAAGGTGCACGGCTATGTATCCGAAGGCAATAAGGAGTACACCCGCCTTCTGAAGGAACAGGAAAGATTGACTGAACAGCTTAACGCGGCGGAAGAACGTCTTGACATTGAGCGGCAGGCTGCCGCTCAGCGTTCAGCGGATGCTGCGAGAAAGGCCGCCCAGAAGCAGGAGGAAGCCGCCCGAAAAGCTGCTGAGAAACAGGAAGCCATTGCAAGGCGTGTCGCGGAGAAGCAGGAACGGGAAGTCCAGCGTGCTGCTGCCGCCGCGCAGAAGGCGGCCATGAAGCAGGCTCAGGAAGCTGAGAAAGCGGCCCAGAAGGCTGCTGCAGCTGCCGAGAAAGCTGCGCTGAAGCGGGAAGCTGCTGCTCAGAAAGCTGCTGCGGCAGAAGCCAGGGCAGCCCAGAAGGCGGCAGAAGCGGAAGAAAAAGCCGCCAACCGCCGGAAAGCCATCCACGCGAAAATGTGGAAAAATATGCTTTCCAAGGCCGGTGCGAGCGCAAAGTCCATGCTGGGCAAGCTCACCGGAATCGGCAAGGGCTATGACCGCGCCGGGAAAGCGACCAGCAGATTCGGCTCCAGGCTTCGGGAGATTGCGTCCGGTGCGCTGATCTTCAATGGCATCAGTGCTGCCCTGCGCAGCGTAGTGAATTACTTCGGCAAGACCATCGCATCCACTGACCAGATGCGGTCGGCTCTTGCCAACCTGAAGGGAGCCGCAGCGAATGCGGCATCACCGATTATTCAGGTACTGACACCGGCGCTGACGGCACTTGCAAATGCTGCTGCGACGGTGTTTTCCTATGTGGCCAGTCTGCTGACGGCCCTGACCGGTAAAGTCTCCACAGCTGCTTCGACTGTCACAAAGGGAGCCGGAGCGGCAAAGAAGGCACTGGCCAGTCTGGCCGGATTCGACGAGATCCAGAAGCTGGACGGTCAGAATGACGGCTCCGGCGGCGGTTCGGAGACCGTAACCCCCAACTATGATTTTCAGGACAAGAGCCCCTTCCTGGACGATCTGCTGGCAGCCATCAAGGCAGGCCAGTGGAAACAGGTTGGACAGCTTCTGGCCCGGAAGATCAATGACAGTCTGGCTGCAATTAACTGGGAGAAAATCCAGACCAAGGCCACTCAGTGGACCCGAAATCTGGTGGACACCATCAACGGCTTTGTCCACGAGTTGGACTTCGACCTGCTGGGCAGAACCATTGGCAACGGCCTGAACACCATCGGTCAGATTATCGACACCTTCTATCAGGGTGTAGACTGGGTCGCCATGGGCGAGGGCTTCGGCACGGGGCTGAATGGTCTGTTCGATACCGTGGACTGGGCCATGCTGGGCAGAGTCCTGACGGATAAGCTCAAGGCTCTGTTTGGCATTCTGTACGGCTTTGTGCAGACCTTCGACTTTGCCGGACTGGGCAGCGATCTGTCCCAAATGATCATGGCTGCGGTGGGGAACATCGACTGGGCGAAGGCCGGGGAAGGTGTTTCTTCCGGAATTATCGGCATTGCCACAACGATTTCTGTCTGCCTGAAGGCACTGGACTGGCAGCAGATAGGGAGAGATGTGGAAGCTTTTCTCGCTTCCGTGGACTGGAGCGGCATGGTCCGGTCTATTGTGGAAGGCATCGGCGCGGCGGTTGGCGGTCTGGCAGCAACCCTCTGGGAGATCATCGGAGACGAATGGAACTCCATGGTGGATACCTGGCTGGAAAACTCGGAGAAATGCGGCGGCGATGTGGTTGCCGGTCTGCTCCTGAGTATTCTTGAGGGCCTTGCCAACATCAGCCAGTGGATCATCGATAACATCTTCACGCCCTTCATCGACGGTTTCTGTGAAGCCTTCGGCATCCACAGCCCCTCCACTGTCATGGAGGAACAGGGCGGATTCATCATTGAGGGCCTTCTGAATGGCATCACCACTGCATGGGAGAATGTCAAAACCTTCTTCGGAACGGCACTGGAGGATATTAAATCCAAGCTGTCCGAAGCGTTCAACAGCATCCGGGATACCGCGGCTGATATCTGGGAAAACGGTATCGTGCCGGCGATCAAAAACCCCATCAATGCCATCATAGGCTGCATCAACGGCATGATCTCCGGCGTGGTGTCCGGCATCAATACCATGATCCGTGCTCTGAACCGAATCCACTTCGACATTCCCGAATGGGTACCGGGCATGGGCGGCAAGTCCTTCGGCTTCAGCCTAAGTGAGATGTCTACGCCCCAGATCCCCATGCTGGCAGGCGGTGGCGTGATCAAACAACCCACATTGGCCATGATGGGCGAATATTCCGGTGCACAGAATAATCCGGAAATTGTGGCACCCCAGTCCATCATTGAGGAAACGGTGGCCAGCGTGCTGGGCGGCCTGACGGATATCACCGAACGAGGGTTCGAAACCGTAGTCGGCCTCCTGCGCGAGATCCTGGAAGTCGTTCTCGGAATCGAGATCGACGGCGAGACCCTGTCTCGTGCGGTGGAGAACTACAAGCGTAAAATGGCAGCGGCGAAGGGAGGCGCATGATGCAGTTTTCACGGAGAAAATACTACGAATACCAGATCGACGGGCAACCTCTGCTGGTACCCGATGCGGACGTGCAGATCTCTGCCGGCGATCTTGATGCGGAGGATTCCGGACGTGATGAATCTGGCTTCATGCACCGGCTGGTGGTCCGGGAACGGGTCAAGACGTGGAGTTTTAGCTATGCTGTGCTGGCCCACCTGGATTACTGGTATCTGGAAAAACTCTTTGCCGGGAAGCCGGACTTTGAATTCACGCACCGGGGCTTTGACGGTCAGCCGGTCACCACCCGAGCCTATTGCTCGAAGTCCAGCATTACATTTCACGATGCCAGACGGGGCATCTATAAGAACTACAAGTTCAACATCATCGAGTGCTGAGGAGGTAGCGCGATGCTGAGAAACCTGATCGTGCTGCCTGACGGCACGGAAATCTTCTCCGGCGTGGGTACGGTGAACGCGATCCAGTCCACCACCCTGACGGAGATCGTAAACAGCGGCCCGGAGCTAACCCTCGGATCCGTGTGCGCTTCCATGTTGGAAATGAAGCTCATCACCCCGGACGGCGGCCTTCGGCTGTCTGCCGGGGATGAGCTTACGCTTTATAAGGTGCCGGACTCCGGGGACTGGGCGAAGATCGGCCCTTTTACATTGGAGACTCCGGCCCGGCCCAGCAAGAACACCTTCCAGCTCACTGCCTACGACCGCACCAGCTGGCTGGACAGAGATCTTTCCACCTGGTTTGCATCTCTGGATGGGTGGCCCTACGCCCTGCACACGCTGGCACGAATGACCTGTGAGGCCTGTGGTCTGACGCTGGTGACGGAAGATATCCCCAACGGAGATTTCACGGTGGACAAGTTCCACCCCAAAGAGGTCACCGGCCGGCGGCTCATGGAGTGGATCGGGCAGATCGCCTGCCGGTTCGTCCGGGCTACACCGGACGGAGAAATCGAGTTTGCATGGTATACCCCCTCCGGCGTGACACTGACGCCAAATGGTGCCCGGTATTATTCTGGACTCCGCTATGAAGGACAGGTGGCTCCCATCGATGCGGTGCAGATCCGGATCAACGACGGCGAAAGCGCCCTCTGCCTGCCTATGGCGGAGGAAGGCGCTAACTGCTACATCATCGAGGGCAATCCTATGCTCACCGGTCTGGTGGAGCAGACGCAGATGGTGCTGGAAAATATCCGGGCGGAGCTGGCTGGATTCTCTTACACGCCCTGCCGGGTTAGCATTCCGGCCTGTCTGGATATTCATGCAGGCCAGACAGTGGATATCATCGATCCAAACGGTAACACCTTCATGACCTGCGTGATGCAGAAGATCCAGAAGGGCCAGAGGGACACTATCGAATCCACCGGCAGTGCCCGGAGGGACAGCTCCACGGCTTCCCACAATCAGTCCGTCCAGGCCATCGCCAACCGGGCCGTGGAAGGCCAGACCCAGATGGATATCTTCAACCGACTGACCCGGAACGGTGCCGATGATGGTATATGGCTAGAGGACGGTCACCTGTATATCAATGCAGCGATCCTGCGATCCGGCCTGATCAAGGCTGTGCAGATCGGCCTGTCCGGCAAGCTGGAGGTCTACGACGGCGAGGGCGGCGTGAAGGGTGGATATATGGGCTATCTGCCCGGCTCCACCAATACCGGCCGCACCGATGGCATCGGTGTGAGCAACGCCGATGATTCCTGCTATGTGCTTGCTACAGATGCCGGTGTCCGCGTGCAGGCAGGGAATACCATGCTGTATCTGGTTGCGGCAAACGGCCAGATCGCCCTGCGCGGCACCGTGGACATCCAGGGCAAGCTGCTGCTCAACGGCGTGGAGATCACTGCGCCGACAACTGGTACTGAAACGGAGGAGGGGACTACCTAATGCAGGAACTTGAGATCGTACGGGGCACCACCTGCCCCTTGCACATTGCACTGAGCGGCGAGGACGGCGCAGACTATGTCTTGGCGGAGGGGGCGGTGCTCCTGTTTGGCATCCGCCATGTGCTGGGAACGGAAACTGTACTGGTCAAGAAGTCAACTGCTTCTGACGAGGGTGGATATGTGTTTGATATCCGCCCGGAGGATACGGTAGACTTGACGCCCGGGGACTACAAATATACCGTCAATATGCAGACTGGCAATGACTTTTACCCGGTGATTAAACTGGCTGACCTGAAAATCATTGACGCGATCACGAAAAAGGGTGACGGCGAATGATTGAGCTGACAGCGAAAATTTCTGTGAGGCAGCATCTGTCTGGTCGCATCTCCGCAGGACCGGAGATGGGCGCTACATTGGGCGCAACGGTGGCAGGAATCGGCACGCCGGAACGGACGTGGATCTCCGCCAATCTGGACGGATTGATCGCCGAGACGGCCCCCGACTGGCTGGAGACTCTGGCTGCCGCCAGTATTGGCCAGAAAATCGCCTATCTGGAGGCGTGGAGGGACGACATCCTCACCTCCATCACCGAGAAAAACGTGGCACCCGGCGACCCTCAGCCGTTTCGGACGATATCTGAGCTGATCGACCAGATCAAGCTCGGATACCTGTGCGATTTGTACTGGGGTGAGTACACAGATCTGTAAGGAGGGATTTTGTGTATTGGTATCATTATACAGATCCAATCTATTACGGCGGCGGATTTGATAATCTTTCCGCAACCAATGCAATTTGCGGCCCGATAGAATATAACGGGAGACTCTACGGCACGAAAAACAATCCGATTTATCGTATCAATTACGTTTCCGGAATACTGACCCAGAAACACGATGTGTATCCGGTAGCGGGTGCGGAAATGAGCAATTATTATTGCAGAGTTTTCGGACAAATCGAGAGCGGAACGTATAAAGGCGGAGTTGCGAAAGAAATCCCGGGTGCTACAATATCCGGCAAATATCGTTTTAGCGTTAACATAGCAGACGGTATCTATTGCGGCTTTAGCATCCCGTGCAACTTCCTTATTGTTCGCGAGAACGGAACAACGTTTGTTGGAAATAGCATCAGAGCAATTGGGACACACGAAAGAAACCCTACCTACAAATATTGTGGTATCGTTTGGGATAATGTTGGTGGTAACGGCTCGGTTTCGTGGGGAGCAGCCGCAACCGGGTATAATGCTCCAACATCTTACAAACTCCCCCAAGCCGACCAAAATTGCGTTATTGACTTCGGTGCAGCGGAGCAGGAAATTCCGGCTTTCCTGTTAGAATGGATCGAGCACAATGCAGATAAAGTTGCGGCGGACTCTGCTCCGCTGACCATTATCATGACACGCCCCGAGGGCATCCGGATGAAAACAGAAGAAAGATACTGCGACCGAGATATCGCAGTCATCCCGAAGCTGCAGGCTAAGACCGTAACGGAAAACGGAGTGTATTCCGCCGACAGCGGAAACGTCGCTTTGTCGTCGGTTACGGTTGCAGTGCCAGACGGGGTCTGGGAATCCATGCAGGCCGGGACGCTGACGGAGTTTTCCAGCGCTGCGGCATCCATTGTGGGCGCGCTTGCAGGATGCACAACGCTTATCAAAGCCGACCTAATCCAGTGCGCCGCACTGGCTGTGGGGATGTTCCGTGGCTGTTCAGCCCTGACGGCGCTGATTCTGCGGCTGGAAACCATGGTGATCGCCGGGAGTGATGTTTGTACAGATACGCCCATCGCATCCGGTGGGGGCTACATCTATGTGCCTTCGGCATTGGTAGCATCCTATCAAGCGGATACGGTGTGGAGTGCCTATGCCGCCCAGTTCCGAGCGTTGGAGGACTACACCACGGATGGGACAATCACCGGGGCACTTGATGACACTAAGATCTAAGGAGTAGATAACAATGGCAACCACATACACGATTCAGCATGAGGACTCCCGAGGCTGGAAATCCATTTATGAGGTCCTCGCTGATGACCTCACCGGCTTTGATGATTTTGTTGCCGAGCACGGTGCAACGGCCCTTCCCGGCTCCACCATCGACATCGCCGACTACAAGCTAATCCTCCGGCTCCGCAATGATGGCAACTGGGAGCAGTACCAGGACTACGCCAGTGCTGAGGAGCGCGCTGAAATTGATGCAGCAGCACTGGAGGCTATCCTGGACGGACTGATTCCTGAGGAGGGCTGACCTATGACAACGGAACAGAAATTGCAGAAAATCCGGGAAACCATGGCCCAGATCCGGCGCACCATCCGTGGCAATGGCGGCGTGCTGCCTGCCAATGCCGGCCCTGCTCTGATGGCCGACCAGATGCTGGTTTTCAACGCCGAAAATGTCCGGACCCTCTGGACGGATATCAACACCATCGATGCCGTCAAGGGAGTGGTTTACGCCAGATACCCCGGATACCAGCCCGAGGAGCGGTTGGATCTGACGGCAGAGGAGCTGATGGAGTACGCGGTTGATGATCCCCGGCTCACTGAGGGCCTCCATAGTTGGGCTGTGGTACGAATCACCAAGGCTGGCACAGAGATCGTTACCCGCGGCGGCAACTACTATCAGCGGTACGGCAGTGCTGCTGCGAGAGACCCGGAGACGGGAGAGACGGTTATTGTGCCCAGGCGGTATGAGGTTACCAATGATCTCCTGGATCGTCTCACTGCGCTGGATGCTGCCTGGCTGGGCGTGGAACACTGGGAATGCGAGCCCGGCAAATACCCCACCTACACCGAGGGCGGTGTGGAGTACCATTGTGTACCCTGTGATCTTCCCACCGATCGGCGGCAGTATCTGGCTGTCCACCTCTACACCGAGGCAGGCCAGCTGGACTATACTGCTACCAATGATGATTACATCACCGACGATGCCATGCTCCAGCTCCCCCGTGGCATCTATTACATCACCGACAACAGCCAGCTGGAGTCTGCGCCTGCCGGTTTGCTGGTGCCCGTGGGCCTGGCCAATCGGATACAGATCGATTACAGTCTGATCGCCGACCCTCTGCAGCGCTTGCGCCTGGTAGGCGACAGCTTCGGCGAGGAGTATGTGATCCACATCATCGACGGCAATGCCAAATGGGGGGGCACCTGGAATGAGTAAAAGCAAAGACCTGATTACGGCGCTCAATGCCAGGGCGACCTTTAAGCTGATGCAGAAGCGTCTCAATGCAGAGGTGGAGGACGGCCACGTAGACTATCTGACGGATATCCCTGCCGTGCTGGCAGGCACCCTTCCCGATGACCTGACGCAGGCATTTCCGCCCGAGCTGGTGGTTCACGCTAAGGCGCTGCTGGCTGATCCGGTGGCGCTGGAGGCACTGTATACCAGTTTCCAGAGGATCGCCGGTGCCGGTTTGGCTCTCAACGTCATGATCCGGCCGGAGGAGGAGCGAGTATGAGAAAACACATTGTGATCGTTTCCGAGGAATCTGTTGCTGCCGGCCGCTACAAATGCGGCATCGGCGAGGTGGTGGACTCCATGGCCAGCGCCCTGCGGCAGTTTTATGACGTCACCGTGCTGACCATGGGCTACGTCCCCGGCGGCAGGATGGGCCACACCGTCAGTCTGGGTGAGGCTGGCTTTTACGTCAGAGCGGCCCGGCTCATCAACGAGTGGCAGCCGGATCTGGTACATAATTTTGCACGGGCCGATCTGATCCATAAGCTCCATGTGGACTGCCCCGTGATTCTGAGTTTCGACCAGTGGAGCGACGTGGAGCCATTCCTGGACATCGTGCCGGAATACGACCATGTGGTCACCCTGTCCAATGCTTACGCGGGCGAGTGCTGTGTGCTCCATCCGGAGGCTCTGGAGTGGCCCCTGAAGGGTATCATCCTGGGCATCGACCCGGCGTACTACAATCCCAATTCCTGGCTCACCGGTGACCGGATCAAGGCTCGGGAGCGGTATTACCAGTACCGGGGCATTGAGGATAAGGGCGACGTGCTTCTGGTGTACACCGGCCGTCTGGTGCCGGAAAAGGGCATCGATGCCATCATCGATGCAGCCCGTGCAATCCGGGATGCGGGCGGCGAGCTGGTGATCTACGGACAGGGCGAGACTCACTACGAGGATGCTCTGCAGGAGCTGAACGATATCGGCGTGTTGACCTACTATCGCCGTATGGTGAACTATGTGGAGATGCTGATGATCCTCCGGGCGGCAGACTACTATCTGGCCCCCAGCGTTTCCGAGGTTTGCGGTCTGCAGGCCATGAAAGCCGCCCATTTTGGTTGTGTGCCCATCACCACCGGTGTGGGCGGTCTGGGCGAGAATTTCAACAGCATGAACTCCATCATGGTCAATGGCTGCCTGTCCGAGGCCTGCGTCCGCGCCATCAATCTGGGATCTCTGGAATACGGAGGTTTGCAGGCAGCCTGCCTGGCAGGGGAGTGGACATGGAACGCTCGGATCCTGCCTTGGGTGGAACTGTACGGCCTTCCTACGGCTCCCAGATCCGAGAGTACCATGGATGGTCGGCGCGTGAAGGCTGCGCCGTTTGCAAAGAAGGCGGTGGCAAAATGAATCAGCTGAACCATGTGGCCATCATCACCGATGGCAATGGCCGTTGGGCCACCCGGCAGGGCAAGCCCCGGCAGGAGGGCCACACCGCAGGCCGGGAGAACTTCCAGCACGTCTGTGACTGGTGCCTGGAACTGGGCATCCGGTATTTGAGCTTCTATGTATTGAGCCTGGACAACTTGCGCAGGGATAAGGCAGAGCTGGAGCACATCCAGCAGATGGCCCGGGATCTCTGCACCGGTGAAGGCCTTGCACGTGCGAAGGCCAAAGGGATCCGGCTGGTGCTCTGCGGCGACCGTGCCCTTCAGACCCCGGAAGATCTGGCACTGTATGAAAACGCTGAACAAAAGACCGCCGACTGCGACAAGCTGACCATCATGTTCCAGACCTACTATGGGGGCCGGGATGAGATTGTCAAGGCCGCCCGGCGGTGCGTGGAGGATGGCGTGGAGATCTCCGAGGACAGCATCTCTGCCCGACTCTACGGCGCGGCCCACCACACCGACCCGGATCTGATCATCCGTACCGGCGGTTATCAGCGGCTCAGCGGCTATCTGCCGTGGGAATCCGTTTACTCGGAACTGTACTTTACCCCTACGCTTTTCCCGGATCTGAGCCGGGAGGAGTTCTTCTGGGCCTGTAAATGGTACGAGGGTATCCACCGCACACACGGAGGAGATCGAGAACCAACTGTTGCAAAAAATGCAACAGTTCAAAAGGACGCACCGTTTGCCCGGAAGGAGGCTGCCAATGGCTAAACAGCAGAAAAAGAGAAAAAACACCGGATATCACGGTTGTGGTCTGAGTCCCCTCCAACAGGCCAGCGTGATCCGGTACGCAAAGGATAAGTTGGCGGAAGGGCTGACTGACCGGCAGTGCCGGAGGTTGGAGTGGATCTACTTCTGCCTGTTGGCAGAGAAACACCAGTTTACGCAGGAGGATCTGCGCCAGCTGGATGCAGAGGCATCCGCCATGGTTGAGGAGTTTGAGGCCGAGTGCCAGAAAAAGGGGCAGGATACCGCAGACGAGGCACTGCGCCAGCGTGTGAGCCTGTATTGGGGTGAGGAGCTGGATTTTGGGTATCCCGGCAACCCCGACCGCTCTGCGGCTCTGAGAGAGTCCGAGGGTCGAATCTACTGAGGAGGATACGCATATGAAAAACGTAATTTCTACCGCAGCCGGAGCGCTGGCGGGTATCATCAGCTATCTGGTGGGAGGCTTCGACGTGCCCCTGCTGGTTCTGGTGGTGTTCATGATCATTGACTATATCGCCGGACTTGTGGTGGCAGCCGTGTTCCACACCAGCCCCAAGAGCCCCAACGGCGGACTTGAGTCCATGGCCGGGTGGAAGGGACTGGCCAGGAAGGTGATGACCCTGCTGCTGGTTGTGGTGGGGCATCTGGTGGATTTGCTGCTGGGTGCCCAGATCGTCCGCACGGCGTTGATTGTTGGTTTCTGTGCCAATGAAGCGGTGAGCATTCTGGAAAACGCCGGGCACATGGGCCTGCCTATCCCGGAGATCCTCACCCGCTCCATCGACCAGCTGATGCATAAGGAGGGGACAGGCCATGACTGAGCAGGTATTGCGCACGCTGGTGGTTGATACCACCCGGAGCTTCTACGACACCGCAGAGGGCAGCGTCAAGCACAAGGCTATCCTGGATACTTACAACCGGCACGAGCCTCTGGCCCGTGGCTACAGGATGACGGAGGCAGATCCCTGGTGCGCCACCTTCGTGAGTGCCGTGGCGATCCTCTGCAAGCTCACGGACATCATCCCCACCGAGTGCAGCTGCTCCCGGATGATTGAGCTGCATAAGGCTCTGGGCACCTGGCATGAGGCCGACGATCTGGACCCTCAGCCCGGCGACCTGCTGATCTACGACTGGCAGGATAGCGGCAAGGGCGATTGCACCGGTGACCCTGACCATATCGGCATTGTCATCCGGGTGACCAAGGGCGTGATCCGGGTCATCGAGGGCAACATGGACAACCGCGTGTGGCACCGTGACATCCCCGTGGATGGCAGATATATCCGGGGTTACTGCTGCCCTGACTATGCAAAGGCCGCCGCGCAGATGGCCGCTCCGAAGCGGACGTTTGCCGACGTGCCGCAGGATGCATGGTATGCAGAGGCAGTGGCCTACTGCGCCAGTCTGGGCCTGATGGTGGGCAGGGGAGAAGGCAAGTTCGACCCGGACGAGCCTGTCACCAGAGGTGAACTGGCAGCTGTGGCGATGAGGCTGCACAAAGATCTGACAGAATAAGAATAGCCCCCACTCTGGATCATCACCGGAGTGGGGGCGTTTTTTCGTTCCAGTTTTCCGTTCCAGTTTTGTGTTTTTGAAACTGGAATAAGGGTGTTTTTATCGAAAATCTGTTCTCATAATCGATATCAAAAATGTTCAGATTTCTCCTTGGAACAAAAGAAAACCGCCCAGAATTGTAATTCTGAGCGGTTTTGAGTTGGTGCGAGAGATGGGACTCGAACCCACACGGCGTAACCACACGCACCTCAAACGTGCTTGTCTACCATTCCAACACTCTCGCAAATGCTTGAATATTATATAGTGTTTTCTTCGGTTTGTCAACAGGTTTCTTTTCTGTTTTTTCTGAGGAGGGAACAACGGAACAGGACGAATTTGCCCATTTCGATTCTGGAACCCCTTGACAAATAAAAGAAGATGTGATACCATAGTAATCCATACTGTGGTAGTATGTCCACATGGTTCCCCATCTTTGCACTGACATATTACCACAGGGGAAAACGGTTGTCAAGATGCAAAATGCAAAAAACTGACAACTTGTCCAAGCGTATCAAATCTGCAACACATTATTCCGGCATTTATGCCGAAAGAAAGGCTGTGATGATCCATATGGCAATGGTCAAGGACCAATTGTTTGGTAAGACCGTGCGTAAGAGCTACGCGAAGTATGAAGAAATCCTGGAAATGCCCAATATGCTCAAGATCCAGAAGGACTCCTATGAGTGGTTCCTGAAGGATGGCCTGCGGGAAGTTTTCAAGGACGTGGGCCCCATCACCGACTTCTCCGGTAAGCTGGAGCTGACCTTCCTGGACTACACCATGGATGAGAAGCCCAAGTACACCATTGAGGAGTGCAAGGAGCGGGATGCCACCTATGCCAAGCCCATCAAGGTGAAGGTTCGTCTTCGCAACACTGAAACCAACGAGATCAAGGAACAGGAAATCTTTATGGGTGATTTCCCCATCATGACCAACGGCGGCACCTTCGTCATCAATGGCGCGGAGCGTGTCATCGTTTCTCAGATTGTCCGTTCCCCCGGTATGTACTATACCCATGATGTGGACAAGGCGGATCAGCACACCTATACCGCCACTGTCATTCCCTACCGCGGCGCATGGCTGGAGTACGAAACCGACAACCAGAACGTGTTCTGGGCCCGGATCGACAAGAACCGCAAGCTGCCCGTCACCTGGCTGATCCGCGCTATGGGCGTGGAGACCAGAGAGCAGATCATCGACCTGTTCGGCGATGACCCCCGCATCCTGGCTACCCTGGAGAAGGACTCCAAGGAAGGCAAGGACGGCACCGGCGCTGTCACCACCAAGGCTCAGTCTCTGATCAAGATCTACGAAAAGCTGCGTCCGGGCGAACCCCCGTCGGTTGAGGCTGCCACCTCCCATCTGGAGAGCCTGCTGTTCGACGACCGCCGCTACGATGTGAGCCGTGTTGGCCGTTATAAGTTCAACAAGAAGATGGACATTTGGAGCCGTCTGTCCGGCCAGGTCATCGCTGAGCCCATCGTTGATCCCCGTACCGGTGAGATCATGGCAATGCCCGGCGAGGTCATTGACCGCAACCGCGCCCATGAGATCAGCGACCGCGGTGTCAACTCCGCTGTGCTGCAGCTGGGTGAGCAGAGAGTCAAGATCTTCTCCAATGGCATGGTCGATATGTCCAAGTTCGTGGACTTCGATCCTGCGGAGTACGGCATCCGTGAGAAGGTTCGCTTCTCCGTCCTGTGCGAGATGCTGGATTCCGGCATCACCGACTGGAAGGAAGCCATCGCTGAGCGTATGGGCGATCTGATCCCCATGCACATCATCCCCGATGACATCCTGGCTTCCATCAACTATCTGAACTGCGTGGCCATGGGCATCGGCGTGCCCGATGACATCGACCACCTGGGCAACCGCCGCCTGCGCTGCGTGGGCGAGCTGCTGCAGAACCAGTTCCGCATCGGCTTCAGCCGTCTGGACCGTGTCATCCGTGAGCGCATGACCGTTCAGGATCTGAACCTGGTCACTCCCCAGAGCCTGATCAACATCCGTCCTGTGACTGCCGTCATCAAGGAGTTCTTCGGCTCCAGCCCCCTGTCCCAGTTCATGGACGCCAACAACCCCCTGTCCGAGCTGACCCACAAGCGCAGACTGTCTGCTCTGGGCCCCGGCGGTCTGTCCAGAGAGCGTGCCTCCTTCGACGTCCGAGACGTTCACTATACCCACTACGGCCGTATGTGCCCCATCGAGACTCCCGAAGGTCCCAACATCGGCCTGATCAACTACCTGGCTACCTTTGCCAAGATCAACGACTTCGGCTTCGTCGAAGCTCCCTACCGCAAGGTGGACAAGTCCACCGGCTTCGTCACCCAGACTGTGGAGTACATGACCGCCGATGTGGAAGATGACTTCTATGTGGCACAGGCCAATGAGCCTGTTGACGAGAACGGCTGCCTGGCCAACGAGCGTATCACCTGCCGTCACCGCAATGAGATCATTGAGGTGGACCGTGGCATGATCGATTATCTGGACGTTTCTCCCAGAATGATGGTTTCCGTGGCTACCGCTTTCATTCCCTTCCTGCAGAACGACGACGCCAACCGTGCCCTGATGGGCGCAAACATGCAGCGTCAGGCTGTGCCCCTGCTGACCACCGAGGCTCCTATCGTTGCCACCGGTATGGAGCATCGCTCCGCCGTGGACTCCGAGGTCTGCGTCAAGGCCAAGGGCGACGGTGTCGTTACCGCTGTTTCCGCAACCTCCATTACCGTCCGCTATGACGAAGGCTACTCCCTGGAGCACAAGCTGACCAAGTTCTCCCGCTCCAACGCCGGCACATGCATCAACCAGCGGCCCATCGTGTCCGTTGGCGAGCGTGTTACCACCGAGCAGATCATTGCCGACGGTCCTTCCACCTCTCAGGGTGAGATCGCACTGGGCAAGAACGTGCTCATCGGCTTCGTCACCTGGGAAGGCTACAACTACGAGGACGCTATTCTGCTGAACGAGCGTCTGGTCCGTGAGGACGTTTTCACCTCCATCCACATCGAAGAGTATGAGACTGAGGCCCGTGATACCAAGCTGGGCGCTGAGGAAATCACCCGTGATATCCCCAACGTGGGCGAGGAAACTCTGAAGGATCTGGACGAGGATGGCATCATCCGCATCGGCGCTGAGGTCAACGCCGGTGACTATCTGGTCGGTAAGGTCACTCCCAAGGGTGAGACGGAGCTGACCCCCGAGGAGCGCCTGCTGCGGGCCATCTTCGGCGAAAAGGCAAGAGAGGTCCGCGACACCTCCCTGAAGGTGCCCCACGGTACCCGCGGTATTGTTGTGGACGTTAAGATCTTCACCAAGGAGAACGGCGACGAGCTGGCTCCCGGCGTGAACAAGTCCGTCCGTGTGTATCTGGCCCAGAAGCGTAAGATCGGCGTGGGCGATAAGATGGCAGGCCGCCACGGCAACAAGGGCGTCGTTTCCCGTGTTCTGCCCGAGGAGGACATGCCCTACCTGCCCGACGGCACCCCCCTGGATGTGGTTCTGAACCCCCTGGGCGTTCCTTCCCGTATGAACATCGGTCAGGTGCTGGAGGTCCATCTGGGCTACGCAGCCAAGACCCTGGGCTGGAAGGTCGCTACTCCCGTCTTTGACGGCGCCAACGAGCGAGACATCCGTGACACCCTGAAGCTGGCAGGCCTCCGTGAGGACGGCAAGACCATCCTGTACGATGGCCGTACCGGCGAGCCCTTCGATAACCTGGTTACCGTCGGCTACCCCTACTACCTGAAGCTCCATCATCTGGTCGATGATAAGATCCATGCCCGTTCCACCGGTCCCTACTCCCTGGTCACCCAGCAGCCTCTGGGCGGCAAGGCCCAGTTCGGCGGCCAGCGTTTCGGTGAGATGGAGGTCTGGGCGCTGGAAGCATACGGCGCCGCCTACACCCTGCAGGAGATCCTGACCGTCAAGTCCGACGATGTCACCGGCCGTGTCAAGACCTACGAGGCCATTGTCAAGGGCCACAACATTCCCACCCCCGGTGTTCCCGAATCCTTCAAGGTTCTGGTCAAGGAGCTCCAGTCCCTGTGTCTGGACATCCGCGTGCTGGACGAAGAGGGCAACGAGATCGAACTGAAGGACGAAGATGACGATCTGGATGTGATCTACACCGATGACCGCGCCGTGAACATTGCCTCCGAGCAGGAGTACGAGTCCAGCGGTTTCAGAACCGGCGACAACGGCGAGGAAAACGATGATGTTACCAGCGAAGCTTCCGATGAAGACGATGCTGGCTACGACGAAGAATAAGGAGGCGCGAGAATGGCAAATGCCACCTTTGATGCGATTAAAATTGGCATCGCTTCCCCGGATATGATCCGGAAGTGGTCCTTCGGCGAGGTTAAGAAGCCTGAGACCATTAACTACAGAACCCTCAAGCCCGAACGTGACGGCCTGTACTGCGAGCGGATCTTCGGACCCAACAAGGACTGGGAATGTCACTGCGGCAAGTATAAGAAGATCAAGTACAAGGGCAAGGTCTGTGACCGCTGCGGCGTTGAGGTCACCAAGGCCAAGGTTCGCCGTGAGCGTATGGGTCACATCGAGCTGGCCGCTCCCTGCAGCCACATCTGGTACTTCAAGGGCATTCCCTCCAGAATCGGTCTGGTTCTGGAGATGTCCCCCAAGAACCTGGAGAAGATCCTGTACTTTGCATCCTATGTGGTCACCGATCCCGGTACCACTCCTCTGACCCTGGGCCAGTCCCTGACCGAAAAGGAATACCGGGAGTACCGGGAAAAGTATGAGGATGATTTCCAGGCTGGCATGGGCGCGGAAGCAGTCAAGCTGCTTCTGGCCACCGTTGGTCTGGAGGGCGAGGACCGCAGCCGTAAGATCTCCCTGATGAACCGCTACGACGAGCTGATGCAGCGTAAGTTCGATCTGGAGGAGAACGGCCGTGAGATCCCCGAGTCCATTCCCGAGGAGCTGGCAGATCTGCAGGCAAAGATGGACGAGCTGAACGGCCTGGATGCACTGGCTGAGCAGCTGCGCACCAAGCTGCAGTCCGCAACCGCCCAGCAGAAGCTGCGCATTGTCAAGCGTCTGGAGGTCGTTGAGGCCTTCCGGCAGTCCGGCAACCAGCCCAGCTGGATGATCATGGACGTTCTGCCCGTCATTCCCCCGGATATCCGTCCCATGGTTCAGCTGGACGGCGGCCGTTTCGCCACCTCCGATCTGAACGACCTGTACCGCCGCGTCATCAACCGTAACAACCGTCTGAAGCGGCTGAAGCAGCTGGGCGCTCCCGAGATCATCATCCGCAACGAGAAGCGCATGCTCCAGGAGGCTGTGGACGCTCTGATCGACAACGGCCGCCGCGGTCGTGCTGTCACCGGCGCCAACAACCGTGCGCTGAAGTCCCTGTCCGATATGCTGAAGGGCAAGCAGGGCCGTTTCCGTCAGAACCTGCTGGGTAAGCGTGTTGACTACTCCGGCCGTTCCGTTATCGTTGTCGGCCCAGAGCTGAAGCTGTATCAGTGCGGCGTGCCCAAGGAAATGGCCATCGAGCTGTTCCGTCCCTTCGTTATGAAGAAGCTGGTTGCCGACGGCAACGCAAGCAACGTCAAGGCCGCAAAGAAGAAGATCGACAAGGGCGAGGCAGTGGTCTGGGATGCTCTGGACGAGATCATCAAGGACCGTCCTGTCATGCTGAACCGTGCACCCACCCTGCACCGTCTGGGCATTCAGGCCTTCGAGCCTGTCCTGGTTGAGGGCCGCGCACTGAAGCTGCACCCCCTGTGCTGTACCGCATTCAACGCCGACTTCGACGGCGACCAGATGGCAATTCACGTTCCTCTGTCCGCTGAGGCCCAGGCTGAAGCCAGAATGCTGATGCTGTCTGCCAACAACCTTCTCCGTCCCCAGGACGGCAAGCCCGTTACCGTTCCCACCCAGGATATGATCCTCGGTGCCTACTATCTGACCTACACCCGCCTGGGCAAGGTGGAGAAGGGCGCAGAGGAGGTCTATGTGGCGGATGCCGGTGATACCGGCCTGCCCGTGGGCGAGCTGGTGGATGCTGACGACTTTCTGGCTGCCAACAAGCGCGCCAAGGCCGCCGGCCTGGCAGAGGCAACCTTCATTCCCAAGCTGGCCTTCTCCAGCGTGGACGAGGCCATTGCTGCCTACGCTTCCGGTGATGTGAGCCTCCACGCCCCCATCCGTGTCCGTGTGGGCAAGGAAATCGACGGCAAGATGGAATACCGCATCATCAATGCCACCGTGGGCCGTCTGTACTACAACGAGCCCATCCCCCAGGATCTGGGCTTTGTGGACCGCACCGATCCTGCCCACGCTTTCGACCTGGAGGTTGACTTCCTGGTCGGCAAGAAGCAGCTGGGCAAGATCATTGACAATGCCATCCGCAAGCACGGCTTCACCGTCTCCACCGAGATGCTGGACCGCCTGAAGGCGCTGGGCTATAAGTTCTCCACCAAGGGCGCAATCTCCGTGTCCATCGCTGACATGGTGGTTCCCCAGAAGAAATATGATCTGGTCCATGACGCAGAGCAGATGGTCGTCAAAATCGACCAGCTCTACCGCCAGGGTCTGATCACCAACGACGAGCGTTATCGTCTGACCGTCCAGCAGTGGGAAAAGACCACCGATGAGGTCACCAGCGCTCTGAAGGGCAACCTGGACCAGTTCAACCCCATCTACATGATGGCCGACTCCGGTGCCCGAGGCTCCATGGCTCAGATCCGTCAGCTGGCAGGTATGCGTGGCCTGATGGCTGATACCACCGGCCGTACCATCGAAATCCCCATCAAGGCAAACTTCCGTGAAGGTCTGAGCGTTCTGGAGTACTTCATCTCCACCCGAGGCGCCCGAAAGGGTATGGCTGATACCGCTCTGCGTACCGCAGACTCCGGTTATCTGACCCGTCGAATGGTCGATGTTTCCCAGGAAGTCATCATCCGTGAGCATGACTGCAAGACCACCAAGGGTATCTGGGTGGGCGCTGTTGTGCAAAACGGTGATGTCATCGACTCCTTCGGCAACCGTATCCGGGGCCGTTATCCCGTCAATGACATCTATTCTCCCAAGACCGGCGAGCTGCTGCACTCCAAGGACGTTCTGATGATGCCCGAGGATGCCGCCAAGTTCGAGAAGCACGGCATTGACAAGGTCTATATCCGTACCATCCTGGGCTGCCGCGCAAGAAGCGGTGTCTGCGCTACCTGCTACGGTATGAACCTGGCCACCTCCAAGGAGGTCAACCTGGGCGAAGCTGTCGGTATCATCGCCGCACAGTCCATCGGTGAGCCCGGTACTCAGCTGACCATGCGTACCTTCCACTCCGGCGGCGTTGCAGGTGACGATATCACCCAGGGTCTGCCCCGAGTCGAAGAACTGTTCGAGGCACGCCGTCCCAAGAAGATGGCCCAGCTTGCTGAGTTCAGCGGTAAGGTCAAGTTTGACCCCACCCAGACCTCCGGCCAGCGTAAGATCACCATCACCGCTGAGGATGGCGAGGTCAAGGAGTACTTTGTTCCCTTCTCCGTGGGACTGAAGGTCCAGGACGGCAGAAACGTGGAAAAGGGCGCCCCCATCTGCGACGGCGCACTGTATCCCCAGGATGTTCTGCGGATCTCCGGTACTGAGGCTGTCCAGGATTATCTGGTTCAGTCCGTCCAGACCGTGTACCGCCAGCAGGGCGTTGAAATCAACGATAAGCACATCGAGGTTATCATCCGTCAGATGATGCGCAAGGTCAAAGTGGAGGATCCCGGCGATTCCACCCTGCTCACCGGCACCGTTGTGGACACCTTCGTGTTCGAGGATGCCGAAGCAGAGGTTCAGGCCCGGATCGATGCCGGCGAGACCGAGCTGCGTCTGCCCACCTGCCAGCCCCAGCTGCTGGGTATCACCAAGGCATCTCTGGCAACCGATTCCTTCCTGTCTGCCGCTTCCTTCCAGGAAACCACCAAGGTTCTGACCGATGCCGCAATCCGCGGTAAGGTTGACCATCTGGTTGGTCTGAAGGAGAATGTCATCATCGGTAAGCTGATCCCCGCAGGCTCCGGCCTGATGGCCTACCGTGACTTCGAGCCCGGCGAAACCCCCGAGCCCAGAGTCACCGAGGAAGAGATCGCCGCCGCTGACGCAATCAAGGCTTAAACTCCCATAACCAATCCCACCGCTCGAAAGGGCGGTGGGATTTTCTTAAGATCTTAAGTTTATTAAATAAACAGAGATGCTGTTGACAAAATAAACACCCTGTGTTATGCTGTGATTACAAAATAAACACAAGGATGTGATGGATATGAGAAGACAAACCCCCGGACTGACGGAAGCGGAGTGGAATCTGATGGAATGCCTGTGGGAGCAGTCTCCCAAGACCGGCAGGGAAGTGGTGGAGGCCATGCAGCGCAGCCAGAACTGGAACCGCAGCACCACCCTGACCATGCTCCGCCGAATGACCGAGAAGGGCCAGATCTCCTGCGATGAGGAAAACGGCCTGCGCACCTATTCCCCCCTGATACCCAGGGAGGAAGCCCTTCGGCAGGAAACGGATTCCTTCCTGCACCGGGCCTATAAGGGTTCCGTCAGTATGCTGGTCAGCGCCCTGACCCGGCATCAGGAGCTGTCCAGGGACGAAATCAATGAACTGTACCAAATCCTCCGGGAAGCGGAGCAGAAGGGAGAGAATTGATATGACCGAATGGATCGTTTCCTCCAGCGCTTTGATTCTGGGTGTGCTTGCTCTGCGCAAGGCATTGCAGGGCCGTATCAGCCTCCGGCTTCAGTATGCATTGTGGCTTGTGGTGCTGCTGCGGCTGCTGACCCCGGTGAATCTGTTTCAGAGCAGCATTAGCATCCAGAATGCTGTCGCACCTATCCAGCTCCCACCGGTTCAGATGGAGGTGACACCCCAGAGTCCCGTGTCACCCCCTGCGCAGCAGGCTCCTGTGGTGATCATTCCACAGAATCCTGTCCAGAATGAGAATGTCTCTGACACCCCTGTCCAGACTCCCGATCAGTCTCCTGTGATCACACCCCAGTCCGATCCAACCGTCAATGAGCCTATAGAATGGCTTCGGCTGCTGACCAATGTGTGGATTTTTGGCGGTGTGGCCATGCTGTCCTTTATTCTGGGAGCCAACATCCAGTTCTCCCGGATGCTGTCTAAGAACAGAATCGGGCTGGATGTCCCCAGTACGCCGGTTCCTGTGTATATCAGCACCGCGGTGAAGACCCCCTGTCTTGTGGGCGTGTTCCGTCCGGTGATCTATCTGACCCCGGAGGTTGCCGATAACCCGGCCTGCTGGGACCATGTGATCTGTCATGAGCTGACCCATATGGATCATTTTGACCATGTATTCTCCTTCCTCCGCTGCCTGGTGCTGAGCATCCATTGGTTCAATCCCCTGGTCTGGATTGCCGCCCGGGTGTCCAAGGATGATTGCGAGCTGGCCTGCGACGAAGGAACCATTTCCCGACTGGGAGAAGGGGAGCGGATTCCCTACGGTCAGACTCTGATCCGGATGACCACTCGCAGCACCAATCCCACCGACCTGATGATCGCAGCTACCACCATGCTGGGCAGCAAGTCCGCCATCCGGCAGCGGATCACCCTGATTGCCAAGCGGCCCAGAACCATTGCCGCCGCCCTGGTGGTCTGCGTCACTGTGGTTGCAGTTCTGGTGGGCTGCACCTTCACCGGTGCTGTAGACCCTACGGAGCCGGAGGAAACCATCCCCGAAACCACAGCCCCCATGGAAACCACCGCCCCCAGCGCGCCTCCTGAAACCACGCAAGCCCCTGCCCAGGTCGTGCCTCTGGGATATGTGGATCTGGCAGAGCTTCTGAACGGCACCTCCATCACCATGACGGTGGACGGCGACATCGTCTACCTCCAGGAGGACGGTCTGACCCTGACGCTGGTGAAGGATTCCGGCTATATTTACCGCAACGGCTATGTGATGCGTTCTCTGGGCCGCCCCCTGAAGGTGGATGGAGAAAACGTCTACATTCAGAAGGATTTCCTGGACTTCCTCACCAGCCGAGAACAGGATGATCTTTCCCTCTTCCATGGCTGTTATTTCTTCGCAACAGAAGTGATTCAAGCTCTGGAAGCACCCATTCAGACTGAATTTACCCGAAAGCTTCTCCTGGAAGTTACGGATCCCAGCTCCATGGGCATCACTCTGCCCCGTCTGGATCCGGGCCGTGTGCTTCAGACCCAGACAGAGCGGAATATTAACCAGTCCATTCAGGCGGACCTGAGGGCGATGGGACTGCCCCAGCGTTATGCTCTTACCTACACGGAGTACAATGAGATCAGCGGCGGCATAACATGGAGAGATTATGACTCCAACTCCGGATACGAGGAACTGGACGAGGAACGGAAGGCCTTCCTGACAGAGAAACAGATTTACTACTATGACCACTTCGCGCTGATGCAGGCCTTCGGCTGGGAGTATATGGAACGCTCCGATGCGGAATTGCGCTCCGTTTTGGAACAGGATTATATGGTTGACCACGAGTTCATCCGTGGCTGGAAGCAGGAAACGGATCCTGGCATCCCCACCGTGGAAATCAATGTGGACAACTTCATGGGCAGCCTGATCGCCTACGGCGGAACCATCCGGCATTCTGATGACGAAAGGGTTTACACCATCCACACAACAAACCGCCAAAATATGCTGGGCGGAGCCATCAACAGCTATGACTGGACGTTGCAGAGTCAGGCGGAGGAGCTGCCCGACCGCTATGTAGAGCTGTCAGACGGAAGGGGACACTGGATTCGATTCTATGATGTTGGTGCTGGCTACGCGGTACTGAACCTCGGTCAGGAGGAGCAGCTTTGGAAGGCGAAGGCCTCCTATGACCACGCCACCAGCTTCTTCGTGGAAGTGCAGCAATTCTACTACAGCAATGCCACCCACCCCGGCAACTACATGGTGGAAGCCGACACGCCGGAGGAAGCCATGGAGCGAATGGGTCAGCTGATCGCCGAAAGACATCTGGATGCGATGGAGGATAGTCCCTATTTTGCCCTGGAATCCGTGATTCTGGATGCGGCTGTGGAACGGCAGGAACAGGACTGGGCCGAGGGCTGGGTCTACTACGCCATCCGTCAGTCGGAGTTTTCTACCGACGGTTACGGCAATGTGGATGAAGGAACCGGCGAATATGAAGGCTGGCTGATGATCAATCAATGGTATTGCGTGGTCAGGCTCCCCGACGGAACCTGGACTTACGCGCCAGCTTAATCGAAATAACCGCCTGAGGCTGCTGCCTCAGGCGGTTTCACCTTATGTGCGCCCGGTGAGCGCACGTTCTATAGGGTGAAAGTCCCGAATCCGCCCGGTAGCGGGAAGGGTTAGCCAAAGGCAAGGGTGTCCGTCGTGAGGCGGAATCTGAAGAAAGCCGGATTTTGGAAGTTGAAAGGTCTT
>JAFVMW010000054.1 GCA_017506735.1 Oscillospiraceae bacterium | reverse complement strand
TTTTCGAACGGGGTTCAGTTCCCCAAAAGTTAATCGACTTTTGCCGTACTTCTACTATAACACTACACTACGCAAAGAGCAACCGCTCCTATTTCATTGATCGTGGTGCTGGTCTAGCATGGGTATTTTTCGACAAGCTGCAGGGCCCCGGCTTGGGGCCCTGTGGGTTATTCCTTATGATCCTCCGCCACCGCGCCGGAACGGAAGGCCTCCAGCAGGTCCAGAAGGTCATTGACCTTTTCCTGGAGGATTCTGCCTTCATCGGTTTCGGCCACCTTCATACGGGTGTTCATTCGCTCGAAGATGTTGGCATCGTTGTCGATGTCATGGTTGCGGTGCAGGGCTTCGTACTTGCCTGCGAAGGGCTGATGGGACACAATGCGGAAATGCCGGGAGGAGAAGATCAGGGTATAGCCGGCGATGCCGGAGGTGGACTGGTAGGCCTTGCTGAAGCCGCCGTCAATGACGATGAGCTTGCCGCCGCCCTTGATGGGGCTTTCGCCCTTCTTGGCCTTCACCGGCACATGGCCGTTGATGATGTGGCAGTGCTTGCCCTCCAGACCGAATTCCTTCAGCAGCATATCGCAGACCGCAGGATCGTGGTAATAGGAATAGTAGGCGTTCTTAGGCTCGGACCAGGTGCTCTCGTCGGCAATGAACCGGCGCTCAAAGGTGGTCATCCGGTCCCGTCCGAAGATGGGAGAGTTCCGGCCTGCCCAGAGCCACCAGAGGAAGTCCATGCCGAACTCCCGTTCGGGGGTGCCCCGTTTGGCGTAATAGGCCTTCCGGGCGGTCTTGTCGGCGTAGTCCATGAAGGCTTTGCCGGAGCGCTCCGCGCCGCCGATGGTGAAGCACATCAGGCTTCCGTCGGTGTTCATGGGAATGCAGCCGTGGAACAGCAGATTGCCGTTATGCACCTTGTACAGCGCGCCTTTGGAGTACAGGAACCGGGTATGCCGCTGGAGCTTTTCGGAATGGAGGAAGGACTCAGTGAGCTGGTTGATCACATGATGCTCCTCGGGGGTCAGCTCGTAGGGGTTCTCCGGGTCCACTGTGGGGAAGTCCACATCCTTCAGGGGATACACGGTGCCGCCGATGGTAATGGTCCTGTCGGCATAATTGATCCGGTGGAGCAGGGCCCGGTCCTCCATGCCGTACTCGGGGCGGCGCAGAACCTTGGCGCCCTCCAGCTTGAAGAGGATGACGGTGATGGCCTTGTACATCCGGGCGGAGAGCAGCTTGTCCTTTTCCGTATACTGGTCGGCATCGGTGTCGGTGAGCTTGACATTGAAGCAGGAGGTGTCGCAGTCCCGGTAGACCTCGTTGGCGAAGATGGACAGGGGCCGCAGGGAGATGCCGTAGCCCGTTTCGATCACGTCCAGATTGTTGTAGCGGATGGAGTTACTCAGCACAGTCGCCACCAGGGTCCGGGAGCCGGAGGCGGCGCCCATCCACAGAATGTCATGGTTGCCCCACTGGATGTCCACGCTGTTGCAGTTCATCAGAGAGTCCATGACGATGTCCGCACGGGGGCCCCGGTCAAAGATGTCGCCCACAATATGCAGATGGTCCACCGTCAGAGCCTTGATCACGGAGCAGATGGCCTGGATCACATCCGCCGCCTGACCGATGGCGATGATGGAATCAATGATGTTTTCAAAATGATACCGCTTGGAGCCGTCCTCGTCCCGGAGGTGAACCAGCTCGTCGATGATCTCGGCATAGCCCTCGGGCATGAAGGAACGGACCTTATTCCGGGTATGCTTGATGGAAACATACCGGCAGACCTGCACCAGCCGGTGGAGGGTGATCCGATACCATTCCTCCATATCCTCCTCCCCGTCCGCCACCAGGGCCATTTTGGATTTGGGATAGTAGATCAGGGTGGCAAGATCGTTGCGCTCCCGGGAGGACATGGTGGTGCCGAAGACCTCCTTCAGCTTTTCCTTGACCTCACCGGAGCAGGAATTGAGAATGTGTAGAAAGGCGTCGTACTCGCCGTGAATATCGGACATAAAGTGCTCCGTACCCTTGGGCAGGTTCAGCACAGCCTGAAGCTTGATGATCTCCGTGCCTGCGGCCTGGACAGTTGGATACTGCTGGGCCAGAAGCCGGAGATAGCGCAGGCGCTCATGGGAGAAGGTGGTTTTTGCTTTCATGGAAAGCTCCTTTCAGGAATCATTCAATATAGAAGGGGGTTACACACCGGAATAGGCGGAGAAGCCGCCGTCCACAGGCAGAACCACGCCGGTGACGAAGCCGGCTGCCTTGTCATTGACCAGGAACAGCAGGGCGCCCTCCAGCTCCTCGGTTTCGCCGAAGCGCTGCATGGGGGTGGCTGCCAGGATCTTGCCGGTACGGGCGGTGGGAGTACCGTCCTCATTGAACAGCAGCTGCTTGTTCTGCTTAGTGGCGAAGAAGCCGGGTGCGATGGCGTTGACCCGGATGCCCACCCGGGAGAAATGGACTGCCAGCCACTGGGTGAAGTTGGATACCGCGGACTTTGCGCCGGAGTAGGCAGGAATCTTGGTCAGGGGACGGATGGCGTTCATGGAAGAGATGTTGATGATGTTGCCGCCGCCGCGCTCCACCATCTGCTGGGCGAAGATCTGGGTGGGAATCAGGGTACCGTTGTAGTTAAGATTGAACACGCCGTTGACGGAAGCGTCATCCAGATCGAAGAAGGAACGGGTGGCAGGGTCCCGCAGGTCGCCCTTTTCGTAGTATTCCTTGTCCGTCTGGGCACGGGGGCTGTTGCCGCCGGCGCCGTTGATCAGAATGTCGCAGGGGCCCAGGTCCTTCATGACCTGCTTTGCCACTTCCTCCATGGAATCCCGGTCCAGCACATTGCCCTTGTAGGCTCTGGCCACACCGCCCTCATCCTCGATCTCGGCGGCGTACTGGATGATGGCGGCATCGGAACGGTTTACCAGGGCCACCTTGGCACCGGCTCTGGCCAGAACCTTTGCCATGTGGCTGCACAGCACACCGCCGGCACCGGTGACCACTGCCACCTTACCGGTCAGATCGGTATTCAGAACGTTTTTCTCCATATGTAGTTCCTCCTCTTTTTTGTCGCCACGGAATAACCGGTCCCCCTCAGAACCCTTCAGCATCATTCCGCAACTGTATACATTATATAGTATAACGCATTTCAAATCCTGGGGCAACTGTAAGATTTCACAAGATATCCCCCTGCTCCACAGCAATAATCCCAGTTGCATTTTGTCAAAACGTGAAGTAAAATAAAAACAGCTTGAACAAAAGGAGTGAACAACGTGAGTCTGAAATCATTATTCGCAGCAAGGGACATGACCCAGGGTGCGCCCTGGCAGAGAATCCTGGAATTCTCCGTGCCCATGCTGCTCGGCAACATTGCCCAGCAGCTGTACAACACCGCGGACTCGGTCATCGTCGGTATCTATGTGGGTGACAACGCCCTTGCGGCGGTGGGCAGCGCCATGCCCATTCTGAACCTGCTGCTTGCCCTGTTCGTGGGCATCGCCACCGGCGCAGGCATCGTCATTTCCCAGTCCTTCGGTGCCCGGGACCGGGAGGGTCTTTCCAAGGCCATCGGCAACTGCATCACCCTGGCTGCCATCGCCACCGTGGTCATTATGGTGGTGGGTCCCCTGATTACCCGGCCCATGCTCCGAATGCTGGATACCCCGGACTCCATCATGGACTGGTGCGCGGACTATCTGAACATCTATTTCATCGGCATCGTTGGCTTCTTCTTCTATAATATGCTCTCCGGCGTTCTCCGGGGTCTGGGCGACTCCGTATCTGCGCTGGGCTTTTTGCTGCTGGCCGCCATCCTGAACGTGATTCTGGATCTGGTGTTCGTGGCGTTCTTCCAGATGGGCGTTCCCGGCGTTTCCCTGGCCACCGCCATCGCCCAGGCCATCTCCGCCATCTTCTGCTTCCGCAAGATCATGAAGATGAGCGAGCATTTCGATCTGAACCGCTCTACCGTGAAGCTGGACGGCAATATGGCCATGCGCATCATCCGCATCGGCGTGCCCTCCGGCATCACCCAGGCCATCATGGCCTGCGCCGGCATGGTGGTTCAGACCCTGACCAACTCCATGGGCGAGATGGTCATCGCCGCCAACGTCATCATCATGCGTGTGGACGGCTTCGCCATGATGCCCAACTTCTCCTTCGGTCAAGCCATGTCCGTCTATACCGGCCAGAACGTGGGCGCAAGAAAGTATGACCGGGTCACTGCCGGTGTGAAGCAGGGCTCCGTCATCGCCGTGGGCTGCTCCGCTGCCATTACCTGCATTCTGCTGTTCGCCAACAAGTTCCTCTTCGGCATCTTCACCGATACCCAGGCCCTCATTGATCTGGCCAGCCGGATGATGACCATCATGGCTGTGGGTTATCTGGGCGTTGCCGTGACCCAGGTGCTGGGCGGTGTCATGCGCGGCGCAGGCGACACCCTGACGCCCATGTGGATCTCCATCATCTCCACCATCGCCCTCCGGGTCCCCGTGGCCTACATCATCGCTCACTTCACCGCTTCCCCGGAATGGCCCCATGGCCATCCCTTCGCCCTGTCCTCTTCCCTGCTGATCAGCTGGGTACTGGGCGCGGTGATGAGCTCTGTCGCCTTTGCCGCAGGCAAATGGAAGACCAAGATGATGGACATTCTTTAAGGACCCTCTGAATAAATCAGAGCTTCCTTCATTCCGCTTCCGGGGCAGGTCCATCCTGCCCCGGTTTTTTGAGGTTTCGCCATGTATTGGGTTTGCTTTTATGATTCTCCCCTGGGGATTCTGGGGCTTGCGGCGGACAGCGCCGGACTCCGGGCGCTGTGGTTTGATGTTCCTCCCGGAATCCCTTTTACCCTGCTGCCCGGGCCGGAGGCACATCCGGTTCTCACCCGGGCCGCCCGGTGGCTGGACGGGTATTTTGCCGGACTGGACCCGGATTTCCGGGACATTCCCCTGGCCCCGGAGGGCACGCCCTTCCAGCGGCTTGTGTGGGAACTGCTTCTCCAAACGCCCCGGGGGCAGTCCGTCACCTACGGCGAGCTTGCCCGGGAAGCGGCCCGGCGGCTGGGAAAGCCCCGGATGTCGGCCCAGGCCATCGGTCAGGCGGTGGGCGCGAATCCCATCCCCATCCTCATCCCCTGCCACCGGTGCCTCGCCGCCGGAAACCGGCTGGGAGGCTACGCCTTCGGGCCGGAACGGAAGCGGAAGCTGCTGGAACTGGAAGAAATCGGCTATACCGACAAAAAAACCCTCTGATTTCCTCCACTCTTTTTACACAAAAGTTTCCAGTTTCCACTTTACAACCACAGCAACATCCTATATAATTTTCCTGTATGGCAACGTTTCCAATTTGCCGTATTCTACAAAATATCACTTTTTTGAAGGAACGAATCTTTATGGCTATCTCCGATCTGTATTCCACCGAAGATTTTGAACGGAAATATACCTATCTCGGCCCGGATCTTGGCGCGCGCTGGAGCAAGGACAGCACTGCCTTCCGGCTGTGGGCTCCCACCGCCAAGAGCGTCACGGTCTGCCTGTACCGCTCCGGCGATCCGGATGCCCAGGACGCTGTGGGCCGCATTCCCATGAAGCGGGCCGTGGCAGGCACCTGGACCACAGACGCTGACGGCGACCTCAACGGCGTTTACTATACCTATCTGGTAGAGCTGGAGGACCGGGTGAACGAGGTCTGCGATCCCTATGCCGTCACCACCGGCGTCAACGGCCAGCGTGCCATGGTTCTGGATCTGTCCTCCACCGATCCCCAGGACTGGGATCATGACGCTCCTCCCCACGCAGGTCTGCCTGCCACCGACGCGGTGATCTATGAGCTGCACATCCGGGATCTGTCCACAGATCCGGCCTCCGGCATCGTCAACAAGGGCAAATTCCTGGGCCTCACCGAAACCGGCACCGCCACCCCCGACGGCATTCCCACAGGTCTGGACCACATCAAGGGGCTGGGTATCACCCATCTGCACCTGCTGCCCAGCTATGACTACGGCAGCGTGGACGAAACCAAGCTGGATGTCCCCCAGTTCAACTGGGGCTACGATCCGGTGAACTTCAATGTTCCCGAGGGCAGCTACGCCACCGATCCTTACCACGGCGAGGTCCGTGTGAAGGAAATGAAGCAGATGATCAAGACCCTCCATGAAAACGGCATCAGCGTGGTCATGGATGTGGTGTACAACCACGTGTACGAGGCAAAGGACTTCTGCTTTAACCGCATCGTTCCCGACTACTTCAGCCGCACCAAGAGCGGTGCCTATTCCAACGGCTCCGGCTGCGGCAACGATACCGCCTCCGAGCGGAGCATGGTCCGCAAGTATATTGTGGATTCCGTGAAATACTGGGCGGACGAATACCACATTGACGGCTTCCGTTTTGACCTGGTTGGCCTGCTGGATGTGCAGACCATCAACGAGATCGTGGCCACCGTCCATCAGAGCCATCCCGACGTGATCTTCTACGGCGAGGGCTGGACCATGCCCACGGATCTGACCAAGCCCGATGTGCTGATGGCTACCCAGACCAATTCCCACCTGACCCCCGGCTTCGCCTATTTCAGCGACACCCTCCGGGATCTGCTCCGGGGCTATGTGTTCGACGATCATGCCCGGGGCTACATCGCCGGCGAGCCTGCCGATCCCAATCTGGTGGCAAAGTGCTTCATGGGCTGCCCCGACTGGTGCCCCGAGCCCAGCCAGACCGTGAACTACGCCTCCTGCCATGACAATATGTCCCTGTTCGACCGGCTGACGGTTTCCACCCCGGAGGACACGGTGGCCGACCGGATCCGGATGAACTGTCTCTCCGCCGCCATGGTGATGACCAGCCAGGGCATTCCCTTCTTCCAGGCTGGCGAGGAGCTGCTCCGCTCCAAGCCCCGGGGGGACGGCAGCTTTGAGCATAACAGCTACCGCAGCCCCGACAGTCTGAACCAGATCAAGTGGAACGACCTGTCCAGACCCGAATACGCAAAGGTCGCGGACTACTACCGGGGGCTGATCGCCCTGCGCAAAGCCCATCCCACCCTCCGTCTGCCCACCGCTGACCAGGTTCGCCAGCAGGTATTCCCCCTGGCCGGCCTGCCTGCCAATGTGACCGGCTTCCACCTGAGGGGCAGTGTGGATGATTCTGCCCAGGGTCTGATTGTGCTGTTCAATCCCAACCGGACTGCCGCCGCTGTTTCCCTGCCCCAGGGCAAGTGGAACGTGGTGGTCAACGCCGATTTCGCCGGTACCGCTCCCCTGGCCATTGCCGAGGGTTCTGTGGAAGTGGCCCCCATCAGCGCCATGGTGCTGACCCTGGAGCCTCTGACCGTGGGCACCGACGACAAAAACAACCGGATTCCCCTGCTGCTGGGCGGCATCGCAGCCGCTGCCGCCGCCATCGGCGGTACCGTGGCCTATCTGAACCGGAAGAAGAAAAAGGACAACTGATATACTTTGAGAGCGCACCGCCGGTGCGCTCCTCTTTTCGTGCAGATATCGATTGACTTTTTGAGAAAAGCCGGGTATGATGGTCATTGAAAGGGGCACCCCTTCAATCATCAATTAAACTGTCTGGAGGATTATCATATGAGCAACAAATACGCAGGCACTCAGACCGAGAAGAACCTGATGGAGGCCTTCGCAGGCGAATCCCAGGCCCGGAACAAGTACACCTACTTTGCATCCAAGGCCAAGAAGGAGGGCTATGAGCAGATCTCTGCCCTGTTCCTGAAGACCGCCGACAACGAGAAGGAGCACGCCAAGATGTGGTTCAAGGAGCTGGGCGGCATCGGCAATACCGCCGAGAACCTGCTCCACGCCGCCGAGGGCGAGTACTACGAGTGGACCGATATGTACGACGGCTTCGCCAAGACCGCCGAGGCCGAGGGCTTCTTTGAGCTGGCCGCCAAGTTCCGTCTGGTTGCCGCCATTGAGAAGCACCACGAGGAGCGCTACCGTGCCCTGCTGAAGAACGTGGAAACCGCTCAGGTCTTTGAAAAGTCCGAGGTCAAGGTCTGGGAGTGCCGCAACTGCGGTCACATCATCGTCGGCACCAAGGCTCCCGAGCTCTGCCCCACCTGCGATCATCCCAAGGCTTACTTCGAAGTCCACGCTGAAAATTACTAAGCGATCCCCAAAACACCAAAAGGGCGGCTGCAAACGCAGCCGCCCATATTATTTAGTCCGCCAGCCGTCTGATCCAGGTTCCCTTTTTCAGGAAATAGGCACCCAGGCCGATCTTCAGGGCATCCACCGCGGAACAGCAGGCATACAGCCACAGAATGGGCATCTCCGTAAACCGGCTCAGCACGAAGGCCAGGGGCACGCTGACCGCCCAGGAAAAGCCGCTGTCAAACAGGAAGGTGATGAAGGTCTGACCGCCGGAACGGAGGGTGAAGTACATGGCGTTGTTGTAGGAAAACGCCGGCATCATGGCAGAGGAAATGCAGATCAGCGCCGCTGCCATGGCCCGGACTTCGTCGGTGGTGTTGTACATCCGGGGGAACAGACCCGACAGGGCGATCATCACGCCGCCGATGACAAAGCACACCCCCACACTCACACCGATCATCCGCCGGTTGTCCCGGCGGATCTGCTGTTCCGGCACACCGGCGCCCAGCATCTGACCCATGAGAATGCCCACAGCATTGCCCAGGGACAGGAACACCACATTGGACACCTGGTTGATGGTGTTGGCAATGTTCAGCGCAGCCACCACCACAAGGCCCCGGGTGGAGTAGCACTGGGACAGGAAGGCCACACCGGTGGACCAGAAAAACTCGTTGGCAAGCAGGGGCATTCCCTTGACAATGATCTGCTTGGCCAGGGCTCCGGGAATCCGGAAGGAGCGGTAAGCCCCCCGGATGAAGGGACATTCCCTTTCGTGGGTATGGGTCCAGACCACCATGATGGCCAGCTCCACATACCGGGAAATCACCGTAGCCAGAGCGGCGCCCACCACGCCCATGGCCGGCGCGCCGAAATTGCCGAAAATCAGCACATAGTTCAGCACCAGATTCACAAACACCGCGGTAATGCCGGCCTTCATAGGCACATCGGTCTGGCCGGTTTCCCGGAGGGTGCTGGAATAGGCATTGGACAGGGCGAAGGGCGGCAGTCCCACCAGGGACATGAACAGGTATTCCCTGCCGCAGGACAGGGTCTGGGCAGCCGCCTCGGAGCCGGGGTCCCCCTCCAGATACAGGCCGATCAGCGGTTCAGCTCCCACCAGGAATATGGTCACACCGGCTGCCGTCAGCAGCGCCGCCACCAGGAGCTTGAACCGGAAGGTATCCCGGACGCCCTCCGGATTGCCGGAGCCGTGGAACTGGGCGGTGAAAATGCCCGCGCCGGAGGTGGCGCCGAATACGCACAGACTGAACACAAAAATGAGCTGGTTGACGATGGCCACGCCGGACATCTGCACCGTACCCACCTGGCCCACCATCACATTATCCAGCAGCTGCACCACGTTGGTAATGCCGTTCTGGACGATGATGGGCAGAGCCACCATCAGAAGCCGCCGGTAAAAGGGCCAGTCAAATCCTTTTTTCTGAAGTCTCATAATTCTCCTTCGCAAAAAAAGAGGAGAGGGACGATGAAAGAATTTCCACTCTTCAATCTCCACTCTCCACTCTTCATTTATGTATTACTTCCGGACCTCAGCGGCAACCTCCGCCACGATCCGCTCCATATCTGCCATTTTCTTCTCCATGTCGGCCACCAGAGCGATCTGGGTTCTGGCACGGACCAGGTTGTGCTCGGGATAGTCCACCTTGAAGTAGTGGTCGCCCTCCAGGTAGTCCTTCAAAAACCGGGTAGCAACCTCCAGGGTCATGACAAAGGCACCCATGGGCAGCATCTTGATTTCCTGCTCGGTCAGAGCGGTGGCGCTCTCCAGGAAGCCACGGGTATACACCTCGAACAGATGCAGATCCATGGACATCTTGCTCACATCCTTCTCGTCCTCAGCAGCGGTGGCCGCGCCGAAGCGGATGGAATCACCGAAGTCGTGGACGGACAGGCCGGGCATAACGGTATCCAGATCCAGAACACACAGGCTCTTCCGGGTCTTTCTGTCCAGCAGAACGTTGTTCAGCTTGGTATCGTTGTGGGTCACGCGCAGGGGCAGCTCTCCGTTCTCACGCATCCGCTGCAGGCAGGTGCCGCGCTCCTCCCGGGCAAGCAAAAATGCCACTTCCTCCCGGACACCGTCCAGACGGCCTTCGGGATCGGCCTTCACAGCCTCCTTGAACTGACGGAACCGATCCACGGTGTTGTGGAACTCGGGGATGGTCTCGGTCAGGGTCTCGGCAGGGAAATCGGACAGCTGCTGCTGGAACCGGCCGAAGGCCAGGGCGCTCTGATAGAAATCCTCCTCGCACTCGGGGGTATCCAGACAGAAACCGCCGACGAAGTCGTACATTCTCCAGAATTCGCCGTCCTCATCCTCGTGATAGAACTTGCCGTCCTGGGTGGTGATGAAGTGCAGGGCCAGTCTGGGATCATTCACCTTCTGACGGATGAAATCGGTAATGGCTCCGGCGTTGCGCATCAGGCTCACCGGGTCCTTGAACACGTACTTGTTGATTTTCTGCAGAACATACTCTGCGCCGGCATCCGTATCAATCTTGAAGGTAGAGTTGATATGACCGTTGCCGATGTGCCGGCAGGCGATGGGCATACCGTTCATCTGGAATGCGTATGCAGCCTTTTCGATGGGCATTTGAGGTCCCCCTTGTTTGAATGATAATATATATGATATGGCATTTGACCGGCCGAAAACTGCCGGGCCATGAGAAAAAAGCTTTCACGTTGTTCCATATTACCATATTCCCCTTAATATTTCAAGCAATATTTACAATTCAGTGGTTTTTTGTGGTATTTTGATATTATTTTGTAACTTGACTTCCTTTCTTCCGCCGCTCTATAATTGAAAAATACAAAGAAAAGGAGGATGGGCCATGTCAGACACCATACTGACCGCGGAAGGCGCGGGGACATTCCACTGCCTGCGGCTCCGTCGGGGGCAGGATCTGATGGAGGAAATCCGGGCACTGTGCCGGGAAAAGGACATCTCCGCAGGTGTTGTGCTGTCCGGCGTAGGCTGTCTGCTCCGGGCCAGACTCCGGGACGCCAGCGGCGTTACCATCCGACAGCTTGAGGAGCACTGCGAAATCGTCAGCCTCAACGGCACCGTCAGCCAGGCCCGGTGCCATCTGCACATCAGCCTGTCGAAGGAGGATCTGTCCACCATCGGCGGCCACCTCTGCCCCGGCTGCATCGTCAACACCACCTGCGAGCTGGTGATCCTGGAGCTGCCGGGGATCTCCTACGGCGTGGAAGCAGACCCGGAAACGGGCTATGACGAGATTGTATTCACCCGGAAATAATACGAACTCTTAATAAAACAGAACTCCAATCTGTCACCCCAAACCATCATCCACACCCACAAAAAACTGACCTGTGAAGCGCTCACAGGTCAGTTTTACTGTTTGGATCAAAGGGTTGCCATCATCCGCTTTTCCCGTTCCTGGCAGGAGAACAGAATAATCTGGCGGCTTTGGCTCAGCTCCGCGAGCAAGGCCAGAACCTCCTTCAGCCGGTCATCATCCAGCCGGACAAAGGCATCGTCCAGCACCAGAGGGCCTTCCGGATTCAGCGTAACCCACACCGCAAGCCGCAGAGCCAGATACATCAGATCCGCCGTGCCGTCGCTGCGCCACTGACTGCTCCGCAGGGTGGTTTCCACCTGGCTGGCCGCCAGGATGGACAGATCCTCGCCGATGAGCACCCGGCTGTACCGGCCGTGGGTCAGCCGGCTTAAGTATTCCTGGGCCTGGGCCGTGATCCGGGGGGCAAACCGGCGCTGCAGCTCCCGGGTGGCTTCTTCCAGGGCATTCAGCGCCAGCTCCAGGGCCCGTTCCAGCTTCAACAGCTCCCCAAGCCGGGTCCGGCAGACCTCCTGCTCTCTCAAAATGGCATCCAGCTCCGGCAGGCTCTCCATCCGGCCCTGGCACTGACCAAGGCGCAGCTGAATCAGACGAAGCCGCTCCGTCACCTGGGCCATCCGGGTTTCCGTTTCCTCCAGGGTCAGCTCCAGGGCGTCCTCTGTTTCGGGATTCAGAATCTGCCTCCCTGCGGCGGCCAGGCTCTGGAGCCGGAGCCGGGCCTGGTCGGCAGTCCGGCAGGCCTGATTCAGCTCTTCCCGAAGCGCGAGCTGCTTTTGCAGCTTCACCGTGGCATCCAGCAGCTCATGAACCAGCTTTTCCCGTTTTTTCTGGGCCAGATGCTGCTGCAGCACTGTCCTTCTCCGGCGGTCGGTAAGCATGCCGCCCACCAGCAGCAGAATGATTCCTGCCAGGATCATACCACCTGCCCAGAGCAGCTCTGCCGTCAGAAGATACAGCACCGCCCCCATCATAGCCAGGGCGCCCAGAATGTAGGCCAGCACCGCACCCATCACCGAGGGCGGCTCCTCCTCCGGCACGCTGCGGAGCTTGTCAATGAGGCCCCGGGCCTCCTCCAGCTTGCTTTCCAGTTCTTCGGTTTCCGGAATGTCCCGGCACTGGATCTCCAGCTCCTCCATGGCATCCCGGGCCTGGTCCGCCGCTTCCATGGCTTCCATGGTCTGGCGGCGCAGGGTTTCCGCGTCCCGGTAATCGCAGACCGCCCGGTGGCGCTGGAGGGCCTGCATCTCCTGACTGGCGGATTCGTACTGGCTCCGGAGCTGAAGCTCCCGTTTTTCCAGCATCTGCCGGTCAGACAGGGCCGTTTCCAGCTCCTGAAGACGCTGCTCCGTTTCCGGGATTCGTCCGCCCCGGCTGGAGCGGCATTTGTTTTTCAGGGCCCGGAGCCGGGTCTGGAGCAGGGCGCCGTTTCCGCTTTCGTCGCCAGTGGTCACCAGGGCGTGGAGCCGCTGCCACAGGGCCTCGTCCGGCACCACCGCCAAGTCGGAAAACCGGATGAAGCCCGTCCGGAGGAACACGCTTTTTTCCACACCCAGCAGCACCTGGCCGCAGTTGTCCGCCGTCAGCTCCGGCACCGCCAGACCCGTCCGGGTCTCGTAGGCCTGGAACTCTCCCAGGGGAACCCGGCCCCGGGTTCTGCGCTGGATGGTGATGTCCCGTCCGTCATGCTCCACCCGGAGCAGACCCTCCATGGGCTGGCCTGACCAGGGAGCGTATTTTTCCTTGTCCGCAAGGGTTCCCTTGGTGGTGCGCTGGTTGGTATCCACGCCGTAGAGCATGGCGGCAAGGAAGGCGCACCAGGTGCTTTTGCCCCATTCATTGGGGGCGCAAATCACATTCATCCCCGGCTCCAGCCGCAGCGTGGCGCCGTTGAGGCCGCCAAAGGTGGCGATCATGGAAAGAATCCTCACGGCAGCGTCACCTCCTGTCCCTGGAGAATGGACCGGCAGAGCCGGGCCGCAAGCTCCAGCTCCTCCCGCTGCTCCCGGTTTGCCGTGGCCATGGCATCCTGCAAAAGCCGGAAGCAGACCCCCTCCAGGCTGTCCTCCCCGGCCCGTTCCCACAGGGGAGTCACAGGCACAGTTTCGTCCAGCAGTGTCAGATTGGGAAACCGGCTGAAGTGTTTTCTCAGCGCTTCCAGGTCGATGCCCTGGCTTTCGCCGGTCAGGTGAATCCGGTAGAAATCCTCCGAGCCTTCGGCAGGCAGGGCCCTTTCCAGTGCCCGGACCGGGTTCTCTCCGGCTTCTGTATTCCAGTCGTAGAATCGGGTGCCATCCACCGGCACGAACTGGAGGACCGTTTCCCGGTCCCGTTCCAGCTCCACCACCAGCACACCCTTGATGCCCGTTTCGTCATAGCCCTTGCCCATGGGACAGCCGGGCCAGGCGCACAGGCCCCCACCTGCGCCGAACCGTCCGGCGGCATGGATGTGGCCCAGGGCCAGATAGTCAAGCCCCGAATCCCTTACCTGGGCCGCCGTCACCGGGCAGTAGGGGGAATCCGCCGCCGTGGGGTCGCCGTGGAGCACCATCACCGCGTACCGCTCCTCCGCGTCGGCCTGGAAGCCGTTCAGAAGGCCGGGGCAGTCGATGCTGTCGAAGCCTGCGCCGTACACCCGGCAGCTCAGCTCCGGCAGACGGTAGGAGGTGATCTGGGGTTTGTCAAAAATAAATACGTTTACCGGCCAGTCCTCCTGCATCCAGGGACTGCCGCCCCGGCAGTAGTCATGGTTGCCCGGAGCGATAAATACCGGCACCTCCATCCGCAGCAGGGCGTTGCGCACCGCGGAGACACTTTCGGGGGTATAGGAAAAGCCGTCAAACAGGTCGCCGGACAGCAGCACCAGGTCACAGTCCTCCCGGATGCAGATGTCCGCGATTTTTCCCGGCAGGGCCAGCATTTCCCGGCGCAGGGCAATCCGCTGTTCCGGTGTAAAGGCACGCAGGGTCGCGTCCATATGCCAGTCGGCTGAATGCAGAATCTTAATCATTCACATCCACCCTCTTTACTTCCAGGCATTTTCCCGTAGCTCCGTCAATGGTGAACAGCACCGCGTTGAGCTTGGTGGGGCCGTCAGCGCACTGGTAGCGCTGGTACAGCTCTCCCCGGAATTTGTCGATGGAGAGCTTGGGCTGGATGCCCAGCACGGAGATGCTGGGGCCGGTCATGCCCAGATCCGTAACGTAGCCGGTGCCCCTGGGCAGAATCTGCGCGTCCGCCGTGGGCACATGGGTATGGGTGCCCCAGACAGCAGATACTTTTCCGTCCAGCATATAGCCCATGGCCAGCTTCTCGGAGGTAGCCTCGGCGTGAAGCTCCACCAGAATAATCTTCGCCGTGATTTTCTTCAGAATTTTGTCCATCAGCAGGAAGGGGTTGTCCGGGGTATAGTCCATACCCACCCTTCCGATCAGGTCGATGACCGCCACATCCCCTGCCCTGGTTTCATAGACCTCCCAGCCCCGGCCGGGCTGCTGGGGGGGCAGGTTGGCAGGCCGGAGGACATACCGGTTCTCCTCGATATAGGGCACAATCTCCCGACGGGAGAAGGTATGGTTGCCCATGGTGATCACATCGGCACCGGCATCAAAAATATCCTCACCCTGGTCCGGGGTCATACCCAGATTGCTGGCGTTTTCGCCGTTGACAATGACAAAATCCGCCTTTGTGTCCCGTTTCAGCTTCCGCAGGGTCTTTCCCAACCGCTTCAGACCCGGCGTGCCAACCACATCGCCCACACAGAGTACCTTGAATTCCATCGTTTCACCCTCTTTTCGCATATTTTTATATAGTATACCCGAAAAAATCCATTTTGGCAACAGGGATCATAAGGCTCCCCTCGGAGGGGAGCCTTAACAAAACCGCCGCCCCGGTTTCGGAGCGGCGGTAAAAGATCAGTTCAGGTGTGCCTCGTTGATGAGGATGTGGACGTCGTCCAGCTGCTTCTGGGAAACCGTGGTGGGGGCATCCATCATCAGGTCCTGGGCGTTCTTGTTCATGGGGAAGGTGATGACCTCCCGGATGGACTCCTCGCCGGTGAGCAGCATGACAATGCGGTCAACGCCGGGGGCAGCGCCTGCGTGGGGAGGCGCGCCGTAGGTGAAGGCGTTGTACATGGCGGGGAACTTGGCCTTGACCTCTTCCTCGCCCCGGCCAACCATTTCGAAGGCCTTGATCATGATCTCGGGATCGTGGTTACGGACGGCGCCGGAGGCGGACTCGTAGCCATTGATGACCAGGTCGTACTGGTCGGCGTTGATGGCCAGCAGCTTCTCCACGTCGCCCTCGGCCTCCACCAAAGCCTGCATACCGCCCTGGGGCATGGAGAAGGGATTGTGGCAGAAGTCCACAGAACCGGTCTCCTCGTCCAGCTCGTACATGGGGAAGTCCACGATCCAGCAGATGGCGTACTGGTTCTCATCGAAGTGGCCGGGAACACGCTTGCCCAGCATGGTGCGGATCACGCCGGCGGTCTTCTGGGCCACAGCCTTCTTGCCGGCGGCCATGCAGACGAAGCTGCCGGGCTTCAGGCCCAGCTTCTCGGTCAGCGCAGGGGTGCAGTCAGCGAGGAACTTGCTTACGCCGCCGGTCAGGTTGCCGTTGTCGTCCACCTTGACCCAGCAGGCCTTGTTGCCGGTCTGAACTTCCACATCGGCCAGCAGCTTGTCGATCCACTTTCTGGCCTGGTTGAAGTCATGAACCACAACCGCCTTGACGGTCGCGCCGTTGCCGAAGGGGCCGAAGCCGCAGCCGGAGACCTCAGCGGTGATGTCCTGGATCTCCAGGTCAATACGCAGGTCGGGCTTGTCGGAGCCGTAGCGCTCCAGAGCCTCGTTGAAGGGGATGTGACGGAAGGGCGCGGCAGAGATCCGGTCGTACTTGCCGAACTTCTCAAACACGGGGCGGATGACCTCCTCCAGGGTCTGCAGAACGTCAGCCTGGGAAGCGAAGGCCATCTCCATATCCAGCTGGTAGAACTCGCCGGGGGTACGGTCAGCGCGGGCATCCTCATCCCGGAAGCAGGGAGCGATCTGGAAATAGCGGTCAAAGCCGGAGGTCATCAGCAGCTGCTTGAACTGCTGGGGAGCCTGGGGCAGGGCATAGAACTTGCCGGGGTGGTTCCGGGCAGGAACCAGATAGTCACGGGCGCCCTCGGGGGAGGAAGCGGTGAGGATGGGGGTGGTGATCTCCAGGAAGCCCTTCTCGGTCATCAGACGGCGGAGCTCAGCCACCACCTGGCAGCGCAGGATGATGTTCTGCTTCACAGCAGGGTTGCGCAGGTCGAGATAGCGGTACTTCAGACGAACATTCTCGTCTGCGTCCTTGCTCTTGTTGATCTCAAAGGGCAGCTGGGGATGGCGGCACTTGCCCAGCACCTTGATTTCGGTGGGCACAACCTCGATCTCACCGGTGGGGATCTTGGTGTTCTTGCTCTCACGCTCCCGGACGACGCCGGTGACATTGATGGTGGACTCCTTGGTGATACCCTTGATGACTCCCATCATTTCGGCGTTCTCAATGACCACCTGGGTGGTGCCGTAGTAGTCACGAACCACGCAGAAGGCAAAGTTATTGCCCACCTCGCGGACGTTCTCCAGCCAACCGGCCAGAGTGACGGTTTCGCCTGCGTTGCAGAGCCGCAGCTCGCCGCAGTTATGTGTTCTGGACTGGAACATGGTATATTCCCTCTCTTAGCAGTATTTTTTAACTGATATATTATGACACGAAGTGTGAAAAAAGTCAATCGTTTCCACGCTTTTCCCGGCAGAAAGCCGGAAAATGTACCTTTTCAAACGATGCAGCTCCCCAACCCGTCCGGAAAGAGATGTCGTTATAATTGGAGTTTGGCTGTCCATTTACCCTGCATTCCAGTCGGGCGGTGCCCAATGGCGTTGGACACGCAGGGCCCTGAAGGCCCGAATCGTCAGCGGCGACTCGCCGCAATCCGCTCCAAAAAAGCGCCCCCGTCCGAGCTTCCGGACGGGGGCAAAAACAAAGAGGAAAGAAAAATGAAAAAGAGCTTGCTTACCGGCCCAGAAACGCCTCCGGGTCCTGGGGCTGGTCATCCTTCGTGACGCTGAAATGGACATGATCCCCAAGGGCCGTCTCCATCAGCGCTGTGGCACCCACCGTGCCGATGGCCTGTCCCAGAGCCACCCGGTCCCCCGGGGACACCAGCACATCCTCCCCCAGGGAGGAATACCGGGTGGTGTAGCCCCCCTCATGGCGGATCACCACAGTCATGCCCATACGCTCGTCCTCGTACACCGTATAGACCTCCCCTGCCGCCGCGGCCACCACGCTGGTTCCGGCTTCCGCCGCGATGTCAATGCCGTTGTGGGTGCGCCAGTCCCGGGTGGTCTGATTGTAGCTCAGTGCCTCCACGCTGAAGCAGGCCACAATCTCCCCCTGCACCGGGTCGCAGACCGCCAGCTTCCCGGCAGTGGGCTGGGTCGGTGTATCAGGCTGGCCCGTGGGCGCTGTGGTCTCTGTGAAGGGCTGGGGCTTGGTTTGCTGATTTTTGGGAATCTGCTCCGTAGACAGCACAGGCGTATCCGCAGGCTCCGAAACCGGCTGATTCTGATAGTATACATAGCCCGAGATCCCCAGCGCCGCCGCGCACAGGATCAGGGCGATGTAACGGCCCTTGCCGCTGAAGCGGTTTGATTTGTGATTGCTCATCATAAGCACCTCCGAAGCCCATTATGGACGGGTTTTTCCGGTTTCAAACCGGCGGAGCGGTTCTTTTTTCGGAAAAAGCACATATCTTTTTTCAAAAGCATGGGAGGGATATGGTTATGAAGCGAATTTGCTGTCTGCTGCTGAGTCTGATTCTGGTGGGTTCCCTGGGAACAGCTGCCGTCCGGGCGGAGGGGGAGGCGTATCCGGGGAAGGCCTGGTGTCTGATGGATGGAGCCACCGGCACAGTGCTTGCCGCCAGCAATGAACACGAACCACTGGCGCCTGCCAGCGTCACCAAAATAATGACCCTGCTGCTGATCATGGAGGCCATCGACACAGGGCACATCAAATGGACGGACACCGTCACCGCCTCCGAGTCCGCCGCCGCAAAGGGCGGAAGCCAGGTCTATCTGAAGGTGGGAGAAGCCATGACCGTGGAGGAGATGGTCAAATCCATCGCCGTATCCTCTGCCAACGACTGTGCCTGCGCCATGGCGGAGCTTCTGGCAGGGAGCGAAAGCGCCTTTGTGGACAAAATGAACGCCCGGGCGGCAGAGCTTGGAATGAAGGACACCCATTTTGTCAACTGCACCGGCCTGGACGACGATCCGGCTGCCAAGGATCACAAAACCAGCGCCTACGACATCGCCCTGATGAGCCGGGAGCTGCTCACCCGTCACCCGGACATTAAAAAATACACCACCATCTGGATGGACACCGTCCGGGGCGGTGCCTTCGGCCTGTCCAACACCAACAAGCTGGTCCGGTTCTATGACGGCTGCACGGGACTGAAAACCGGCTTCACCTCCTCGGCAGGGTACTGCCTTTCTGCCTCTGCCCAGCGCAATGGCATGGAGCTTATCGCCGTGGTGCTGGGCTGCTCCACCTCCGCCGACCGGTTCAGCGCCTGCCGGGGAATGCTGGACTACGGCTTTGCCAACTACGCCCTGTACACCCCGGAGGTTCCCTCCGCGGACCCAATCCCCGTAACCCTGGGAAAACAGGCTTCCGTCACCGCCCTTCCCGGGGAGCAGGTTGCATTGCTGATTCCCAGGGGGGAGCTGTCCAGGATGAACATCCGGGTTGCGCTGCCGGAGTCCCTTACCGCCCCGATCCACCAGGGCCAGGTGCTGGGAGAGCTGACGGTGACGAAGGGGGAGCAGACCATCGCCACAGTGCCCATGGTGGCCCAGACCGCCGTTGCGCGGCTGACCTGGAAGGATCTGTTCCTGGAACTGCTGCGCATGATCACCGGAGCGGCCAATCCCTGACCGGGCGGTCAAATTGCAGTTTGTAGGGCTGATGCAATCGTAGGGGACGGCCTCCCGGACGTCCCGCCGGCAATCGTCAGATTGCCGCTAATGCGGCACGGGTCGTCGAGGACGCCGACCCCTACGGGCGGCCATTGGTGGATATTTACCACGTCGCCAAACTGCAATCTGCACATCTTTTCCTGCTTTTTGCAGGGCTGTTCCCGACAGTGGGCAATTCGTCCAAAAAAACCGGTAAAAATTGTCACATCCCACCATTGCGGCGCAACCGGTTCCGTGGTATCATGTAGGCATACCGGCGTGGTATGCCTACTCCACAAAATAGGTATATTGCGTCAAAAAAGGAGGAAAACAAATCCGTCTGACTCACGGTGCGGCAGTGTGGAGACCTGTCGTAATGCCTGTGCGGTTTTGCTCTGCACAGTGCGAGAATGGGCGCGAAATTTAGGCCCGTTTCGAGTCGTAATGTTATGGCAAGTTTGTCCCTGAAGAACGTCATGAAGATCTATCCTCATTCCGAGGACACCAAGAAGGCCAAGAAGGTCAAGAAGGGTGAGGAGCCTGAGAAGAAGAAGGTCAACCTGCAGATCACCGAGAAGGGTGTCGTCGCTGTCCAGCAGTTCAACCTGGAGATCGCCGACAAGGAGTTCATCGTTATGGTCGGTCCCTCCGGCTGCGGTAAGTCCACCACCCTGCGTATGATCGCCGGCCTGGAAGACATCTCCGAGGGCGAGCTGTACATCGATGGCCGTCTGGTCAACGACGTGGCTCCCAAGGACCGCGACATCGCAATGGTCTTCCAGAACTACGCTCTGTACCCCCACATGACTGTTTATGACAACATCGCTTTCGCTCTGAAGCTGCGTCACACTCCCAAGGACGAGATCGACCGCAAGGTTAAGGAAGCTGCTGAGATCCTGGACATCACCCAGTATCTGCCCCGTAAGCCCAAGGCTCTGTCCGGTGGTCAGCGTCAGCGTGTCGCCATCGGCCGTGCTATCGTCCGTGAGCCCAAGGTTCTGCTGATGGACGAGCCTCTGTCCAACCTGGACGCCAAGCTGCGTAACCAGATGCGTGCTGAGATCATCAAGCTGCGTGAGCGCATCCAGACCACCTTCATCTACGTTACCCACGACCAGACCGAGGCTATGACCCTGGGCGATCGTATCGTCATCATGAAGGACGGCTTCATCCAGCAGATCGGCACTCCTCAGGAAGTGTTCAACCATCCCTACAACCTGTTCGTCGCTGGCTTCATCGGCACTCCCCAGATGAACTTCTTCAATGACGCCAAGCTGGTTAAGGAAGGCGGCAAGTATGCTGTCACCGTCGGCGGCCAGACCGTGGTTCTGTCCGAGGACAAGCAGGCTGCCCTGGCTAAGAACAACGTTCAGCCTCAGGATATCGTTCTGGGCGTCCGTCCCGAGCACATCACTCTGGACAAGACCGGCTTCACTGGCAAGGTCGACGTTTCCGAAATGATGGGTTCCTCTGTCCACCTGCACGTCACCTCCATGGGCCGCGATGTCGTCATGGTTGTTTCCACCATGAACATGACCGGTGCTGAGGTCGCTGCTCTGGCCAACGGCAACACCGTCAACTTCACCTTCCCCGGCCATGTCTGCCACGTCTTCAACAAGGAGACCGGCATCAACCTGGAAGCCTGATTCCTTTGCATTCCTGCGCTGCCGCGGTTTCCGCGGCAGCGCTTTTTTGTCTTTCGGAGCATGGGAAAAGGAGTATCAATTTCAATTTTCTTTCGTCTTTCATAATGAAAACGGCCCGGTTGAAGGATAAAATTTGTAAATCCCACCGAAAAACCAAAGCGCATCCGGTTGCGCCCTTTCAAAGACTTGACAAATCTGTAAAAACAGGTTACTCTTAGTCTTGCAGCCCACCAATGGGATGCCGGAGGCATACCCATTTTCGGCTTTCTGTCACTTAATCACTGTACTTTTCCCCTCGTATTCACTCTGACATAAAGGAGATCTTCATTATGAGAAAAAGCGGTATTCTGATGCACATCACCTCTCTGCCCGGTTCCTGCGGCATTGGCACCATGGGCAAGAGCGCCTTTGATTTTGTTGATTTTCTCGCTGATGCCGGTCAGCGCAGCTGGCAGATTCTGCCCCTGACTCCCACCGGCTACGGTGATTCCCCCTACCAGTCCTGCTCCGCCTACGCCGGCAATCCCTACCTGATTGATTTCGATCTGCTGGTGGCCGACGGTCTGCTGGAGAAGGCTGACTTTGAGTCCATCGACTGGGCCGATTCCGAGACCCGTGTGGACTACGGCAAGCAGTACAATAACAAGAACGCCGTCCTGCGCAAGGCCTACGCCAATTTCCAGGGCAGCGCCGCCTTTGACGCCTTCCAGGAGGAGAACGCAGCATGGCTGCCCGACTTCTGCCTGTTCATGGCTCTGAAGGGTGAGAACAACTCCGCCGCCTGGTACACCTGGGAGGAGGAGCTGAAGTTCCGCAAGGCCCGGGCACTGAATGCCGCCCGGAAGCGTCTGGCCAACGAGATCCGGTTCTACGCCTTTGTGCAGTTCCTGTTCTACAAGCAGTGGAGCGCCCTCCGCGCCTACGCCAACGGCAAGGACATCGAGATCATCGGTGACGTGCCCATCTATGTTCCCTACGACTCTGTGGAGGTCTGGTGCGAGCCCAAGCTGTTCCAGCTGGACAAGGATCTGACTCCCACTGCCATCGCAGGCTGCCCCCCCGATGCCTTCTCCGCCGACGGCCAGCTCTGGGGCAACCCCCTGTACAACTGGAAGAAGATCGCCAAGGACGGCTACGGCTGGTGGCTGCGCCGTCTGGGTGCCGCCGGCAAGCTGTATGACGTTGTCCGTCTGGACCACTTCCGCGGCTTCGAGGCTTACTGGTCCGTCCCCTACGGTGACACCACCGCCAAGAACGGCCAGTGGATCAAGGGCCCCGACATGGACTTTGTCAACGCCCTCAAGACCGGCCTGCCCGAGCTGAAGTTCATCGCCGAGGATCTGGGCACCCTGACCCAGGCGGTTCTGGATCTCCGGGACAACTCCGGCTACCCCGGCATGAAGGTTCTGGGCTTCGCCTTCGATTCCCGTGAGCCCTCCGAGTACCTGCCCTACTGCTTCCCTGCCAACTCCGTGTGCTACACCGGCACCCACGACAACATGACCACCCTGCAGTGGTTCCAGACCGCTTCCAAGGATGCCATCGACTACGTCTGCGAGTACATGGGCCTGGATGAGGTCACCGGCCTGCTGGGCCTGGAGGAGATGGTCTGGGGCCTGATCCGCACCGCAATGGCTTCCGTTTCCGACCTGACCGTGATCCAGATGCAGGACTACCTGACCCTGGGCGGCGAGTCCCGGATGAATTTCCCCGGCACCATGACCAACGCCAACTGGACCTGGCGCGCCGAGCCCGGCTTCGCAAGCGCGGATCTGGCCAAGCGCATCCGCGCCATGACCAAGCTCTACGGCCGTCTGGCTCCCGAGCCCAAGGCGGAAGCCGAGGAGACTGCGGCTGAATAACCCACTTCCCCTGAACAGCATTTTTTGCGGAAACCTCCGCATGAGATAGGAGATTATTTGATGAGTTACAACTGCGAAAACATCCTGTACTGGACTGAAACCCAGCTCAAGTACAAGTACGACGTGGCCCTGACTGAGGCCTCCGCCACCGAGCTGCACAACGCTCTGGGCGAGGCTGTCATGATGGCAATCCACGAAAACTGGAGCGCCAGCAAGCAGGCCCGTTCCACCCACCGCAAGGCCTACTACATCTCTGCCGAGTACCTGATCGGCCGCCTGGTGTACAGCAACCTGTTCAACCTGGGCATTCTGGACGAGATGAAGACCCTGTTCGCCGCCAAGGGCGTGGACCTGTCCATCCTGGAGGACATTGAGGACGATGCTCTGGGCAACGGCGGTCTGGGCCGTCTGGCTGCCTGCTTCATGGACTCCGCCGCCAGCTGCGATCTGCCCCTGAGCGGCTATGGCCTGCGCTACAAGCACGGCCTGTTCAAGCAGTCCTTCAACGAGAAGGGCGAGCAGTGCCAGGCCGCTGACGACTGGACTGCCCACGGCGATCCCTGGTCCTTCCGCCGTGACAAACACACCGTCACCATCACCTTCCCCGACCACACCGTCAAGGCTGTCCCCTATGACGTTCCCGTCATCGGCTACGGCACCAACAACATCAACACCCTGCGTCTGTGGCAGTGCGAACCCCTGTCTGACCTGAACTTCGACGAGTTCAACAAGCAGAACTACGACAAGGCTCTGTCCGAGAAAAACAAGGCCGAGGACATCACCCGTGTTCTGTACCCCAACGACTCCAACGACGAGGGCAAGCGCCTGCGCATCAAGCAGCAGTACGTGCTGTCCTCCGCTTCCCTGCAGGATATGCTCCGTGCCTTCCGTCTGGTTCACTCCGATCTGAACGAGTTTGCCAAGTACAACGCCGTTCAGCTCAACGACACCCATCCTGCCATGTCCATCCCCGAGCTGATCCGTCTGCTGATGAAGGAAGGCATGACCTTCGAGCAGGCTTTCTCTGTCGCTCAGAAGACCTTCTCCTACACCAACCACACCGTTCTGGGTGAGGCTCTGGAGAAGTGGCCCCTGCACCTGCTGCGCTCCGTTGTGCCCAAGGTCGCTGACATCATCTGCATGATCGACCACAAGCTGCGTCAGGAGCATCCCAACACCGGCCTGTGGATCATCAACGATGACATCGTTCACATGGCAAACCTGTCCATCTACGTTGGTTCCTACGTCAACGGCGTTGCCGAGATCCACTCCAAGATTCTGGTGGATGACGTGTTCAACAAGTGGTACAAGGTTTTCCCCGAGCGTTTCCAGAACAAGACCAACGGCATCACTCCCCGCCGCTGGTTCGGTCTGTGCAACCCCGAGCTGACCGGTCTGGTCCGCGAGAAGGTCGGTGCTGACTTCCTGAAGAACCTGGATGAGATCGGCGCCCTGAAGGGTATGATCGACGACGAGATGGTGGGTCGCTTCAACTTCATCAAGCATCAGAAGAAAGAGCAGCTGTGCGCCATCATCGCTGAGAAGGAAGGCGTCCAGCTGAACCCCGACTTCATGTTCGATGTTCAGGTCAAGCGTCTGCATATGTACAAGCGCCAGCTGATGAACGCCATCTCCATCGCTGACATCTACTTCCGCCTGAAGGAGGGCCGTCTGCCCAACTTCCAGCCCACCTGCTTCATCTTCGGCGCAAAGGCCGCTCCCGGCTACGAGGATGCCAAGAGCGTCATCCGCTATATCAACCGTCTGGCCAAGCTGATCAACAACGATCCCGCTGTCAACAACAAGATGCGCGTCTGCTTCGTGCAGAACTACAACTGCTCCTACGCCGAGCACATCATTCCTGCCGCTGACATCTCCGAGCAGATCTCTCCCGCAGGTCTGGAGGCCTCCGGCACCGGCAACATGAAGCTGATGCTCAACGGCGCTGTGACTCTGGGTACTCTGGACGGCGCAAACGTGGAGATTGCTCAGGAGGCAGGCCATGCCAACGAGTATATCTTCGGCGCCACCGTCACCGACATCAACAACGTCAAGGGCCGCTACTGGGCCAAGAATTACTACGACTCCAACTCCGATCTGCGCCGGGCTGTGGATACCATGGTCAACGGCACCATCGAGACCGACAACGGCATCCGTGAGGTTTACAACAAGCTGATCAACTGGGGTCCCTCCTCTGACCAGTACTATGTGCTGATGGACTACGCATCCTACATTGACACCAAGCTGCGTGCCAATGCCGAGTATGCCGACCGTCTGTCCTTCGGCCGCAAGTGCCTGATGAACGTGGCCTCCGCCGCCAAGTTCTCCTCCGACCGTACCATCCGTCAGTACGCCGCCGAGATCTGGCACATTGAGCCCACCGTCCGCTAAAAACCAAACAAATTGCGCCCGTTTCCACCTGGAAACGGGCGCTTTTTATTATTTTAACACACTTTAGTAGGTATAGATCACCCAGTTCCCGGGCCGGGACAGGGCAGGGATTCCACCCTTTTCGTCCACCTCCCGGAAGGCGTAGGCGTAGGTGATGCAGTGTTCACCGCTGCCCTCCTCCATCTTCAGCTCCGTCAGACAGGCGTTGATGGTTCCCCACACCGGATGGATCAGCGGCCCTGCCTCCCCGGACTCCAGAAAGCTCAGCAGCGTCCGGAAGCTGGCCGCCGCCGAGGGCCCCTGGAAGATTCCCTTGCCGGTGATCGTCCGGCAAAGGGCGCCCAGCCCGTCATAGGTCACAGTCCCATCCTCTGCCTTGCTGTATTCCGGCTCCCGGACTGCCTCCATCAGAAAGGTCTCCGGGTTTTCCGGCCAGCTCCAGCCCTTAAACTTCAGCTTCTCCATCCTCCAGCTCCTCTCTGGTCAGGGCAAAGCCCTCCCATTCCACTCTCGCTTCCTCCCGGTTCACGGTCTGTTTCACCCGGTTCAGCACACAGCCGGAAAACAGAGCTGCGCAGCTCCCCTCCGCCACCGTCAGCTGAAAGGGTTCCTCCGGCTCCCGTTCCAGCGAGCCAAAGTTGGGCGCAATCCGAACCAGCCGGAACTTCCATCCGCCGGTGCCGGCAGTCACCCCCACCGGCGTTTCCTGATTCACGCCCCCGATGAGCCGCCGGCCCCGGTCCTGCTCGGCGGTAAATTCCGTAACACAGGAAAGCTCCGTCTGATCTGCCTTCACCTTCAGCCAGCTTCCAGCCAGAAGGCCGCAGACAGTGGCGATGACCTTCACGCAAAAGCAGTCACAGCCCTCCTCGAAGGTCATCTGCTCCATCCGGCAGGCCATGCCCGTCACAGCCAGAGCCTGCATGGCCTTCACCGCCGTGTTCTGGCATTCCCAAAGGCCCAGCCGCCGGGGACTCATCACCCGGACGGACAATTCCGCCCTGCCGGTTCCCTGGTCTGCCCGTTGTACGTTTACCAGCGCTCTGGGTTCCCGGAGTCCGGAAAGCTCTGCGCCGGGAAAGGCTTCCCCGGCCGGGATTCCGCTGCTTTCCAGCACCCGTATCACTTCCGTCAGCCATTCCAGACTCCCTCACCGCCTTCCTTCACGCACATGGCCCAGCAGTACAGGGCCTGTTCCCCGGCATACACCAGCTCCGCGCTGCGAACCAGATACCCCTTCCCCTGGGCCTCCAGCCGGTCATCCGGCCGCAGCCCAGGCTCTGCCGGACCAATGTAGAGAAACCGCTCCCGGGACTCTCTGCCCAGCGGCCCCATGGCCGGCAGGGAGATCCGCTCCACATTGGCGTTCACCGGCTGCAAAAAAGCCTTCACCGGTTTGCGCACGCCTTCCTGTTCCAGGGTGATGGTTCTGCCGTGGCTTGCCATCATCTTCTCCACCATCCGCTTCACGGCTTACACCCCCTGAAACAGGAAATTGTCCCGGAGATAGGGCGTCATCATAACCCTGGCCTGATAGCGCAGGCAGTTTGCCGCCGCGCTGTTCGAGCGTTTCTGGATGGTCACATCCCCGGCGGTAAACCGCTCCACAGAATCCTCTTCCCCGGTTTCAGACAGCGCCGCCAGTGCCATCAGACCGGCGGCAGAGGTAAAGTCCGCAAGACAATCCTCCGCCGTCAGTCCCCTGCGGAGCTGGGCTGCCAGGGAGCGTTCCGCTCCCCTGCACAGCACCCGCAGCAGCGCCGTCTGCCGGGCGTCCAGATCTCCGGCCAGGGTCAGGGCCTGGGCGAAGATCCGTTCCGTCAGGATCATACCTGCAGCAGCTTCACCGCACCGTCACAGATTTTGCCAAAGCCGGAAACAGCGGTGATGGCAGCCCGCTCCAGCTGACGGTCAATGAGCTTGTCATACTCCACCAGCACATCCCCGGCCCGCACCAGCTCCAGGGCATAGCGGCTGTCCAGGCCAATGATCAGATCGTCCGCCACACAGCCGGTGCGGTGGAGCTTGGCGCCCAGGGGAGTACCAACTTCGCCGGTGCCCTGGAAGTTCAGACCGGTCAGAGGATTCTGCAGCTCAGGCACCTTCAGAAGCTTGGTCATCATGGCAGGGCTGCACACCAGACCGTTCATGGTGTAGGGATCAAACTGGCCCCAGAATTCCACCAGCTGGTCATAGCCCAGCGCACCTGCCTGGCCGCTGATGGGATCAGTCCCCACCTGGTACACCTGGGCAGCGTTGCCGTTGCCGTCGCCGTTGACCAGCACATCGATGGCATCCGCCAAAACCATCTTCTGGATGTAGCTGCCGATCTGGCGCAGCATGACGCTGAACAGATCCAGCTTCTGGAACCGGACAGCCTCATAGCTACAAACCAGCATTCTGCCCCGTTTGGTCAGATTGATCAGATGCTCCCGGGTTCTGATGTGGGTGGCAGGAATCTGGGCACCCTCTGCCACAGCCTTCATGCCGAAACCATCCTCGTCGCTCTCGGCGTAGATGGAGCGATAGTCCATGGCGTCGATGACGGTGGTGGTGGCGGTAATGGCAGGCAGAATGTCGTTCTCCTCCATGCCCTGCCGGACGGCCCGGGCGATGTACTCGGGGAACAGCACCGCGGAATCCATGGTGCGGAAGAATTTCTCCACAGTGGAGGAGCCTGCGCCCTTCACCTTGATGCCGAAGCGCTTAAGCTGACGCTGGAAGGCGTCGGTGTTCTCCAGGGCAGTGCCCCGGTAATTTTCGCTGGGGTCCATGCTCTCCAGAACCTGGGTAAAGGTCATACCCTCCTGGCGGTACATGCCCTTTTCCAATCTCAGATTATCGTATGCCATTTTCCCATTCCTCCTTACAGTTCGATGACAGCCTTCATGGCATTTTCATCCACGGCGACCACCAGATGACCCCGGCCGCCAGAGCTGACCTTCACGCCGCCGCCCCCATTGGCCGCCAGATTCACATACCCCAGACCGGGCGCGGTGCCGGTGTACGCCACCTGGGCAAAGCCGTGGAGCTGAACACCGCAGAAGCCCTTCCGGACATGCTCCACCAGACCCACAAATTCCTCCCCATCGGCGCAGGGAGCCACCATGCCATTCCCGGCCATCTTGCAAACCGTCCCGGCCTTGACCCCGTCAGCGGCAAAGGTCGCCGCCACACGGCCGATTTCTTCAAATGCTACCTTCATCATTCGTACCTCCATGAATAAATATGTTCACCGGTTTCCCGGAGAAACTCAGATCAGATAACCAGTGTCCCAATCCCCTGCTTCCTCCGACGCAGCAATCTGCACCCGGGCAGGGAATTTCCGGTCCGCCTTTTCAGACAGCGCCCTGCACAGCGCCTTCAGCTCCGCCGTTCCCAGCTTGCCCGTCATCTGCCGCAGGAGTTTTTCCTCCAGCCCCAGCTCCAGGGCCAGACACAGCCGAACGGTCTGGTCTGCCAGAAGCCCGGCATATTCCTGCCCCAGCGCCGCCTGCTTATAGAGATTCCGGTACTCCTCCTGGGCGCCGAACCGGTCTGCCAGCTCCTTCAGGCTCGCCTTCCCCGTACCCATGCCCTTCAGCACTCCGGCATTGGCCTGGGCAGGCACCGCCACAAAGGAAAACTCGTAGGCATCCACAGGCTCCTTCAGCACCGCCACACAGCTCTGTCCGTCATACACATTGCCCTTCTGATGGCCGCAGGTGCCGTATTCCAGTCCGCAGACCGAGCAGACGCTTCTGCCCATGGCACAGCCCACGGAAACCTCCTTCTTGATTCCGGCCTCAATGTCCGCGATCCACTCGTCCCCGGCGCCGCCCCGGCGGATGTAGGCCCAGGCCTTGATGTAGCTCACCCCAGCCTCTGTGACCACCCCGGCCTCAAAGATCCGGGCCACCTGCTGCTTTGCTGACCACTGGTGATCCACAATGCCAGACTTTCCCACAAACATCCGGGCAAGCTCCGGCAGAGCCTCCGTGTCAAACCGCTCGTGATCCCGATCCACCTGATCGTCGCACAGCCGCAGGGAAAAGACGTAAACCTCCTCCGCCTTCAGCTCTGCCTTCGCCTGGGCATTGATGGCCCCAAGCTGCTGCGCCGTGGGAACGCCGCCTCCCAGCGCCTGGGTCTGCTTTTTTACTTCCATTGTCATTCCTCCGCTTCCTTGTAATACTTCGCCGCCTGGGCCTTGTAATACTCCGCCTTGGCCTGCTCGGTGATGTCCTGCAGGCTGATGTCATCCCACAGGATCTCCACCCTGGGGTCAAAGCCCTCCAGCGCCAGCCAGGTTCTGCAGATCTTCTCCAGTGCAGGCTCCACAGTCCTGCGCAGGGCCCACAGCTCGCTGGTCAGCAGATCCGCCTGCTGGGCGCTCATCCGTTCCGTGGTGCTCCAGCTGAAGCCCAGCAGGAAGGGAGGCAGCCCGGTCTTGGCAATGAGCTGTTCCAGAATCTGCCGCACCGGCACCTGGGAGTCAAGAATGGGACTCTCACCGCCGATGACCTTGATCTCCACATCACCCACCGCCACAAAGTCCCTTACCATGCCGTTCTTCCCGTCCTCCATGGCCCTGGCCCACTCGGCGGCGATCTGGCTGCCCCGTTCCTGGGCGGTCATGGGGTCCACATCGTTTCCGGGCCTGCATACCACGCTGTAGCGCACATTTCCGGCCCGTTCCCAGTTCACCCCCAGGGTGTGGTAGATTTTCATCAGAATCTCCGCCAGGAAGGGCATCCCCCGGAGCATACTCACCCCGTAAGGATGCTCCGGCTCCGGATTCAACGTGGTAAACAGCAGCAGATTCTGCCAGGGCAGGGGCCGTATCTGACCATGTTCATCTGCCATGCACAGCTCCACATCCAGAGGGTCCTCCCCCTGCCGGATCTGCAAAAGGGTCACATCCGCCCAGCAGACCCCCCGGAGCCTCCGGTCCGCCACCACCATCTCCCCCACAGCCCTGCCGCAGGTCAGCAGACTGTCCAGATATCCGGCAAGGAAGCTGTCAATGCCCCTCTGGCCTCTGCCGCAGTTCACGGTTTTCAAAAAGGTCCGGAGGCCGTCCTCCGCCTGCTTCCCGGGGCATCTCACATCAAAGCCCCCGGAGAGCCGGATCAGCTTCCCGATGGCCGCATCCAGCACAGGCAGCGCCTCCCTCAGCTGCCGGTAGATCCGTTCCTCTCCGCCTCCCAGGGGGATGTACCCCCGGAGCATCCCAAAGGGATGGGTTTCGCCGCTGCGGATCTGGCATTTCGCCGCCACCGGCAGGGCCTGGTTTTTCCGTTTCATCCTTCGCTTCATCCTTTCTGCCGCCGGACGCCTGCCACAGCGAAGCCCCCCTGCCGGGGGCCCAGCACCGTGGCGACGAAATAGCGCATATCGTCCATGGCGTGGTCATGCTCCTTCTTCACCCGATCCCGGGTGCCGTCCTTCAGATCCCACACATACTCCTCCATCTCCCGGAGGCAGTCACCGCAGCCGTCGCAGATCACGATCCTCCCGGTTTTCAGGGCCTCTGCCGTGGCCCGGATGCCGGAAATCACATCGTTGTCCGCCTGCCGCACCGTCCAGCCTTCCCTCCGCAGGGCCTGGATGAAGCTGGCCGCCGACGGGTCCACGATCACCGCTTTGATCCTCCGTCCCCCTGCCAGCTCCGCCAGGGCACGGACATATTCCCCGTCGGTCATCTGCCGCATTTTCTGCCGGGAATCGAAGTAAAATTCCTTCACCCGATACCACACCCCCTGATGCTGTCCCCACAGCCCCATGCTGGTGGGATTCACAGTGCCGTAATCGCAGGAGATATACCACCCAGTGTACCCACCTTCCGGCGCGGGCTTCACATACTCCGGCCCGAAGAAATCGTAAACCCGTCCCTCGGCCTGGGCCCACTGTCCCAGCACAAACCGCCGGTAAAACACCCCGGTGTACAGCCTTTGATACCGCTGCCGGATGGCCTCATCCAGGGATGGGTTGTCCTCCATCACAAAATGCAGGTGCAGACATTTCCGCTGCTCCGCCTCCAGAATCCACTGCCTGTAAAACCAGTGGGTGGGCCCTGCCGGATTGCAGTTGAACCACAGGCGGCTCCCCGTCACCGAGCATCGGGCGCAGGCCTGCTCCACAAAGCTTTTCGGCATCAGCGCCGCCTCATCAAACAGCGCCCCTGCCAGGGTCATGCCCTGAATCAGGGAGGCCGAGGACTCATCCCGTCCCCCGAAGATGTAAAATTCGTTGCTCCGGCCCCCAAAGGTCATGGTGACCTTGTTTTCCGTCCGCTTCTCCTTCCATACCGCCCCCAGCCCCTCCATCCGGGGCAGGATCTCCGACAGCACATTCCGCCGGAGGGCGGCAATGGTCTTGCCGCACAGGGCAAACCGCTTCCCCTCAAAGCAAACCATGGCCCACAGAAAAAATCCCAGCCCCATGGCCAGGGTCTTTCCAGACCTTACCGCCCCGTCGCAGACAATGGCCTCATACCCTGCCTCACCGCTTCCCGGCATCCACCACAGCATGGCCCTGCGCTGCTTTTCCGAAAAGGCACTGTAGCTCACGACCCCTCACCTGCCGAACCCAGGGCCTTCAGAAATTCCTCCACCTGTCCCCGATCCTCACCGGCGGCCTGTGCCAGCTGCTCCAGGGCCCGGAGCCGGTCAATGAGCTTGATTTCCACCATACCCTTTTCGCTGCGCTTGATTTCGCTGAGCAGGCTTAAGTCCAGACCCTCCAGATCCTCCACCTCCTCCAGGGCAAGCCGCACACAGTCATTGGGCTGTCCGAAGGCCAGCTCCGCCAGCCGCCGGGTCACATCCTCCCGGCGGATTCTGCCCTGCCGGATGCGGCTTTTCAGCCCGGTTTCCTGCTTGTTCCTTCCTGCCAAGCCTTCCTCCTCCTTTCACCGGTAAGCAAAAACCCGGGCGGTTTCAACCTTCCCCGGGTGACAGGAGAATATTTCTTGCATTCTTTTTCAACCTTTGGTATAAAAGAATCAGAAATAACCGCAAGGAGGTATCCCCCATGACCCTTTCCCAGCGCATCCACGCCGCCGCGGATTTCCTTTCCGCCCGTATTCCGGAGCGTCCCTCCATTGGTCTGATCCTGGGCAGCGGCCTCGGCGACTACGCCGATACCCTCTCCGACCGGATCGTGATTCCCTTCTCTGACATTCCCGACTTCCCCCAGGCCACAGTGGAGGGCCATGTGGGTGCCTTTGTTTTTGGCTCCTGCCAGGGCAAGTACGTGGTGGCCCTCCAGGGCCGGCTCCACTACTATGAGGGCCACTCCATGCAGGAGCTGACCCTGCCCGTGCGCATCATGGCCCTGCTGGGCGTAAAGCAGCTGGTGCTGACCAACGCCGCCGGCGGTGTCAACTACAATTTCCGCCCCGGCGATCTGATGCTCATCACCGACCACATCAATTACTCCGGCGCCAATCCCCTCATCGGCGTGAATATGCCTGAATTCGGCCCCCGGTTCCCCGATGTCACCGACCTCTATTCCAAAGCCCTCCGGGAGAAAATCCGCCTGGAGGCCGCCCGTCAGGGCATCGTCCTCCAGCAGGGCGTTTACATGATGTTCTCCGGCCCCAACTACGAAACCCCTGCCGAGGTCCGCATGGCCCGGATCGTGGGTGCGGATGCCGTGGGTATGTCCACCGTCCCCGAGGCCCTGGTGGCCGCCCAGTGCGGCATCGGTGTGCTGGGCATCTCCTGCATCACCAACATGGCCGCCGGTGTCACCGGCGAAAAGCTCAGCCACCAGGAGGTCATGGACATCGCCGCCCAGGTTCACGACACCTTCCATTCCCTGGTGGATCTGATTCTTGCCCTGCTCTAAAATCTTGACAATTCCCCCCGATAAGCTATAATAAATCTATCCAGAAACATGAAAAGGAGCGTTTTTTATGTACTATCGCATGACCGTTGCGGGTCTGGAGCGTGACCTGCCCATCTGCCCCCTGAACGAGAATCTGTCCATCGCCGGTTTTGTCATCTTCGGCGACCAGGAGCTGACCGTGGCCTGCGCCCGGGATCTGCTTGCCAAGGCCCCGGAGTATGACTACATCATCACCGCCGAAGCCAAGGGTATCCCCCTGGCCCACGAGATGGCTCGCCAGGCCGGCGACGCCAAGTACATCCTGGCCCGTAAAGGTCCCAAGCTCTATATGCGTGACATTTTCTCCGTCACCGTCAACTCCATCACCACCGCCAAGGAGCAGAAGCTCTATCTGGACGGTGCGGATGCCGCTCTGATGAAGGGCAAGCGGATTCTCGTTGTGGACGACGTGATCTCCACCGGCGAGAGCCTGAAGGCCCTGGAGGCCCTGGTGGAGAAGGCCGGCGGCATCATCTGCGGCCGCATGGCCATCCTGGCCGAGGGCGACGCCATCGACCGCGATGACATCATCTACCTGGAGCCCCTGCCCCTGTTCAAGCCCGACGGCACCGTTCTGGGCTGATTTGCTGCCTGTTCCGGCGTGCCGCGCACCCTGCGCGGCACGCCGTTTTTCTTTGAAAAAGTCCCCGAAATTCTGGAAATTTCCGGATGATTTGGCATTATTCACCACAGGTTTCCCTTCGGAACTGTTATTTCCCACAAAAACAAACAAAATCCCTCCGGGGGGGTTCAAAAAAATTGGATAATATATGGTAATTTCTCCAATTGACTTTCGCACCGCCAATGGATAAAATGATACTGATACATAATGAGCGGAATTATAGCCTCGTGCTGTTTCTCTGCCCCGTATCTGTATGTTTACTCAATAACTTTCATCATAGGAGGAAATCACTTTGAAGGATTGGGCATTTACTACAACCATCGAGGAGATGGAAGCTGCCACCAATTCTCTGCTGGAGACTGCGCAGAAAGTTGGCGCCGACACCTGGCAGCAGCGTGTCAAGAACCAGACTCCTCACTGCGGATTCGGCGAAGGCGGTACCTGCTGCCGTATCTGCTCCATGGGTCCCTGCCGTATCACCAAGAAGGCTCCCCGGGGCATCTGCGGCTGCGATGTCCACGGCATCGTTGCCCGTAACTACCTGCGCTTTACCGTTGGCGGTACTGCCGCGCACTCCGACCACGGCCGTGAAATCATGCACACCCTGCACCAGACCCGCGAGGGCGGCAACTATCAGATCAAGGACGCTGATAAGCTGATCCGCATCGCCAAGGAGTGGGGCGTTGAGACCGAGGGCAAGGACATCTATGATCTGGCCCACGAGATGGCTGAGATCGGCCTGCTGGAGTACGGCTTCCCCTTCGGCGAGCAGAAGTTCGCACAGCGCGCTCCCGAGCACACCAAGGAGCTGTGGCGTGAAGCCGGCATTATGCCCCGCGCCATCGACCGCGAAATCGCCACCGCCATGCACATGACCCACATGGGTAACTCCTCTCTGGCAGAGGCTCTGATCCGTCAGGCTCTGCGCGCCGGTCTGTCCGACGGCTGGGGCGGCTCCATGATGGGCACCGAGTTCTCTGACGTTATGTTCGGCACTCCCCGTCCCATCGACACCGAGGCCAACATCGGCGTTATGGAGAAGGACAATGTCAACATCGTCGTCCACGGTCACGATCCCTCCCTGTCCGAGATGGTCGTCTACTACGCAAACCATCCCGACATGATCGCTCTGGCCAAGTCCGTTGGTGCCAAGGGCATCACCGTTTCCGGTGTCTGCTGCACCTCCAACGAAGTCACCATGCGTCACGGCATCCCCATGGCCGGTAACTACCTGAACCAGGAGAACGTGGTTCTCACCGGTGCCTGCGAAGCCATCGTTGTTGACGTTCAGTGTATCTTCCCCGCTCTGGGCCCCCTGTCCAAGTGCTTCCACACCAAGTTCATCACCACCTCCCCCATTGCCCGCATCCCCGACTCCGAGTTCATTCAGTTCTCCGTTGAGTCCGCCGGCGAGAGCGCAAAGGCAATCGTGGAGATGGCTATCCACAACTTCAAGAACCGTACCCCCGAGCTGGTCAACATCCCCAACCAGAAGCAGAAGGCCCGCGTCGGCTACTCCGTCGAGGCCATCAAGACCGTTCTGGACGGCGTTGCAAACTCCCAGCTGGACGAGTTCGGCACCACCAAGCCCCTGGTCGAGTGTGTCCACTCCGGCGTCCTCCGCGGCGCTGTTGCCATGGTCGGCTGTAACAACCCCAAGGTCCGTCCCGACACCGCTCACATCGGCCTGATGAAGAAGATGCTGGAGAACGACATTATCGTCATCACCACCGGCTGTTCCGCACAGGCTGCCGCCAAGGCAGGTCTGATGGATCCCGAGCAGGCCAAGGAATACTGCGGCGCAGGTCTGAAGCGCGTCTGCGAGCTGGCCGGCATTCCTCCCGTGCTGCACATGGGCTCCTGCGTTGACATCTCCCGTATGATGGTTCTGGCCTCCGACATCGCCAAGGACTGGGGCATCAACATCTCCCAGGTTCCCGTTGTCGGCTGCGCTCCCGAGTGGATGTCCGAGAAGGCTGTCTCCATCGGTAACTACGTCGTTGCTACCGGTATCGAGACCTTCCTGGGCGTTGATCCCTACTCCAAGGGCTCCGAGGAAGTCACCCGCCTGCTCCAGGGCGAGGACGGCATCAACCAGTGGGTCGAGGCCAAGTTCGTTGTCGATACCGACATCGAGGCTCTGGGCGACAAGATGATCGCCTGCATCGAAGCCAAGCGCGAAGCTCTGGGCATCTAATTTTAGATTACCCATGTAGGGGCGACCATCGGTCGTCCGCAGGCGTGCAATGCACGCCCCTACATAGAAACAATGAGGTCTTTTTCCAATGAAACTAGCGATTACCGGCAAGGGCGGCGTGGGTAAAACCACCCTGTCCTCCACCCTGGCCCGGCTCTACGCCGACGAAGGCCGCACCGTTCTGGCCGCCGACGTGGACCCCGATGCCAATCTGGGTCTGGCCCTGGGCCTTTCTCAGGAGGAAGTGGATGCCATCATCCCCATCTCCAAAATGCGAACCCTGGTGGAGGAGCGCACCGGCGCCACCGCCGCCAACAAGTTCTTCAAACTCAATCCCTACGTGGCAGACATCCCCGACACCTTCTCCAAGGACATCAACGGCGTCAAGCTGCTGGTCATGGGCACGGTGGACGTGGGCGGCAGCGGCTGTGTCTGTCCTGAGCACGTGATGCTCAAGTCCATCCTGTCCAGCCTGACCTACCGGGAAAACGATGTGGTCATCATGGACATGGAGGCAGGCCTGGAGCATCTTGGCCGGGGCACTGCCATGAACATGGATCAGTTCATCGTGGTCATCGAGCCCGGTGCCCGTTCCGTCCAGACCTACCGCAACGTGAAGCGGCTGGCCTCTGACCTGGGCGTGAAGAAGGTCCGTGTGGTTGCCAACAAGGTCCGTGACGAACGGGACGAGCAGTTCATCCGGGATTCCATTCCTGCCGATGACCTGCTGGGAATGATCCACTACAATCTGGAGATTATGGATGCCGACCGCCAGGGCAAGTCCCCTTACGATTTCAGCCCTGCCGCAATCGAAGAAATCCGGAAAATCAAATCGATCCTGGATCGGGATGAAGCCTGAATCCGGACCGAGATGAAACTAAAATAGGAGGAAAAACCGTGACACTTTTTGAAAGAGTTTTTAACGGCAACGACTACAATTACGCCCGTACCGTGACTGCCATCGACGCAGCCATTGCCCAGTACGGCGAAGCTGAGCCCGTTGCATTCCCCAATACCGCATACAATCTGCCTGCATACTACTCCATCACCGGCAAGAAGATCAACAACCTGGGCGAGCTGAAGGCCGCTCTGGAAAACGATGTCAAGCCCATGATGACCCGCAACAAGCGTCTGCAGGACGTGTTCGACAGCGGTGTTGCTTCCGCCCTGTGCGCCGAATTCCTGGAAGTTCTGAAGTATCTGAACGGTGCTGAGCCCTACGCTGAGCCCGAGATGGGCTTCCTGTCCGACTCCTTCGTCCGTAACCTGGGTCTGCCCCTGGTTACCGGCGATATCCCCGGTGTTGCCGTTATCATCGGCGGTGCCGAGAACCCTGCTGAGACCGTGGAACTGGCCAAGTCCTACCAGGCTCAGGGCATCCTGGTCACCCTGACCGGCGAGTCCATCCGTCACTGCCACGAGGCCGGCATGAGCCTGGGCGAGGGCGTCCGCGTGGTTCCCCTGGGCTACGAGATGCAGTCCGTCATCCATGTTGTCACCGTCGCTCTGCGTGCCGCTTTGATCTTCGGCAACATCCAGCCCGGCGACACCAAGGCTCTGTACAAGTACACCATGGACCGCGTCAAGGCCTTCGTCAACGCCTACAAGTCCCTGTCCGATGAGATCGTCTCCTACGGTGCCGGTGCCATCTGCCTGGGCTTCCCCGTCATCTCCAACGAGACTGAGAACATGTTCCGTGTTCCCATGTCCCTGATCCAGCAGCTGGACACCTCCAAGTGGAACGCCACCTCTCTGGAGGCCCGGGGCATCAAGCTGAAGATCACCAAGATCGACATCCCCGTTTCCTTCGCCACCGCTTTCGAGGGCGAAATCATCCGCCGCGGCGATATGCAGGTGGAAGTGGACGGCTCCCGTGTGGACTGCTTCGAGCTGGTTCAGACCAAGACCGCCCAGGAGGTCGAGGATCACAAGATCACCGTCATCGGCCCCGAGATCGACGAAGTCCCCGTTGGCTCCAAGATCTCCCTGTCCTACACCATCGAGATCGCCGGCAAGGCCATGCAGCCCGACTTCGAGTCCGTCATCGAGCGTAAGATCCACTCCTGGATCAACTGCATCGAGGGCGTCATGCACACCGGCCAGCGTGACATGATCCGTGTCCGTATCAGCAAGTCCACCTTCGGCGCAGGCTTCAAGTTCGCCCACATCGGCGAAGTCCTGTACGCAAAGGTCATGAGCGAGTTCGAGGCCATCGCTGACAAGTGCCAGGTCAAGATCGTCGTGGACGCTGAGCAGAACAAGGAACTGCGCGCTCAGGCCAACGAGGTCTTCAACGCCCGTGACGCAAGACTGGCCTCCATGACCGACGAGTCCGTCAAGGAGTTCTACACCTGCATCATGTGCCAGGCCTTCTCCCCCAGCCACGTCTGTATCGTTACCCCCGAGCGTCTGGGTCTGTGCGGCGCCGTGTCCTGGCTGGATGCCAAGGCCACCAAGGAGCTGGACCCCCACGGTCCCTGCCAGCCCATCACCAAGGAAGGCTGCCAGGACGAGCGCCTGGGCCGTTACGACTCCATGGACGAGGCTGTCAATAAGTACTCCCACGGTGCTGTTGAGAAGATCACCCTGTACTCCCTGTTCGAGGATCCCATGACCTCCTGCGGCTGCTTCGAGTGTATCTGCGGTGTCGAGCCCGTTTCCATGGGTGTCGTCATCACCTGCCGTGAGCACGCTGGTGTCACTCCTCTGGGCATGAGCTTCTCCGAAATGGCTTCCATGACCGGCGGCGGCGTTCAGACCCCCGGCTTCATGGGCCACGGCAAGCACTTCATCTCCTCCAAGAAGTTCATCGCAGCAGAAGGCGGCCCCGGCCGTATCGTCTGGATGCCCAAGATGCTGAAGGATCAGATGCGTGAGCGTCTGGATGCCACCATCCTGGATATGTACGGTGTTGAGAACTTCACCGACATGATCGCTGACGAGACCGTCTGCACCGAGGATCCCGAGGAGCTGCTGAACTACCTGTCCGAGGTCGGTCATCCCGTCCTGGGCATGGAGCCCTTCGATATGTAAGCTGGGACGCCCCGGCAGGCGATTCGTGCGCAGGTCTGTTTTGATTCGCTATGCGAGTTAAAACCGCTCGACCGCTGCGTTGTCGCTGAGCCACGCCGTGGAACCTGATACATCCCTCACATCCCCCTCTCCGGAGGGGGATGTTTTTTTGCGTCAACTCCCTCCTCCCATTTCTGCACCATCTTTCCCAATTCCCACACCCATTCCCACTTGCAATCCCCGGCAGAATCCGCTATACTTTAGAATGGAAATATATGTGAAATTGAGGTTATCATCATGTCCGAAATGAAGAAAGAAACACCCCTTTCCGGCAACAAGATGGCCACCATGCCCCTGGGCAAACTGCTGGTCAACATGGCACTCCCTCTGGTGATCTCCATGCTGGTCCAGGCCCTGTACAACGTGGTGGACAGCATCTATGTGTCCCGGATCTCCGAGTCCGCCGTCACCGCCCTGAGCCTGGCCTTCCCGGTGCAGAACCTGCTCATCGGCTTTGCCACCGGTGTGGGCGTGGGTGTCAACTCCCTGCTCTCCAAGTCCCTGGGCGAGCAGAACTACGACCGTGCCTGCCGTACCGCCGGCAACGGCTTCCTGATGTCCACGATCTGCTCCGTACTGTTCCTGCTCTTCGGTCTGTTCTTCGCACGTCCCTTCTTCGGGATGCAGTCCACCGTGGCTGAAACCGTGGAGGGCGGTGCCGTCTACCTGACCATCGTTACTGTAGGCAGCATCGGCATTTTCATCGAGATTCTCTTTGAGCGTCTCCTGCAGGCATCCGGCCACTCCTTCCAGTCCATGATCACCCAGACCACCGGTGCCGTGATCAACATCATTCTCGACCCCATTCTGATCTTCGGCTGGTTCGGCCTGCCTGCCATGGGCATTGCCGGTGCCGCCCTGGCCACCGTCATCGGTCAGTGGTGCGCCGCCATCCTGGCCATGGGTCTGAACAAAAAGTACAACACCGATCTGAAGCTGCTGCGCAAGCACGCCAAGCCCGACAGCTATGTGATCCGCATGATTCTGAACGTGGGCGTCCCCTCGGTCATTATGGTTGGCATCGGCTCCGTAATGAACTTCTGCATGAACCAGATCCTCCAGAGCTTCTCCGAAACCGCCACCAGCGTTTTCGGCATCTACTTCAAGCTCCAGTCCTTCTTCTTCATGCCCCTGTTCGGCATCAACAACGCCGTCATCTCCATCGTGGCCTTCAACTACGGCGCCCGGAACCCTCAGCGCATGATGGGCACCGTCAAGCGTGCCGCCGGTGCCGGTCTTTGCATCATGCTCGTCGGTCTGGCCGCCTTCCAGCTCATCCCCCAGGTTCTGCTGGGCATCTTTAACCCCAGTGCCGAGTTCATGGCCATGGGCATCCAGGCCCTGCGGACCATCTCCTGGTGCTTCCCCGTGGCCGCTGTGTGCATCATTCTGGGCTCCACCTTCCAGGCTCTGGGCACCGGCATTTACTCCACCCTGGTCTCCCTGTGCCGCCAGATGCTGGTTCTGCTGCCTGCCGCTTACCTGCTGAGCCTGCTGGGCAACGTCAACTATGTGTGGTGGGCCTACCCCATCGCCGAGGGCATGGGTCTTGCCGTCACCCTGTTCTTCTTCCTGCGCAACTACCGCAAGCTCATCAAGCCCCTGTACAACGAATAACTACAAAAAATAGCTGTCATTGCCCACTGGTTCGCAATGACAGCTTTTTTTATCGTTTATCCCGGATACCGATCAGCACCGATCCAAAATACTTCCGCTCCCGGAGCCAGCCATCCAGGCTTTCCCCATACCGGTCAGGCCCTTGGGAATTGGTGTAGGTGTTGTATCCCACAATTCCCTCCTCCCTCCGGTGGAGGGCTACAAAATGTGCGCCCAGCTTCCACTTCCGCCTCCAGCGGTAGAACAGAATGCACACATCCGACGAATTCACCAGATCATCGTATTTCTCCCGGCAGATGGATACCTCCACCGGAAATCCCCACTTTTTGAAGCACAAAGCCGGGGCAAGCATGGTGGTTCCGGCATTTCCATGAACCAGAGGCAGCATCCTTTCATACATCCGGATCAAGTCATCCGGCTCTGCCCGGTAGCCCAGGAGCCGCAGGGCGTTGTAGGTTGCGATCCAGCCGCAGCCCGTGTCCGCGCTGGTCCGGAAGCCGTACCGGCACTGATCCCCGGGAATCTCTTTCTGGCAGTAAATCAGATCCTTCACAGGGGGTTCTCCTCCATAAATTCGTCCAGCAGCCGCCCGGCAGTCATCACCATTTTCGCGCAGGGCCGCTTTGCGTAAAAATCTGCCGTCCGGGGGGTGGGATTGGGGTCAGAAGGGGGATTTTTCAGAATCTCCCTGCAGATGATGCTGCCGTTTTCCGCCCGGAACCGGGCCGCCAGAGCCTGCACCCGGGTGTACAGCTCCTTTTTCGACACATCATCCCCCGGGGTGTCATAGCCGTAGCACAGCGACAGCACCATCAGCATTCCGCTGACCGCGCCGCAGACCTCACGCATTCTTCCCATACCGCCGCCAAAGGCGCTGGCCATCTTCGCCGCCTGAGACTCCGTCAGACGCGTCACATCGCAGAACGCCACCGCCACCGCCTGGGCACAGTTGTACCCCTGCAAAAACAGCTCCGCCGCCTTGATTCCATGATCCATAGAAGATCCCTCCAATCCAGTTTCCTCCATTTTACCACAAATCCCCAACCTTGACAACCACACCGCGGTTTTCTATAATGATTGCATCATTCATTTTACGATTTCGTGGTCCAAAAGCCTCCCCTCAAAGGGGAGGTGCCCAGTGCGCACACTGGGCGGAGGGGTGAAAGCCATCGATTTTAGATGGCGCTGGTCGTAACCTCTCACCCCTCAGTCTGCCCTTCGGGCATCCAGCTCCCCTCAAGGGGAGCCATTTGCTCGTCAAAACGTAATTTCTCCACAGGAGGTTTTCCATGCTCCCTGAATTATTCTTACAGCGCCTTCATCACCAGCTGGGCGACGAATATGACGCCTACCTTGCAAGCCTGGACCGGCCCCGGGCGGTGGCCCTTCGCTTCAACCCTCTGAAAACCGAAGCGTTCCCCTCCCTGCCCTTCCTGGGCGAAAGCGTCCCCTGGGCGGATTATGGCTATTACTACAACCCCGATGCCCGTCCCGGCCTTCATGTCTGGCATGAAGCCGGCCTTTATTACCTCCAGGAGGCCAGCGCCATGGCTCCCGTCCAGCTTCTGGACCCCCAGCCCGGCGAGATCATCTGTGACCTCTGCGCCGCCCCGGGCGGCAAGACCACCCAGATCGCCGGCAAAATGATGGGCCGCGGCCTGCTGATCTGCAACGAGATCAACCCCAAACGTGCCAAAATCCTGGCCCGGAACATCGAACGGATGGCAGTATCCAACGCTCTGGTGCTGAACCATCACCCCAGCGACCTGGAACGCCATTTCACCGGAGCCTTTGACAAGGTTCTGGTGGATGCCCCCTGCTCCGGCGAGGGTATGTTCCGCAAGGAGGAAGCCGCCATCACCGACTGGAGTCCGGAAACCGTAACCATGTGCGCCGCCCGGCAGGCGGAGATTCTGAAAACCGCCGCCAAGCTCCTGCGCCCCGGCGGACGGCTGGTCTACTCCACCTGCACCTTCGCTCCCGAGGAGGACGAAGGTGCCATCTCCGCATTTCTGAAAACCCACCCGGATTTCTCCATCGAGGCGGTTTCCGCCCCCACCCTGTCCCCAGGCCGCCCGGAGCTCATCGACGACCCTGCCCCGGGCCTGGAGCACACCTTCCGCCTCTGGCCCCACCATCAGCACGGCGAGGGTCACTACGCCGCCGTCCTGCGGAAAGCAGGGGACGAAGCCTCCACCCTCACCCCCTCCAAACCCGAAAGCACCCCGAAGGAGTGGCAGGACTTCGCCAAAGACCTGTCCATCTCCCTCCCCGATGGCAAGCCCGTCCGCTTCGGAACCTCCCTGTTCTGGGCCCCGGTGCAGCTCCCCGACCTGAAGGGCCTGAAGGTTCTCCGTCCCGGCCTGGAGCTGGGCGAGTGCAAAAAAGGCCGCTTCGAGCCTGCCCATGCCCTGGCCCTGTGGCTGAAGAGCTGCAAAACCATGCAGGATTACGCCCCCGATTCCCCGGAAATCGCCGCCTACCTCCACGGCGAGGTGATCCCCTCCCACCGGAAGGGCTGGTGTCTTGTCACCGCCGGAGGTCTCTCCATCGGCTGGGGCAAGGGCGACGGCAGGGTGCTGAAAAACCACTATCCCAAGGGTCTGCGCCGCTGAGCTTTTGATACTTTACATAATGACGGTTTTATGTTATACTATCCTTGAGTTATAGCCACCTAATCGCCCCTTTGGGCGCAAGAATACATCAAACTGCAAGGAGTGGATGATCCTTGGCTAAATATGAGATCATTGGCGGCACCCCGTTGAGCGGCACTGTCACCATCGGCGGCGCGAAGAATGCCGCTGTAGCGATTCTGCCTGCCGCCCTTCTGGTTCCGGGCAAATGCCGCATTGAAAACGTACCGGATATTTCCGACGTACATACCCTGCTGGACATTCTTGCCAGCATGGGCGCAAAATTTGAATGGGTGGAGCAAAGCATCCTGGAAATCGACTGTTCCGACGTTACCTGCACCGAGCCCGACCCCACCCTGGTGCGGAAGATGCGTGCCAGCTACTATTTGATGGGCGCGCTGCTGAGCCGTTACGGCAAGGCCCACGTTGCCCTTCCCGGCGGCTGCAATTTTGCTTCCCGGCCCATCGACCAGCACATCAAGGGCTTTTTGTGTCTGGGTGCCGATGTGGAGGAAACCGAGGAGTATGTGGACATCTCCGCAGGCCCCGAGGGCCTTCAGGGTGCCCGGATCAGCCTGGACGTGGTCAGCGTAGGCGCGACTGTGAACATCATGCTTGCCGCCACCCTGATGCAGGGCCAGACCATCATTGAGAACGCCGCCAAGGAGCCCCACATCGTGGATCTGGCCAACTTCCTGAATACCATGGGCGCCCGGATCTCCGGTGCCGGTACGGATACCATCAAGATCCGCGGTGTGGAGAAGCTGAAGGGCGGCAACTACGCCATCATTCCCGACCAGATTGAAGCTGGCACCTACATGGCCGCGGCCGCAGTCACCGGCGGCAATGTTCTGGTGAAGAACGTCATCCCCAAGCACATGGAGTGCATCACCACCCGACTCCGGGAAATGGGCTGCAAGATCGTGGAGTTTGATGACGCCATCCGGGTCCAGCGCACCGCCCCCCTGCGCCGCATCACCGTCAAAACCATGCCCTACCCCGGCTTCCCCACGGATATGCAGGCCCAGATCTGCGTCTGCATGGCCCTGGCAAACGGTGTCAGCCGTCTGACCGAGTCCGTCTATGAGACCCGTTTCTTCGGCTACTGCTCTGAGCTGGAAAACATGGGCGCCAAGATCAAGATCAACGAAAAGACCGCCTCCGTCACCGGCGTTCCCCTGCTTCGCGGCACCACCGTCCACGCCAAGGACCTCCGTGCCGGCGCTGCCCTGATCATCGCCGGCCTGGCCGCCCAGGGCACCACCGTGGTCAAAAACATCCACTATGTGGAGCGCGGCTACGAGCACATCATCGACAAGCTCACCGCCATCGGCGCCAACATCCGCCGGATTGATGACTGATCAAGACACAAAGAGGACGCATCACAGCGTCCTCTTTCCGCATATTCACAACGATTACCATCCTTATCGGATTTCCTGTTCCAGCTCATCAAACTCTCTGGCATTGAAAAATTCGCCCAATGACATATCCAGTCCATCACATAGCTTTTTAATCAACACAATGGACACATTCTCCCTGCTTGGATTCATCATGCTGTATACACTGGACGGGGTTACGCCGGAAACAGAAGCCAATTCGTTATATGCCATATTTCGCTCTTTACAAATTCCCTGAAATCGGCATACGACTGCTTGCTTTACACCCATCACCCATCACCTCAATGGCATCATACAAAAACATTCGCTTCTGCGTATACGCACTTGCGTATGCGCAGTATCTTTGATATAATAGCCCCATTAGGGGGTGATGATATGGAGAAACCAAGCTGCAAGCAATGCCTTTATTTCGTCCATCACTATATTCCATGGCACAGCGGAACATTTTCCAAAACCGGATGTGGTCATTGTCTGTACGACAAAACAAAACACCGCAGATCAGACGCGCCTGCCTGTCCACATTTTCTCCAGCGTCCTGCCCCTCCGGATATCGGAGGATCTCCGGAACAGCCGCTTTCTGCCTGTAGGATTCCGTCGCAATCTAACGAAGGATTTTTCTTGCATTTACCAGCGGACTGTGCTATAATGCTTTCTGTCGATGCGGGTATAGTTCATCGGTAGAATGCGAGCTTCCCAAGCTTGAGAGGTGGGTTCGATTCCCATTACCCGCTCCAGAAAACAGGACGCCTTTCCAGGGCGTCCTTCTTTTTGATCAAAAATCAGGGCCGCCCCGGTTTGGGGCGGCCCTCAGCTTATTCCGAAAACATTACCAGGTTTCGCACATCCGGCGGAAGGCGTCGTACATCTCTTCCTCGGTGTCGTAGTTGGCAACGTACATCATGTCAGCCATAGCGCCGGCCAGAGCCACGGGAGTACGGGCAGCCAGCTTCATCTTGTGGCCGAACTCACGCATGATGTCATCATGGCTCATCTTGTAGTTCTTGGCGTCACGGCGGCCCACGAAACCGCAGAAGTAGTGGGGGCCGTTCATGGGCACCAGGGTGGAGTCATAGGCGATCATGTCCGCCCAGATCTTGTACACATCCACAGAGTTGGCGAAATTGGCCAGCTCGGGAGCGTAGCCTCCGGGGGGTCTCATGTTGACCTCCAGGCCGAAGATGTCGCCCTTCTTGCCCAGGCCTTCCTGGTCAGCCTTCAGAACGAAGTACTCGAAGTGGACGAAACGGCTCTTGACGTTGAATGCCTTGACGGTCTTGCGGCCCAGCTCCTTCATGTGCTCGGGCAGCTCCTTGACGATGTAGAAGATGGAATCTCTGGCCTCGTTGACCACGTCCATCAGGGAGTCACAGGTAACGTTGCCGCTCTCAAACACGGGCTCGCCCTTGGAGTTGATGATGGCATCGTAGGTACGAACTTCACCGTTGACGAACTCCTCCATGATGAAGCCGATGGAGTTGTCCTTGGTGGCGAAGAAGAAGTCCATATCCTCGTCGGACTTCAGCTTGTAGGTGGCATTTGCGCCCACGCCGTTGTCGGGCTTGACAACCACGGGGTAGCCGACCAGATGGGCAAAGTCCAGGGCGCTCTGGCGGTCCTTCACCAGATGGTAACGGGCGGTGGGGATGCCGGCCTTGGCGTAGTAGGCCTTCATGCCGGACTTGTAACGGGTACGAATCATGTCCTCCTCCTGGAAGCCGGAGGTGATGTGGAACTCGGTACGCAGCTTGGCATCACGCTCCAGCCAGTACTCGTTGTTGGATTCCAGCCAGTCGATCTTGCCGTACTTGAAAGAGAAGAATGCCACAGCGCGGAATACTTCGTCATAGTTCTCCAGGCTGGAGACCTTGTAGTATTCGTGCATGGAATCCTTCTGCTCCTGGGTCAGCTCGTCATAGGGACAGTCGCCGATGCCCAGAACCCGCAGACCGTTGTTCTTCAGTTCCTTGCAGAACCGCCAGTAGGTCAGCGGAAAATTGGGGGAGATGAAAATAAAGTTTTTCATGCTCTTTTGCTCCTTTCTAATTTTTTCTATAGATAAATCGGGGTTTTATATTGCAAATTGATTTGAACCGTTAACTTTCAACTGTCAACTCAATTAAGGAACCAGGGGACGTAGACCTCCACCATCCGGTACCACCAGGGCCAGTCGTGGTTCACATCGTAGCCCCAGTACTCAAACCGGGTGTTGATGCCCTTCTGGCAGCACACGGTGTCCAGCCAGCGGGTGGACTCCAGCAGCGGCTCCTCCCATGCGCCCTGACCGCAGAGGATCAGGCTCTTCTGGCTGTTGTACATACTCTTGTAGTAGTGGTCGTCGGGCATATTGGCCAGATACAGGCAGGGGCAGTTGTCGTAAACCAGGTTGTCGCAGTAGTCGCCGAAGAACTCCTTGTGGTCATACAGACCGGAGATGGCCAGACAGCCGCCGCTGAACAGATCGGGACGGCGGTAGTACAGGTTTGCAGCGTGCATTGCACCCATGGAAGCGCCAAAGGTCATAATGTCCTGTCTGCCGCTCAGATGATGGATGGTGGGAACCATCTCGGTGGTCACATAGTTGAACCACTTCTCGTGCTGCTCGATGCGCTTGCGGCCGTCGCCGCCCTTGGCAGCCCAGGCCTCGTTGTCGATGGTGTCAATGGAGAAGACCATGCACTTGCCTTCTTCAATCCACTTTGCCCAGTAGTCCACCATCTTGAAGCTCTCAAAGTCCCAGAACCGGCCTGCCTGGCAGGGGATGAACAAGACGGGCTTGCCGCCGTGGCCATAGACCTTGAATTCCATGTCCCGGCCCAGATGTCCGCTGTAATGCTTGTGGTACTCAATTTTCATCTCTTTATCGCTCCATTTGTTTATTTCATGAATCATGAATTTCAATCATTTTTCATTATTTTTATTTCTGCCCTCCCGGGGCAGCTGTTACAGACCCAGGCAGTCCATGAACACAGGGATGGACTGCTCCCAACTCGCCTCGGAATGGGTGCCGCCGGGCACGATGCGGAAGGTCAGGTTCACCCGCTTTTTCAGCAGCAGATGGGTCATGGAGATCAGCGCGTCGGGGCTTCCCTCGTGGTTGGTCATCTCCCGGGAGCCGTAGTCCATATAAATGGTGGTATCATTTTTGATATTGGCCCGGGCGATCAGATTGTAGATCTTGATGGGGTCCACCCACAGGCTGGGGGACAGACAGGCACCCCGGCGGAACACCTTGTTGTAGCAGCACACGCCGTACAGGGCCATCAGACCGCCCATGGAGGAGCCTGCGATCAGGGTATTGTCCCGGTCCGGCAAGGTCCGGTAATTGGCGTCAATGTAGGGCTTCAGCGTCCTGACCAGCCAGTCCATATAGACTCTGCCTCTGCCCTTCACATGACCGTGCTCTCTGTTGTCATAGGTCATGGGTGCGTACTCGCTGAACCGCTGGCCCTGGGTGTTGCACTCCACCGCCACAATGATCAGAGGCTTCCGGGTCCAGGTCATGAAATTATACATACCCCAGCTTTTTCCAAAGGTTGCGTCCTCGTCGAAAAACACGTTGTGTCCGTCGAACATATACATCACGGGAAAACGCCGCTGGGGATCATCGTTGTAGTAATCCGGCAGATACACGTAAGCCCGTCTGGGGGCATCGCCGGTGAGTTCGGGGATGGTCACATCCCATTTGATCATCATTTGGGAAAACTTCCTTCCGTGGTCATACAGTGTCTTATTTTGTAAGTATAAATTGAATTTGGCATATTGTCAATCACTGCCGGGGAAATAATGGGTGCAACCGGTTAGATTTTGTATATTTCGCAATTTTCCCGGTGAAATACTGCCGTTTCTTGTAATCAACGCCAATACTTTCCGTCCCGGCTGGAATCCCATGCTCCCGGGCATACTGTCCGTGAGGTGACTATTATGAAGCAAAAGAAATCCCCGGATCAGGTCATGGATCTCCGCCTGGACCCGGAAGCCCGGCTGTGTCCGCTTTTCGACTCTGAAAGCATCAAGAAATTCGCCGCCCCAGCCCCCGGCGAAATGGGCTTCCGGGTCCTGGACAACTGCGCCGAGGAACACATGATGTGACCCCGGTAAACCCCAATTTGAAGGCGTGCCGCAGGATACGGCACGCCTTGCATTTGATTAACCCCACAGCGCGGACAGACTGGGAATGATCTGCTTTTTCCGGCTCATGATCCGGCTGAGGAACGCGTAATTGTCCTTCGGGGTGACGCTGAAGGCCTGACGGATCACATCGTCGTCGCCCACATACAACAGGTGGGTGCCCTCCATCAGCACATCGGTGATCATCAGCAGCACCATGGCAAAATTCCGGTTCCGGGCAATGGCTTCCATCTCCGCCAGGAATTCCGCCTTCCGCTCCAGCAGGCCCTTGCTGTCCACGCAGGTGATCTGGGCCACCGCCAGGTTGTAGCCTGCGATGTGGAATTCCTTGTAATCGGACAGGAGCATTTCCCTGGGGTCCTTGCCCAGAGGGGCGGTGGAGAAAATCTCCCGGCCCAGCTCCTCCAGGGATACCCCGGCCACCCGGGCCATCCGCTCGGCCATCTTTTTGTCCCGGTCGGTGCAGGTGGGGGATTTGAACATCACGGTGTCGGACACGATGGCCGCGGCCATCAGGCCTGCCATCCGCTCCGAGGGCATCAGGCCCCGCTCCTGGAACATTCCGGCAATGATGGTATTGGTGGAGCCCACAGGCTCGTTGCGGACGTAAATGGGATTGGTGGTCTGGATATCCGCCAGCCGGTGGTGGTCGATGATCTCCAGGATCTCCGCCTCCTCCAGCCCCGGCACGGACTGGGCCGCCTCGTTGTGATCCACCAGCACCACCCGTTTTCTCCGGGGACGCAGCAAATGCTGCCGGGTCAGAATGCCCACCACCTGCTCCCGGCTGTCCAGGATCGGGTAGCAGTGCTCCTGCTTTTTCAGCACCACATCCCGGACATCGTCAACCCGGTCCTCCAGATGAAAGGCGGTCAGATGCTTGCTCCGGCACACCCGTCCCACCGGCGCGGACTGGAAGATCAGCCGCAGGGCCCGGTAGGCATCATAGGGCGTCACAATAATGCTGGTCCGGCAGTCCGCCTCCAGCAGCTCCTGCCCCACCTCCGCCTGGCAGATGATCAGACAGTTGACCCCCAGCTCCAGGGCCCGGCGGATCATATCCGGCTGGTCGCCGCAGAGCACGATGGAATCCGCCTTGCGGAACATCAGATTCTCCCTGCTCTGGGGCAGGGCAATGGTCACTTCGCCGGAGATCATATCGCTGCCGCTGCCCACATCGTTCAGAAGCCTGCCCTCCAGCACCGACAGCAGGTTGAACACCGGCACCGGCCGTAAATAGGCGCTGGACACCAGCCCCATGTGGTAGGAGGCCATATCGTCCCAGCTCAGCATTCCGTAGAGGGTGCCGTCCTCATTGGCCACCGGCAGGCTGGACACATTTTTCTGTCCCTGCAGCACCGTCCAGGCACGGCCCACCGTCACACCGGCAGACAGCACCGGCGGTGTATCGTATTCCAGATCCTTGATCTGGGTGTAAACATCATAAATCCGCTTGGGCGGCTGAAACCCGAACCGGTTCAGCACACGCATGGTATCGTCCGGGATGTGGCCCAGACAGGCGGCCTCATATTCCCTTTCGCCGATGGCATTGCGCAGAGCCGTGTAGCTCAGCGCCGCCACAATGGAATCCGTGTCCGGATTCCGGTGACCCGTTACATAAATGGGTTCCATAATGCGCCTCCCTTCCAAAAATCGCTGTCATTGCGAATATCAAACCGTAATCTCTCCAGCCAGATTCCGGCGGAACAGGGCGGTGATCTGCTTCTGATTCATGCCCTGCCCCAGGGCCCACATGAGCTTGGTCATGGCGGCCTCGGAGGTCATGTCCCGGCCCTGAATCACACCCAGGTCAAGGAGCCGCTTGCCCACCTGGTACACGCCCAGATCCGAGGAATCATACAGGCACTGGGTGGTCACCACCACGCTGATGCCCCGGTCCAGTGCCTTGCGGATGCCGTGAAGGCCCTCGTTCAGCACATTCACGCCGCCCAGGCCGAAGGCCTCAATGACGATGCCCCTGTATCCCATATCCCCCAGCATATCAAAAATCTTCGGATCCAGACCCGGTGTCAGCTTCAGCAGGAACACATCGCCGGAGATGCCGGTCATCAGCTGGGGGAAGCCCATCTGGGGCGGCAGGGCCTTCCTGTCGATGACCAGACCCAGGCTGCTGACCTGGGCGGCATACTTGGCGTTCACGCTCTCAAAGGCAGAGAAGCCGTTTGCCCGGACTTTTACTGCCCGGCAGCCCAGCATCACCTTCCGGTCAAAGGCCAGATACACGCCCGGATAGCCTGCCGCAGCCATGGCAAAGGCGGTGCGCAGATTGTCCGGGCCGTCGCTGAGCACATCCGCCAGAGGCAGTTGGGAACCGGTGAGCACCACCGGCCGGTCAATGCCCGGCAGCATCCAGGTCATGGCCGAGGCGGTATAGGCCATAGTATCCGTGCCGTGAGAAATCACAATGCCGTCATAGTCAAGCCTTACCTCAAACACCCGCTGGGCAATCTGCTGCCACTCCGCCGGGCGCATATTGGAGGAGTCGATGCACATCAGATCCTCCACCGTAATATCAAAATAGCTGCCCAGCTGATTGATCTGCCGCTCCATCACATCGGAGCGGTGGGGCTCCAGTCCCTCTCCCCCGGGCAGGCTGGCAATGGTGCCGCCGGTGGTCAGCAGCAGAATGTGTTTTTTGCTCTGTTCCATGGGAAACCTCCCTGTCCTTGCGCAATACGGAATGCGCTCCGTATTCAACCTTTTTTGTTTACCACAATTATATCCGTTCCGCGTGGCAATAGCAAGAAAAATGTTCGTTCCTGCACACCGCCGCCATTGCTTTTTTCCTTTCTCTGGGATAAAATAGAAATAGATAAATTCGGGTTTTCCCGTAAAAGCAGGAGGTACTTCCCATGAATGTTCTGGTCACCGGCGGCGCCGGCTATATCGGCTCCCACACCTGCGTCGAGCTTCTGAACGAAGGCTGCGGCGTGGTCGTCATTGACAATCTGTGCAATTCCAATCCCAAGAGCCTGGACCGTGTCCGGGAACTCACCGGCAAGGACCTTCACTTCTATGAAGGCGACGTCCGGGACGAGGCTCTGCTGCGCAGGATCTTCGCTGAGAACGAGATCGACTGCGTCATCCACTTCGCCGGTCTGAAGGCCGTTGGCGAGTCCGTGGCCCAGCCCTGGCGCTACTATGACAACAACCTGAACTCCACCCTGGTTCTGACCAAGGTTATGGAGGAAGTGGGCTGCAAGAAGATCATCTTCTCCTCCTCTGCCACCGTCTACTCCGGCGACAACGAGATGCCCCTCCGGGAGACCTCCAAGACCGGCAACTGCACCAATCCCTACGGCTGGACCAAGTACATGACCGAGCAGATTCTCTTCGTCATGTCCTTCAGCTTTATAAGCAGGGTGAAGCCCCTGAGAAGCCTTCCGAGCCCGAAGAGCCTGCCGAACCGGAAATTCCTGAGGAGCCTGTGGTTCGCGGCGAAGTATATAATGCCGGCGAAAAGACAAACTATATGATTCCCGAAGGGAACTACGCCACCATCAGCTTTGAATATAAGCTGACTACCGATGGCGAGATCAATGTAATGCTCAGAAGCCCCTCGGATACCCCCTACTACGGTGGCTTCGAGTTTAATGCCAACGGTGAGGTTCAGAATTATGCCGGTGTGGAATGTGAAAAGCTTGATGACGGTTATATCCGTGTGACCGTTACAACAGCGGATGTAGAGCGTACCAACAACAAGGATAATTTGGATAGTATCCCTGCTACGGTTAGCAAGATCTGCATTTACCGGGATTCCACCGCCAGTGGCTACATCGACAATATCCAGTACGTTGTGGCA
>JAFVMW010000053.1 GCA_017506735.1 Oscillospiraceae bacterium | reverse complement strand
GGCCTAGATGCTCAGCGAGGATAAATTGTGCCAGAAAAGGCCGACGACGACGGTGGGCTGTCGCCCACCTAGGAGGAGAACGCATTCTGGTGCAATTTAGGCCGGTGAGCGTCAGGCTGTTTTATTAAGAGTTAGTATCAGGACTCTGGAAACTTGTAGGGGATTGCCACGCCAGTGTGCGCACTGGCTCGCGATGACATATTTTTCAATGCACAAAAAGGCCCTGCCGGGTTTCCGGCAGGGCCAAAATTGCGTTAACAGGGAATTACAGCTCCACTTCCAGACGGGAGATGACGCCGGCGCACCGGGGGCACAGGCCCTCGGCATTGGCTTCCTCGGAGTGCATCCAGCAACGGGGGCACTTCTCGCCACGGGCCTCGGTGACGCCCACGGTCAGATCAGCGAAGTTCACACCCACACCCTCGGTGGCACCCTCGGCCACGGCCTCGAAGCCGCAGGAGGACACGATGAAGATTTCAGCCAGGTTCACGCCCTCGCAGGCGGCCTTCAGCTCGGCGTTGTCGGTGGACAGGGACACATGGGCCTCCAGAGCCTTGCCGATACGCTTGTCGGCACGGGCCTTCTCCAGAACGCCGTTGACGTCGGAGCGGAGCTTCATGATCACATCCCACTTTGCCATGGCGGCCTCATCCAGAGCGTAGGCATCGAAGCCCTCGGGCATCTGGTTCAGCAGCACGTTCCGGCCGTCGTCGCTGTCACGATGGGGCATTGCCTGCCAGATCTCGTCACAGGTGAAGGCCAGGATGGGGGAGAACAGCTTGGTCATGGCATCCAGGATCAGGAACAGGGCGGTCTGAGCGGAGCGGCGGCGCAGGCCGTTGCGGTCCTCGCAGTACAGACGATCCTTCAGGATGTCCAGATAGAAGCTGGACAGCTCAACAACGCAGAAGTCGTTCATGGCGTGGGTGATCACGTGGAACTCGTAATTGTTGTATGCATTGCGGACCAGCTTCACCAGCTCGTTGGTCTTGGTCAGTGCCCAGCGGTCCAGTTCCTCCAGCTCCTCCACGGGAACCAGATTGTTGGGATCGAAGCCGTCCAGGTTGCCCAGGAAGTAACGGGCGGTGTTGCGGAACTTCAGATAGTTCTGGGCGATCTGCTTGAAGATCTCCTTGGAGCAGCGGACGTCTGCGTGGTAGTCAGAGGAGGCAGCCCACAGACGGACGATGTCCGCGCCGAAGTCCTTGATCAGGTCGGCAGGATCAACGCCGTTGCCCAGGGACTTGTGCATGGCGCGGCCCTGGCCGTCAACCACCCAGCCATGGGTCAGAACCTGACGGAAGGGAGCGCCCTGATCCAGCGCGCCCACAGAAGTCAGCAGGGAGGACTGGAACCAGCCGCGGTACTGGTCAGCGCCCTCCAGATACACGTCAGCAGGCCACAGCTCGGGGGTGTCGTGCATCAGAGAAGCGAAATGGGTGGAACCGGAGTCGAACCAGCAGTCCAGGGTGTCGGTCTCCTTGGTGAAGTGCTTGCCGCCGCAGTGGGGGCAGGTGAAGCCCTCGGGAGCCAGCTCCATGGCATCCTTCTCAAACCAGATGTTGGAGCCGTGCTCGTCAAAGAGCTTGGAGATCTTCTCGATGGACTCGGGGGTGGAAACGGGCTTGCCGCACTCGTCGCAGTAGAATACGGGGATGGGCAGACCCCAGCGGCGCTGACGGCTGATGCACCAGTCAGAACGCTCCCGGATCATGGAGATCATACGGTCCTCGCCCCAGGCAGGGAACCACTTCACGTCCTCGATGGCCTTGATGGCGGCATCCTTGAAGGACTCCACGGAGCAGAACCACTGGGGAGTGGCACGGAAGATGACGGGCTTCTTGCAGCGGTCGTGGTGGGGGTAGGAGTGCATGATGTTCTCGGAAGCGAACAGCATACCGGACTCCTGCATATCGGCCAGGATGATGGGATTACTCTCCTCGGTCTTCAGACCTGCGTACTTGCCTGCGTAGTCGGTGTGGCGGCCGTAGTCGTCCACGGGGACAACCAGCTCCATGCCGTAGCGCATACAGGTCTGGTAGTCGTCGGCACCGAAGCCGGGAGCGGTGTGGACACAGCCGGTACCGGAGTCCATGGTGACGTACTCGGCGTTGACCAGACGGGAGGTCTTGTCCAGGAAGGGATGCTGGGCCAGCATATTCTCGAAGAAGGCACCGGGGAAGGTGGCAATGATTTCGTAATTGGTGAAGCCGCCCATGGCCATGGTCTTTTCGGTCAGAGCCTCAGCCATGATGTAGGTTTCGCCGTTGTCAGCCTTTACAAGAGCGTAGCTTTCACGGGGATGGAGGCAGATGCCCATGTTGCCGGGCAGGGTCCAGGTGGTGGTGGTCCAGATCACGAAGAAGGTACGGGACAGGTCAAACTCAGCCAGCTTGCCCAGATCGTCCTTCATGGGGAACTTGACGTAGATGGAGGTACAGGGATCGTCCTTGTACTCGATGTCGGCCTCGGCCACGGCGGTGGCGCAGAAGGGGCACCAGGTAACGGGCTTCAGACCCTTGTAGATGAAGCCCTTGTCGAACATCCGGCCAAAGACCTTGACCTCCTGGGCCTCGAAATGACGGTCCATGGTGCGGTAGGGACGCTTCCAGTCGCCCACAACGCCCAGCCGCTTGAAGCCGCCCATCTGCTTCTGGATGAAGTCCTCAGCGAAGGCCTCGCAGGCGGTACGGAACTCGGGCACGGACATATCCTTGTTCAGCTTCTTCTTGGAGGTTTCGATGGCACGCTCGATGGGCAGGCCGTGGTTGTCCCAGCCGGGGACGTAGGGGGTGTAGTGACCCATCATGGCCTGGCTGCGGACGATGAAGTCCTTCAGGGTCTTGTTCAGGGCGTGGCCCATGTGGATGAAGCCGTTGGAGAAGGGAGGGCCGTCATGCAGGATGAAGGGGGGCAGATCCTTGTTCTTCTCCAGCATCAGCTGGTACAGGTCCTGCTCCTCCCAGCGGCCCAGCATACCAGGCTCCCGGGCAGGCAGACCGGCCTTCATGGGGAAACCGGTCTTGGGGGTGATGATTGTGTTCTTGAAATCCATTGGAATTGACCTCCATTTGATAATTCGTACATAGCACGTCATTGCGAGGAGGGGCAACGCCCCGACGTGGCAATCCCCTGCAAATTTTCGGAAACTTGTAGGGGATTGCCACGCCAGTGTGCGCACTGGCTCGCAATGACATTTTTTGGGGAAAAATAAAACGCCTTTGTCCCTTGGCAGATCAAGAGACAAAGGCGTAAATATACCTCTGCGGTACCACTCTTGTTCCGGTTTCCCGGCACTCGTATCGCGCTGTATCGGGCGCGATCCCGGCGCGGTCTACACACCCTGAATGGGCTTCGGCGCGCTGCTCGGAGGGGATACCGTCATAGCCTGCTTACTGCCTTGCACCAACCGGCAGCTCTCTGGAAACAGGGGAGTATGGCGACCTGTCCTCGTCATTGCGTTATAGAACATATTGGGGTTGTCCGATTACCGCTTGGTGGGCTCGTAGTTCCGGCCGAACTGGAGGTTCGTGAACTTGCCGGTGGTATCGGACTGGGGATGCCGGGGCTCGGCCTTGGGGGCCAGATCCTCGGTGGTGCCGACCAGAGCCTCCAGGTTGCTGGCGATCTCATCGGCAACGGCATCGGCATCGGTGCCGGACTTGTGGGGCACGGGCCGGTTTGCGGTCTTGATCCGCTCCAGAGCCTGGATGCAGGTTTTCATCTGATCCTGGATCTCGGAGATCTTGGCGGCGGCGGCCTTCTTGGCCTCCTCCACCCGGGCGTTTTCGGCCTCGATCAGAGTGCCGGCGTTCTTTGCGTTCTCAGCGGCGGCAGCGTTGGCATCGTTGAGCATCTGGGTGCATTTTGCCTCGGCTTCCCGAACCATCTTGTCGCAGGTCTTCTGGGCATTGACAATGGCGTCACGCATACTGGCCTCGTTCCGGCGGTACTCTTCGAGCTTCTCCACCAGGACACGCATCTTGCTCTTGAGCAGGGCGTTTTCTTTGTACAGCGTCACATAGTCTTCGGTAAGGGGCTCCAGGAACTCGTCCACGGAAGCCATGTCATAGCCGCCGAATACGGCCTTGTCAAAGGAGATCTCATCGATCTGCTGGGGTGTAAACATAGGGCGCTCCTTTCAGGGTCGGGGATCAGACGTAGGCTTCGGTCTCGCCGGCCAGATTCTGCAGATCGCCGGTGACCTCCATATTGCTGGGGCAGAACAGGTAGGTGGCGTGGGCAACCTTCTTCACGGAGCCGTCCACGGCGTAGGTGCAGCCGGACAGGAAGTCCACCACACGGCGTGCCAGGGCCTTGTCCACATTGTCCAGATTCAGCACAATGGCCTTCTTCTGGCGCAGGTTGGTGGCGATGATGGTGGCATCGTTGAAGGTCTCGGGACGAACCAGAACCAGCTGCTGCTTGTTGGAAGGGGCGGAGCCAACCACATGACCGGAGAAGCCGGAAGCCACGCCGAAGCCGGGAACGGAATCCTCGGTTTCCTCAGTGGCGGTTTCGGTCACGGGAGCGGTCCGGCGCTCACGGCGGTTCTCTCTGCGGTCCCGGGAAGTATAACGGGGTGCTTCCTCTTCTTCGAAACCGTCTTCCATATCTTCATACTCGTCGTCGTAATCGTCTTCTGCTGCGTAGGGGCCGGTAAAATCCTTTACTTTCTCCCAAATATTCTTCATTCTCTGTATTCCTCCTAATATGTTACATCAGAAACGTAGCATGACCAAGCGCGGTCTATCACTGATGGGACTTTGCATAATTGCGGGCTCCGAAAATGGCGGTACCAATCCTGATCATGGTGGAGCCGCAGGCAATGGCGTCGGCGAAATCATCCGACATACCCATAGATAGGCATTCCATGGCTACATTATCGTATTTTTTCGCCCTAATGTCAACAGAAAGCTGATAAATTTCTTGAAAAAATCTACGATTTTCCCCGGGACCCTGGCTGATTGGAGGAATTGCCATCAAACCCTTGACCCGAATGTGGGGGAAATTGGGCAATTGTTCCAGAACCCCGGTGACCTCCTCCGGCGCGAAACCGGATTTGCTCTCCTCCCGGCCCACGTTGACCTCCAGCAGAATATTCTGGATCACATTCTGACGGGCGGCCTCCTTCTCGATGGCGGCCAGCAGGTTCATCCGGTCCACGCTCTGGATCAGATCCACCTTGCCGACGACCTGCTTAACCTTGTTGGTCTGCAGCACGCCGATGAAGTGGACGGGGGCGCCGTCGTAGGCGTTTTCGGCGGACTTGGCAGTAAGCTCCTGGACCCGGTTTTCTCCGCAGCAGTCCACACCGGCGGCAATGGCTTGGCGGACGGCGTCGGCATCGTTCATTTTGGTGGCGGCACAGAGCTGGATGTCAGCCGGATTCCGGCCTGCGGCAATGGCCGCCTGATTCATTTCCGCCCGGATGGCGGCAATATTTTCTGCGATGGACATATTCTGTCTCCTTATCATCATCCGTAATCGGGATTTGTAGGGGGCGGCGTCCTCGACGCCCCGTCAGGGAATCGTCAGCTTGCCGCTTGCGCGGCACCGGGACGTCCGGGAGGCCGTCCCCTACAATGCAGTGTCGAAAATAGAGAAAGCGGTGGAGCATCTCCACCGCTTTCTGTCCGGTTATGCGGACTGGGTATTGGCCTTCAGGGGCCGGACGGGAACCAGGGTGGAGATGGCGTGCTTGTAGATCATCTGCTGCTTGCCATCGGTGACCAGGACCACAACGAAATTGTCGTAGCCGTTCACTACGCCCCGGAGCTGAAATCCGTTCATCAGGAACAGGGTCACCGGAACCTTCTCCCGGCGGACCTCCTTCAGAATGGCGTCCTGCAAATTGATGATATCAGACATAAGTATTCCTTCTTTCTAAAAATTGGATACCTATATCTTAGCACGATTCAATTGTCAAACTGAAGCACGGTCTGTCGAGCTGCTTCAAAGATTTCGTCGCCGGATTGGCCGGGTTTCCGACAAATCCAGTGAATATTCGGATTTTTCCGGAACCAGGTCAGCTGCCGCTTGGCATACCGCCGGGAGGCTTGCTGCACCTGGGCGATGGCATTTTCAAGGGTGTCCCTGCCTGCCATGGCATTCACAAACTCCTTGTAGCCGATGGCCTGCATGGCGGTGGCGGATTCGGGAATGCCTTCACCGAGAATCTCCCGGATCTCCTCCAGCAGGCCGTTCTTCACCATCAGCTCCACCCGGAGGTCAATCCGGTCGTAAAGCTCCTGGCGGCTTTCAAAATCCAGGCCGATCCACAGGGGATCGTATTTGGGCGGCACGGAACGGGTCCGCAGGTCGTGGGCGGTGATGGTTTCGCCGGTTTCCTGGAACACCTCCAGGGCCCGGATGATCCGCCGGGGATTTCCCTGGCTCCGCTGAAGGGCCTCCGGATCGATGGCGGCAAGCTCCGCCATCAATGCCTCAATGCCTTGGTCGGCGGCCCGGGCTTCCAGACGCTCCCGGCAGCCCGTGGAGGGGATGGGAGCGAACTCGCCGCCCCGGATCAGGGCATCCACATACAGTCCGGTGCCTCCGGCCAGGATCACCCGTTTGCCCCGGGCCAGAATGTCCCGGACAATGGGGTCGGCAAGCTCCACATACCGGCCCACGGAAAAGGCCTCGTCAGGCTCAATGATGTCGATCATGTGGTGGGGGATGCCCTGCATTTCTTCTTTTGTGGGCTTGGCGGTGCCGATGTCCATGCGGCGGTAAATCTGCATGGAGTCAAAGGAAACCACCTCGCCGTCAAAGGCCTTGGCCAGTTCCACCGCCAGGGCGGTCTTGCCCGAAGCGGTAGGGCCGACAACGCAGATGATGTGATTGTTTGCCATGCTCAGAACCCCAGCAGGAACTTCAGAGACAGCACCAGCATTCCCACAAATGCCCCCAGGGACAGGAAAAACAGCATGGGATTTCCGATCAGCGTATCCAGATGGAATTTGCCGGTGTGCCGGTATTCGTCATAAGCGTCCCGGAAGCACTGGAACAGGATAAAGCCGGGGAGGACGGATACGACAAGAAACAAAATGGACAGACTGGTGTTCATGGAAGAACCTCCTTGTGTCAAGACTTCGGATTGGGCGGTAATCACAGATTGCCGAACGGGTCGTCGAGGACGCTGACCCCTACAGAGATATCTATAACGTCTACAGACTGCAAATCGCCGTTTATGTTCGCTTAAACTGCTTTTCCAGTGTTTTTTTGCTCAGGGTAATACAGATGGGCCGACCGTGGGGGCAGTATTTCAGCTCCTCCCGGCTCATGACCTCTTTGACCACAGCCAGCAGTTCCCGGTCATCATTTTTCCAGCCGGCCTTGATGGCGGCCTTGCAGGCCATGGTGTGCAGCAGCTCGTCCCGGAGGGTTTCGGTGTCCGCGGTGCGGCCGGAGAGCAGGTCGTCGGCCATTTCCATCAGGGCGTCGGGGATTTCTCCTTCGCCGATGTCCATGGGGGCCCGGCGCACCAGGATGGTGTTCTCACCGAATTCCTCGATGCCGAAGCCCAGCTCGTCCAGCAGGGACGTTTTGCTCAGCAGCATGGCCGCGGCATCGGGCCGGAGCCGGACGGTGGCAGGGATCAGCAGATCCTGGGACACAATGTCCCGGGGGTTGGCCCGGAGCCGCTCAAAGAGTATCCGCTCATGGGCGGCGTGCTTGTCGATGAGGAAGGCGTTGTCCCCCTGCTCCACCAGAATGTAGCTGCGGTACAGCTCGCCCACCATCCGCCAGGGAATCTCCTTGGGCATGGTCAGCTCCTGCTGGACAGGCTCCGGCTCGGGGATGGGAGGTGCAGGCACCGGGATCTTTGGAACCGGGGGCACTTCTGGCACCGGATACAGAGGGATATTGCGAACACTCTGGGGCGCTGGCCGCTCGGAATTGACGCAGCTCAGGGTTCGCCGGGCGGCCTCGGGATCGGGCTTGGGGGCTTCTGCCAGGACAGCGGAGAAGGTCTTGAATTCCTCCGTGGTCATGGTGCGGAAGTAATCGTCCTTCTTTTTGGGGATCTCCCGGGCAGGCTCCTGCCTGGGGGCCAGCCGGGGCTTGGGCTCCTCCCGGATCACGGGGACGGGAGGCTTCAGCTTCACATCGGGCCGGTCCGGGGTGCTGTTCAGCGCGCCCAGAACGCCGTAATGAACGCAGTCAAAGGCGTTTTTCTCCGACAGGAACTTGACCTCCGTTTTTGCCGGGTGGACGTTCACATCCACCGCGTTGGCAGGCAGGGTCAGATGCAGCACACAGGCCGGGAATTTGCCCACCATGATCTGATTCCGGTAGGCCTCCTCCAGGGCGGAGACCAGCAGCTTGGACTTCACCGGACGGTTGTTCACAAAAAAGGTCTGCAGGCTCCGGCTGGGCCGGGAATCCGTGGGCCGGGACACGAAGCCCTTTAGGGAGTAGCCCTCCCACCGGGAGGAAACCTCGGCAAACCGGGCCGATTCCCGTCCGTAGACGCAGTACACCGCGCTTTTCAGATTCCCGTCGCCGGGGGTCTGGAGGGTGGGCTTGCCGTCCCGGATGAAGGTGAAGGCCACCTCCGGATGGGCCAGGGCCTGCATCTGGACAGCGGCGGCCACCTTGCCCCCCTCCACGGAGTCGGATTTCATAAATTTCATTCTCGCCGGGGTGTTGTAGAACAGATCCCGGATGATGATGGTGGTGCCGTCGGGACAGCCGGCGTCGGATTCGTCGGTGACATTGCCTGCTTCCAGCGCAAGGCTCACGCCGGTGATGGCACCGGCGGTTTTGGTCAGAAGATCGATGCGGCTGACAGAGGCGATGGCGGCCAATGCTTCACCGCGGAAGCCCATGGTGGAGATGGCGGCCAGATCGTCTGCGGTGCGGAGCTTGCTGGTTGCGTGGCGGAGGAAGGCGGTTTTCGCGTCCTCGGCGCTCATGCCGCAGCCGTTGTCCGTCACCCGGAGGAAGGTCATGCCGCCGTTGCGGATTTCCACAGTGACCTTGGAGGCACCGGCATCCACGGCGTTTTCAAGCAGCTCCTTGACAACGCTTGCCGGACGCTCCACCACCTCGCCGGCGGCGATTAAGTTGGCAATATGGGGGGATAATTGGATGATTTTCGGCATAAAGCGTTACCTCAAAGAGAAAAGGCTTCCGGCGTTGACGGCGGCGTGGATCAGAATGGGGGCAAAGAGGGAGCCGGATTTCTCACAGCTCCAGGCCAGCACCAGTCCTGCCGGGATGTACTGCAAAAAGCACACCGCCAGGGTCAGCCCATCGGCGCTGCCCAGGTGCCCCAGCACATGGATGGCGCAGAAGCCCACCACCGAGAGGAGGTATGCCCCGTTCCGGTTTTTGCCCAGCAGGCCGGTGAAGATCAGTCCCCGGAACAGGCATTCCTCCGCCAGCGGCACCAGGGCCACCAGAGAAAGGGTCATGGTCACAGGGCTCTGGCGCACCATGTCTGCCACAAAGGCGTTGTTGGTATTCACAAAGTCCGGGATCAGCAGGTCAGCAAGGCCGGTCAGCACCTGATTGGCGCCCAGCAGGATCAGAAATCCCACCACCGCCGTGCCGAGAAACGTCCCCAGGGACTGTCCTGCCCGGAGCAGGGATTCCAGCAGCAGCTTCCGGAAGATCAAACCGCAGCACACGGCGTTGCACCAATAATACAGATAATTGGCGGTGGCTGTGGAAAAACCACCCACCTGCTGGCCCAGAAGGGTGATCAGCGTGGGGAGCAGAGTCAGCTCCAGCATCAGATACAGGGGGCCGACCAGCATTTCCTGCTCGGTCAAAATCAGAGGCTTCAGTTTCTTCTTCTTTGTCATTTCAGCATCAGCTTCAGTTTGTACAGCTCGTTCATGGCTTCGATGGGGGTCAGCGTCTCCACGGTGATGGCCTCCAGGGCGGACTGAATCCGCAGGGCGGTCATATCCATCATGGAAACCTGATCATCGGCTTCCTCCGCAGGCTGGGGGGCGGAGGAATGGGAGCCGCTTTCCAGCTCCTTCAGAATTTCACGGGCACGGTTGACAACGGAGTTGGGCAGACCGGCCAGCTTGGCAACCTCCACGCCGTAGGAGTCGTCGGTGGCGCCGGGGATGATCTTGCGCAGGAAGATCATGTCGTTGCCCCGCTTTTTCACGGCGATGTTGTAATTTTTCACATTGGGCAGCTCCTGCTCAATGGTGGAAAGCTCGTGGTAATGGGTGGCGAACAGGGTCTTGGCACCCAGCTTCCTGGGGGATGCGGCGTGCTCCAGCACCGCCCGGGCGATGGCCATGCCGTCGTAGGTAGAGGTGCCCCGGCCGATTTCGTCCAGAATCAGCAGGCTCCGGCTGGTGGCGTATTTGAGGATGGAGGCCACCTCCGCCATCTCCACCATGAAGGTGGACTGGCCGGAGGCCAGATCATCAGAGGCGCCGATTCGGGTGAACACCCGATCCACAAGGCCGATTCTCGCGCTCCGGGCAGGAACGAAGGAACCCATCTGGGCCATCAGCACGATCAGCGCCACCTGGCGCATATAGGTGGATTTGCCTGCCATGTTGGGGCCGGTGATGATGGCCACCTGCCGGTCGTCGGCACCCAGACTGGTGTCGTTGGGGACGAACAGGGCATCCTTCAGCATCACTTCCACCACCGGATGCCGTCCGTCCACGATTTCCAGCTCCGGCCCCAGGGTGATTTCCGGGCGGCAGTAGCCACGCTGGACGGCAACGTTTGCCAGGGCACACAGACAGTCGGTGGAGGCCACGGCGGCGGCGGAAAGCTGAACCCGGCTGGCCTGGCTGGCAAGATGCTCTCTCAGCCGGGTGAAAATCTGATACTCCAGGGCGGTGAGCCGGTCCTTGGCGGTGAGGACCTGGGTTTCCAGCTCCTTCAGCTCCTGGGTGATGTAACGCTCGCAGTTTGCCAGGGTCTGCTTGCGGATGTAGGTGTCGGGAACCTGATTCATAAAGGACTTGGACACTTCAATATAGTAGCCAAAGACCCGGTTGTAGCCGATTTTCAGGGTACGGATGCCGGTGCGTTCCCGCTCGGCGGCTTCAATGGCGGCAATGGTGCCGGAGCCGCCCTCCATGATGTCCCGGAGCCGGTCGGCGTCCGGGTCCGCGCCGGGACGGATGATGCCGCCCTCCCGGACGGTAAGCGGCGGCTCGTCCACAATGGTGGACTCGATCATGTCGGCAAGATCCGTCAGATCGTCGATGGACTGATTCAGCTTGCGCAGCAGAGGGGCATCCAGCCGGCTCAGCTGCAATTTTACCTCCGGCAGCGCCCGGCAGCCCCGGGCCAGACCCAGCAGGTCCCGGCAGTTGACGGTGCCGGTGACGATCCGGGTCATCACACGCTCCAGATCAGATACCTCGCTGAGTGCCTGGCTCAGCTCTCCACGGACGATGGTGGTGTTCACCAGATCCTCCACGGCAGAATGCCGCCGGGTGATCTCGGCAGGATCCAGCAGGGGCTTTTCCAGCCAGGAGCGCATCATCCGGCTGCCCATGGCGGTGCGGGTCTTGTCCAGCACCCACAGAAGGGTGCCCTTTTTCTCCTTGGCGCGCATGGTTTCGGTGAGCTCCAGGTTCCGCCGGGCATCCATGTCCAGCTCCATAAACCGGCCGGAGGTGTAGAACTGAAGCTGACGGATGTGGGCCAGGTCGTTCTTCTGAACCCAAAGCAGGGTTTTCAGCAGTACGCCGCAGGCCATGACGCAGCAGCCCAGACCGCCGATGCCCATCTGGGCCAGGGTCTGACCGAAATGCTTCTGGAGCAGCTCCTCGCAGGGGGACAGCTCAAAATCCTCCTTCTTGCCCTCGTCCACGCAGCAGCCCAGCCGCAGGAACAGGGCGTTGGAAATTTCCTCGCTTTCCGTGCCGGGGCCGAACCGGATGACTTCGCTGGGAGAGAATCTGCCCAGCTCCGAAGCGGCGGAGGCGGCATCGGGGCATACCGTGGCGAAAAACGCGCCGGTGGAAACATCGCAGAAGGCAAGACCGAACCGGCCGCCCTCGCCGTAGATGCAGGCCATATAGTTGTTCCGGCTCTCGTCCAGCATACAGCTTTCGGTGACGGTGCCGGGGGTGACGATCCGGGTGATCTCCCGCTCCACCAGACCCTTGGCCAGGGCCGGGTCCTCCATCTGCTCGCAGACGGCCACCTTGTAGCCTTTGGCAACCAGACGGGCAATGTAAGCGTCCACGGAATGGTAGGGCACGCCGCACATGGGGGTCTGCTCCTCCTTGGGCTTGCTCCGGTCCCTGGAGGTCAGGGTCAGATCCAGCTCCCGGGCGGCGGTTTTGGCATCCTCGTTGAACATTTCATAGAAATCGCCCAGCCGGAAGAAGAGAATGCAGTCCTGGTTCCGTTCTTTGATCGTCTGATACTGCCGCTGCATGGGCGTCAGCTCTTTTTCAGTAGTGAGTTTGGCCATGGGTTGACCCCTTTCTCCAATGAAAAATGAATGATGAATAATGAAAAATGAAAAATGGTGGTATTGCTTCGCGATGAATTTCAGATAATGATTTGCAGGGGGTGCAGCAATTATTCATTATTCATCAGCGCAGCGGTTTCATCATTCATTATTCATTTCTCCGACAAGGCTCCATGTGGTGGAGCCGGTGATGGTGATATTCTGCCAGGTGCCGATGAGGTCTTCACTGCCCTCAAAGCGCACCAGCCGTCCGCCCTCGGTACGGGCGGTGATGTGACCCCGGTCGGTGCCGTCCACCAGGCAGCGGAAGGTCTTGCCCACGTATTCGTTGTGGATCTCCTCGGAGATGGCGTTCTGCAGGGCGCAGAGCCGGTCGAACCGCTCGTTTTTCTCCTGCTTGGGGGTGGGATCTTCCATGGAAGCGGCAGGGGTGCCCTTCCGGGGGGAAAAAATGAAGGTGAACAGGGAATCGTAGCGCACCTGCTCAATCAGAGTCAGGGTCTCCTCAAATTCCTCCGCCGTTTCCCCGGGGAAGCCCACGATGACATCGCTGGTCAGCACCAGTCCGGGCATGACGGATTTTGCGTAATTCACAAGCTCCAGATACTGTTCCCGGTCATAATGCCGGTTCATGGCCTTCAGCACCCGGGAGGAACCGGACTGGAAGGGCAGATGGAGCTGCTTTGCGATCTTGGGATATTTTGCCATGGTGTCAAAGAGCTTATGGCTTGCGTCCCGGGGGTGGCTGGTCATGAAGCGGATCAGGAATTCGCCGGGGAGCTCCGCGATCATGGACAGCAGATCCGCGAAATCCACACCCAGCCCCAGATCCTTGCCGTAGGAATTGACGTTCTGCCCCAGCAGGGTGATGTCCTTCACGCCGGAGGCGATCAGCTCCCGGCACTCTGCCAGAACGTCCTCAGGCAGACGGCTCCGTTCCCGGCCACGGACATAGGGGACGATGCAGTAGGTGCAGAAATTGTTGCAGCCGTACATGATGGACACCCAGGCCTTCAGACCGCCGGAGCGAACCACGGGCAGGCCCTCGGCAATGGAACCGGCCTCATCGGCGGTGGCATAGACACGCTTTTTAACGGTGAGGGTCCGGTACAGCAGGCTGGGGAACTCCCACAGATGATGGGTGGAGAATACGCCGTCCACATGGGGATAGCTCTTTTTGATCCGCTCCACCACGTGCTCCTGACCAGCCATGCAGCCGCAGAGGAAGATCTTCTGGCCCTCGTGGCGGCGCTTGGTGTGGGTCAGGGCGCCCAGATTGCCAAAGACACGCTGCTCGGCGTGTTCCCGGATGGCGCAGGTGTTCATCACCACCACGTCGGCACCCTCTGCCTGGTCGCAGATGGCGTAACCGGCCTGGGCCAGCATACCCCGGATGCGCTCGGAGTCCGCTTCGTTCTGCTGACAGCCGTAGGTTTCCACATAGGCCTTGGGGGTGATGCCCCGGGCGGTCCACAGGGCGTGGATCTGATCGCAGAAGGCAAGCTGCTCGTCAACCTGCTCAGGGGTGATTCGGGTGGTTTTGGTGTTCATGGTGTATTTCCTCCACGGTTGGGGTAAAAAGTATAATTTAGCATTTTATTTTAACATGAAAAGTCCCGTTTTTCAAGGGCCAATGGAATGGGAATTGATTCTGCGCAATAAAAAAGCGAACCAGGAACGAATGGAAGAATTGGAGCTTGTGGGGACGCCCCCACGGGCGATTCGTGCGCAGGTGCATTTGTAGTTGTCCTGCGAGTTGAAACTGCTCGACAACAACATATCTGCAAATTGGGGTTTGTGGGGGTGTTTCGATGATATCGTAGGGGACGGTTTGAATCAATGTGTGATTGCCACCGGCAATCACCAGGATTCTGATTCGCTGCGCGGAGCACCACCTCGACGTCCCGACCCAAAATCCGACCTCGATGGGCGGATTTTGGG
>JAFVMW010000052.1 GCA_017506735.1 Oscillospiraceae bacterium | reverse complement strand
GCCGTAGTTGGCCAGGGAAACAGCAACGTTGGCCTCGCCGCCGCCGAAGGTAGCCTCCAGGTTGGAAGCCTGGACGAAACGCTCGTAGTTGTAGGGCTGCAGGCGCAGCATCAGTTCGCCGAAAGTAATAACCTTTGCCATTGGAATCATGTCCTTTCTGTAATTATATTCGAAATATCAACAGCGCCCCTTCCTATGCCGTAGGTGCGGCACGGGCCGTCAGAGACGCAGGCCCTCATAAAGGAAAAACGCAGGAGCCGAGCGGTTTCTGCTCGCATGACAGCGTCAAACGCACTCGCGCACGAAAAGCCCGTGGGGGCTTCCCCACTTATTCGCCCTTTGCAGCCTTGCGGGCGTCGATGCACAGCTGGGTGATCTTGTCCCAGTTGCCGGCGATCACGTCAGCCTTGGGGCAGACCCAGGAGCCGCCCACAGCGTGGATGAAGGGAGTGTCGATGAATTCCTTGATGTTGCCGTTGTTGACGCCGCCGGTGGGCAGGAACTTCAGGCCGCCGAAGGGGCCTGCCAGGTTCTTCAGAGCGGACAGACCGCCGTAAACGTTGGCAGGGAAGAACTTGACCATCTTCAGGCCGTGCTTCAGAGCGCCCATGATCTCGGTGGGGGTCACGCAGCCGGGAGCCACAGCAACGCCGTGCTCGACGCAGTAGCCAACGATCTCATCGGAGAAGCCGGGGGAAACGATGAACTTGGCACCCATCTCGATGGCCAGCTTGCACTGATCCAGATTTACGATGGTACCGGCACCAACCAGAACCTCGGGGCAGTTCTCAGCAACAGCCTTGATGCACTCGGGAGCGCAGGCGGTGCGGAAGGTGATCTCCATGGTGTCAACGCCGCCGGCGGCCATGGCCTTTGCCAGAGGAACAGCGTCCTCCACCTTTTCCAGAACCACTACGGGAACCACGATAGAATTTGCCAGTCTTTCCATTACAGTCATGTTTGTTTGCCTCCTGATATTGTTCATTTCTTCCGCCGGAGCTGATGAGAGAATCCGGCAGGGGATTATGGTTTGACGCAAGAACGGACAAGATGCCTAACAGAAAGCCATACCAATCCATTCTCTTTGTACATAATGATAAACGATTTATCCATGGAAGTCAACCCGAATTCTGGCGGAAAGTCGGAAAAACATGAAAAAACCCCACTAAGCTGGTATTTTTTGTAAAACAGCAGAGTGGTTTTTGCCATGGGGCGCCGCACGAAATGCGCCAAAAACGCCGGGATGCCCCCGGAATTGGCAAATTATGCAATTTGTCATAAAACAACTTGCATTTTTTGCCGAAGCCGGTATAATAAAAGCAGAATTTCCGCCAAAGGAGAAGTACATTATGACCATTGAAGAACTGAAGGAATCCCTGCTGGCCGCTCCCAAGAACGGCTTCACCCGGATCACCGCCGAGGACCGTGTGGAAATGGAGGCCTATGCCAAGCGCTACATGGCATTTATGGATGCCGCCAAGACCGAACGGGAGGCCACTTCCTGGGCCGTCCGTGAGGCAGAAAAGCAGGGCTTCAAGCCCTTTGTCCCCGGAATGGCTGCCAACCCCGGCGACAAGATCTACTACAACAACCGGAACAAGTCCGTTGCCCTGGCCGTTATCGGCACCGAGCCCCTGTCCGCCGGCGCCAATATCTGCACCGCCCATGTGGACTCCCCCCGGATGGACGTAAAGCCCAACCCCCTGTACGAGGACGCCGAGATCGCCTATCTCAAGACCCATTACTACGGCGGCATCAAGAAGTACCAGTGGGTCACCGTTCCCCTGGCCATCCACGGCGTGGTCTGCCGGAAGGACGGCACCACTGTGGAAATCACCATCGGTGAGGACGACAGCGAGCCCATCCTGATGGTTTCCGACCTGCTGCCCCACCTGGCTGCCGATCAGATGCAGAAGACCGCCGGCAAGGTCATCGCCGGTGAGCAGCTCAACGTGATCCTTGGCACCGAGCCCATCGAGGGCGAGGGCAGCGATCTGGTGAAGCTGAACGTGATGAAGTGGCTCAATGACAAGTACGGCATCATCGAGGAGGACTTCCTGTCCGCGGAGCTCTCCATCGTCCCTGCCGGCCGGTGCCGTGAGGTGGGCCTGGACCGGAGCCTGATCTCCGCCTACGGTCACGACGACCGGGTCTGCGGCTATGCCGAGATGGAAGCCATCTTCACCATCCCCACCCCCAGAAAGACCGCTGTGTGTCTGCTGGCAGATAAGGAGGAGATTGGTTCTGTGGGCATTTCCGGTATGCAGAGCCAGTTCTTTGAGCATTTCATGGACAATCTGTGCGCCGCCCAGGGCGTCCGGCTGTATGACTGCCTGGCAAACTCCTTCTGCCTGTCCGCCGATGTGACCAACGCCTATGACCCCAACTTCCCCGAGGTTTCCGACCGCCGGAACAATTCCCAGGTCAATTACGGCGTTTCCGTGTTCAAATACACCGGTTCCCGTGGCAAGGGCGGCTGCTCCGATGCCTCCGCCGAGGCCATGAGCTACATCCGCTCCACCTTCGATGCTGCCGGTGTTCTGTGGCAGATTGCAACCCTGGGCAAGGTTGACCAGGGCGGCGGCGGCACCGTGGCTGCCTACATGGCAAACCGGAACATCGTCACCGTTGACGCAGGCGTTCCTGTGCTGAGCATGCACGCTCCCCTGGAGCTGGTGTCCAAGCTGGACTGCTATCAGCTCCTGCTGGCCTGCAAGGCAATCTACCTGGCCTGATTTTAACAACAAAGCTGTCCCCCCGGACTTCCCAAAAGGAAGCCCGGGGGCTTTTTTGCAGTCATGGATCACCTTTCGTAGGGGACGGCGTCCTCGACGTCCCGACCCAAAATCCGACCTCGATGGGCGGATTTTGGGAAATATGGTTTGGTTACGAGTCGGCAATCGGAGATTGCCGAGCGGGTCGTCGAGGACGCCGACCCCTACGATGGGTTATTCCACGCTCCCATACAAACTCCAATTTTACGCTCCAGACAAACGAACCCCCACCGCCAAAGCGGTGGGGGATGAAAATGAAGCTTATGCCTTGAACACCACGTTCAGTTCCGCGGGAGCCTCGTAGCCGTTCTTTACCACGGTCTGGGTCACATTCTTGCCCCGGACGGTGATCTTCAGGGCGTGGATGCCGCCGCTCAGGTAGTCCATGGACTCGCCGTCGTCGGAGTAGTGGGTGAAGCTGCCGTTGCCGGGGAATACCTCCAGAGCCACTTCGGTGATCTCCTCCACGCATTCAGGATCGCCCACAGCCACGGGGATAATGGCACCGGCCTTGGCGAACATGGGCAGGCGATCAATGGGCGCGTCTGCCAGGATGTACTTGCCGCCGGTGTAACGTCGGCCTGAGTAGTAGTCATACCATACACCCTTGGGCAGGTAGACGGAGCGTGCGAAGGTGCCGGGATTGATGACAGGAGCCACCAGGAGCTTGTCGCCGATCAGATACTGATCACAGATGTTCTCCACCATGGGATCATCGGGATACTCCAGCACCAGAGGACGGAGGATGGGCAGGTCCTCATGAGCCAGGTCATACAGGTAGGGCAGCAGGTGATAGCGCAGGGCGATGGCCTTGCGGACGATCTCCATGGTTTCTTCGCCAAAGGCCCAGGGCTCCTGGGGATGGGTGCCGGAGGCGTAGTGATTCCGGAAGAAGGGGGACAGGGAACCGGCCTGGGTCCAGCGGATCAGCAGCTCGGGGGTGCAGTCGGAGCCGAAGCCGCCCACGTCGGAGCCGGTCATGAACATACCGGACAGGCCCAGATTCATCATCTGCACCAGGGACAGCTGGATGTGGCTCCACATGGAGTGGTTGTCACCGGTCCAGCCGGAGCAGTACCGCTGGGAACCGGCGCAGCAGGCTCGGGTCAGTACGAAGGGACGGCGGCCGTCGGCCTTCAAAAGACCCTCATGGGTGGCCTGGCACATCAGATGGCCGTAGACGTTGTGCATGGCCAGATGATTGCCGCCCTGGAACTGCACATCGTCAGGAAGCTGGCCGGTGAAGTTGGCAGGCTCGTTCATGTCGTTCCAGATGCCCCGGACACCGGCGTCGGTCATGATTTTGATCTTGTCTGCCCACCAGGCACGGGTCTTTTCCATGGAGAAGTCGGGGAACACGGAAGCGCCGGGCCAGACCTTGCCCACATAGGTGGAGCCGTTGGGATTCTTGGCGAACAGGCCCATTTCCTCGCCCTCGTCGTACATGAAGTAGCCGGGATCGTGCTTCACGCCCGGGTCGATGATGCAGATGGGCTTGACGTTGATGGACTTCAGATAGTCAAACAGACCCTTGGGGTCAGAGAAGCGCTTGCCGTTGAAGGTGAACACCCGGTAGCCTTCCATATAGTCAATGTCGCAGTGGATGGCATCGAAGGGGATGCGGTTTTTGCGCATGGTGTCGGAGATTTCACGGATCTCGTCGGCGGACAGATAGCCCCAGTGGCTCTGGTGGAAGCCGTAGACCCACTTCTGCTGGAGCTCGGGCTTGCCGGTGAGCTTGAGGTACTTGGAAAGCACTTCCTTCAGGTCCTTGCCGGGGATCATGTAGTAGTCCAGAGCGCCGCCTGCGTGGGCGAAGTACAGGTAGTCATTGCTTTCCTTGCCGAAATCGAAGAAGGTCCGGTAGGTGTTGTCGGCAAAGATGCCGCAGCAGCCGTTCTCACCCTTGAGGATGAAGAAATTGATGGACTTGTACAGGCTCTTGAAGCAGTCCACATGGGGGGCAGGGTCGTCGGTGTTCCAGTTTTCATAGGCGTAGTGCCGCTTGTTCAGGAAGCCGGTCTTGTCGCCCAGGCCGTAGATGGCATCGGTGGGGGACAGGGCCTTGATGACCGTCCAGGCCCAGCTGCCGGCGTTGTTGGCAATGGCATGACCCTCGGCGATGAGCAGCTCCTGCTCCTCGGTGGTCAGCGCTTCGGCAGTGACCCGGGAACCCTCGTAATCGGCGCACAGGAGCTTACCGTCATAGTAAAGCCCCAGATTGGCAGGGTCCACAGCCACACGGCCCCAGCGCAGCAGGCCGTTTTCTTCCTTGGGCGCGATTTTGCGCAGCTTGGCGCTGACCATATAGCTGTTTTTATGGCTGCCGTCCGTGACCCGGACAATGCCGGGCAGGGGCATGGAAATGGAAAGACCGGAGTCGGTCAGAAAGGCGTTGTTTACGATAGGCATAATGCAATCCTCCTACACAGATTCCCCTCTATTTTACCATCCTGCGCAACCGTTTGCAAGGTGTTTGTAAAATTTCAGTTTGGCGGCGAGTCGCCGCTGACAATTCGGGCCTTCGGGACCCTTAAAAACCCAACGCCATTGGGTACCGCCCGACTGGAACGCAGGGGAATGGACAAGCCTTGTAGGGCGGAGGCATGCCTCCGCCGACCCGGTTGGTGGACAGCGCAGGCTGAAAACGGTGCAAAACGCCACCGATTTTCACCGTAATTGGCGTTATTTCGGAACGATGGTGCGTCGGCGCACGGCTGTCCCACGCCCAGCAATAGCATCTTAGGGCCAAACAAAAGGACAGCACCGGGCTGGTGCTGTCCTTAACAGGGATTACAGAATCTGTGTGACGGCGGTTCTGCCGGTGTTACGGGTCCAGGGGGCGTACATTACGCCGAAAACCGCAGGCAGGATCACCGCGAAGCCCACCAGATGGCTGCCGAACTGCTTCTGGAAGAAGTACAGGGGGCTGGACTTGGTGGCCTTCATCAGGAACATGAAGTTGGTGTCAAAAATCAGATTGGCTGCCAGAGCCACCGCGGCCAGGGTACCCAGCAGCGCCAGAACCCGGGGGATATACCTGTGGTCAGGCCGGATATCGCCGCCGGCGGTGAGCATGATGGGGTAAGCCATCAGCAGAATGTGAATGGTGAAGGAGTGCAGATACATGAAATTGATGGGAGGCAGACTGTTCCAGGAGGGGAACAGCAGGGCTGCCGCCGCGCCGGGGATGCACACGGCATACAGGAAATTGTCCAGCAGCTTGCCGGGCCGCCAGGCGTGGTACGCCACCAGGAAAACGTTCACGCTGCACAGATGCAGGGGCAGGTACTCAGGCTCCCAGTTGCCGCCAAGGATCAGCATGGCGGTTTTGAAAATCTCATTTGCCACGATGGCCGCCGCCACTCCATGACGGAGCCGGGTACGTCCGGACGGATCGCTTCCCCGGTAATACCGGCAGAGGGCGGTGAGAAAGAACACCGTCAGGCCCAGCCAGAACAGATGCTCCGCGTCAAACAGGGAAAAGCCAAGACCCTTGGCAATGGTGCCGGAGGTATCGAACCAGTATCGCAACGGATGTTACGCCTCTTTTCATAAAGTTTTACAGGGAGAGTATAGTCCTTCTGCACAGAAAGAGCGTGAACAATTTGTGAAAAATTCCTTAAAAATGAATTCTTTGCCAGTTCTTTGCTTTGGGGGTGCGGCAGGAAGCAGAAAAACGGCGCACCCCCGAAAGGGGGCGCGCCGGGAACCGATATGGGAATCAGCCTTCTTCGGGGAAGGTGTAGCGCTGGGAGTAGCGCTCGTAGTTGGACAGGTACTGCTTGCTCTCGTCCAGCTCGCCTTTCTTCAGAGCTTCCAGATACTCGTGAACCTCCATCTTGTCGGCGGCGGTCTGGATCATTTCGGCGGCCACGTTGGAGCAGTGGTCGGCGATGCGCTCGTAGGAGGTCAGCAGATCATCCAGCACGAAGCCGTATTCCACGGTACACTTGCCATCTCTCAGACGGCGGACATGGCGGCTCTTGACCTCACGGACCAGGCTGTCAATGACCTGCTCCTCGGGCTCGATCTTCATGGCGATGCCCAGATCGCTGGACTCGAAGGCCCGGACGGTCTTGTCCACCACGTCCAGCACGGCGCGCTCCAGCACAGCCAGCTCAGCCTTGGCGGCATCGGAGAAGTTGATGGACTTCTCGCTCATTTCCTTGGCGGCGTTGGCCAGGGAAACGGCATGGTCGGCAATCCGCTCCACATCGGAGATGGAGTAGAGCAGGGTGTTGAGGATCCGGTTGTCCCGGTGGGCCAGGGTGTTGCCGGACAGCTTCACCAGGTAGGTGCCCAGAGCGTCCTGGAGCTGGTCGGTTTCTTCTTCCAAAGCCTTGACCTGCTCATGGAGGTCAGCGTCGTAGGTGTGGGTCAGGGAAATGGCCTTTTCCAGGGCTTCGGCGGACAGATTTGCCATCCGGCCGGTGATCTCATGGGCACGCTGCACAGCAACGGCAGGGGTGCCCAGCAGACGCTCGTCCAGCAGCTCCTGCTTCTGGGGAGTCTGCTCTCTGGGGATGACCAGGTAGGCAAGCTTCACCAGCAGTCCGTTCATGGGCAGCAGCACAGCGGTGGCGGTGATGTTAAAGGCGGTGTGGATGATGGCGATGTCCCAGGCCTCGGCGGTCTGGTTCAGAATGGCCCAGGGATACACAAGGCCGATGCCGTAGAAGATCACCACGAACAGGGCCACGCCCACCACATTGAACAGCAGATGGACGATGGCGGTCCGCCGGGCGTTCCGGTTTGCGCCGATGGAGCCCATGAGGGCGGTGATACAGGTGCCGATGTTCTGGCCCAGAATGATGGGCAGGGCAGCGCCGTAGGTCACTGCGCCGGTGACGCACAGACCCTGCAAAATACCCACGGAGGCGGAGGAGGACTGGATCACAGCGGTGAGGATGGCGCCAAAGAGAATGCCGATGATGGGATTGGAGAAGGAGATCATCAGCTGGGCGAACCAGGGCTCTGTCTCCAGGAACTCCATGGAGTCACCCATCAGATCCATACCGGTCATCAGGGCCATGAAGCCCAGCATGATTGTGCCGATGCCCTTCTTGCTCTCGGACTTGCCCATGAACAGCACGATGCCGAACGCACCGATCAGGGGAGCCAGGGTGGAGGGCTTGAAGAGCTTGATCAGGAAGCTGTCACCCTCCAGACCGGACAGGGACAGAACCCAGGAGGTGATGGTGGTACCTACGTTGGAGCCCATAATGACGCCAACGGCCTGCTTCAGTGTCATAATGCCGGAGTTGACGAAGCCCACCACCATGACGGTGGTGGCAGAGCTGGACTGGATCACAGCAGTGACCGCCGCGCCCAGCAGGAAGCCCTTGATCACGGTGGAGCTCATCTTTGCCAGAATGGTCTGGAGCTTACCGCCGGCCTGACGCTCCAGGGCCTTGCCCATGGTGTCCATGCCGAACAGGAACAGTGCAAGACCGCCCAGCAGGGAAATGATGTTGAAGATGTATGAGGTCATTTCTTCATCCTACTTTCTCTCCCGGCATCAGCTGCCGGTTTTTGCATACAAGAAAATTATATCAGCCCATCAGAGGAAAGTCTACAGAAATCTGCGCTGCGTTTGTAAAAAACAGAACCGCCCCCGGAAGAAAACCGGAGGCGGTCGAACAATTGGAATTTGCAGATGTAACGGAATACCCCCGTAGGGGCGTGCATTGCACGCCCGAGGCCCTCCCCTTTGGGGGGTAAGCGAAGCGCAGTCGCGGTAGTGCATGACAGTCCTGTGGACTGTCAGAGCCGCGACCGGGGTTGCCCGAAGGCAACTGCCCCCTACAGGGGGCGGGAGAGGTGTGAGAATTGTTGCGTTTTCCGGAAAGTCTCAGAAAAAATGGAGGTTTTTCACCTCATCCGTCACGGCGTTCCGCCGTGCCACCTTCCCCAAAGGGGAAGGCCGGGCGACCAATGGTCGCCCCTACGGTATCATCGAAACACCCCTACAAACTCCAATTCTGATTACAAATCGTACAGTCTGGAATACTTTTCCTTCAGATAATCGGTATAGAACTTGGGATCAAACTTGCCGCAGACCTGCTCAAACAGCTCCATGGGCTTGAACATGGCGCTGTGGCGGTGGATTTTCGCCCGGAGCCAGCCGGTGATCTCACCGATCCGGCCTTCCTGTACAAGCTGTTCCAGACTGCCCAGTTCGGCTTCCAGCACGTGCTTGATCTGGGCGCCGTAGGCACTGCCTAGGGCGTAGGAGGGGAAATAGCCGATCATGCCGCCGGCCCAGTGGGAATCCTGGAGGCAGCCCAGGGTGTCATTGGGCACTTCCACACCCAGATACTCCTTGTACAGCCCGTTCCAGGCCCGGGGCAGGTCAGCCACTGCCAGAGTGCCGTCGATGAGCTGCTTTTCCAGCTCGTAGCGGACCATGATGTGCATACAGTAGGTCAGCTCGTCAGCCTCGGTGCGGATCAGAGAGGGCTCCACCTTGTTCACCGCCCGGAACATCTGCAGAGCCGTAACCCCTGCCAGCTGTTCGGGGAACAGCTCCTGCATTTTGGGGAAGTATTTCTCCACAAAGGGCAGGCTCCGGCCGATCAGATTCTCATAGAACCGGCTCTGGCTTTCGTGAATGCTCATGGAAGCGCCGCCGGCGACGGAGGTGAAGTTGTAAGCGTCATCCATGCCCATCTCGTACAGGGCGTGACCGCCCTCGTGGATGGTGGAATAGATGGCGAAGGTGGGCATGGTTTCATAATAATGGGTGGTGATGCGCACATCGGCGTTGTTGAAGCCGGAGGTGAAGGGATGCTCGGACTCGCACAGCACACACTTGCCCTTGTCCAGACCCATCACATCCATCAGGAAGGAGGTCAGCTCCTTCTGGGCAGGGATGGGGTAGGACTGGTTCAGGAAAGCCGTGTCGGGGGCGGCCTTTTCGCCGATGGCGTGAATCAGAGGCACCAGCTCAGACCGGAGCCGGGCGAAGAATTCGTCCAGCACAGCGGTGGTCAGACCCTCCTCGTACTCGTTCAGCAGAGCGTCGTAGGCAGGGACGTTGGGGTTGTAGTACCCGGAAAATTTCCGGTTGTAGGCCACAATCTGCTCCAGAATGGGGGCAAAGGAGGCAAAATCATTGCCGGTTTTGGCATTGCGCCAGACCACATCCGCCTCGTTCATCAGCACGGAGTAGGCCACGTATTCCTCCTGGGGAATCCGGGAGAGCTGCTCCACGCTCTTGCGCAGCAGCTGGGTCTGACGGCGCTGAAGATCCGTCAGCTCGCTGTCGTGGGCCTCCAGGTATTGAACCAGCTCCAGATTGGCAGGGTCTGCCACCAGACCGTAGACCACACTGCTCAGCACCTCCATGGTCTTGCCCCGGCCCGGGGCGGACTTGGCAGGGGCGATGGTGGAAGCGTCCACGCTGAGGATACCCATGGCGTGACCGTAGGCGGCAGAGGTGGCTTCCAGCTCCTCCAGCCGGGCGATTGCCTGGGAAAGATTGGTGAATTCCATATGTTTAACTCCTTTCGGAATGCATTTTACGAAAAAAGCGCCCTCCTGCAAAGGCGGGCACTTCGGTAACATTTTACACGCCTCCGGTCTGAAAGTCAATGTCTGAAGGTCACAGTCTTTCGACAAAAAACCACTGGGATTTTTTACACCCCAGGCTAGTCTTTGGTGCTTTTCAGGATGAAAAAAATGTGGTATACTGACTTTGATTTTTGTTACAGGAGTGATCGGTATATGAGCAGGATCGGCTTTGACAATCAGAAATACCTGAGAACCCAGTCCGAACAGATCCGCAAACGCATTGCCCAGTTTGGCGGCAAGCTGTATCTGGAGTTTGGCGGCAAACTCTTTGACGACTACCATGCTTCCCGGGTTCTGCCCGGTTTTGAGCCGGACAGCAAGATCCGGATGCTGCAGCAGCTTTCCGATGACGCGGAGATCGTCATCGCCATCAACGCTGCCGATATTGAAAAGAATAAGGTCCGGGGCGACCTGGGCATCACCTATGACGCGGACGTTCTGCGGCTGATTGATACCTTCCGGGAGATGAACCTGTATGTGGGCAGCGTGGTCATGACCCGCTATTCCGGCCAGTCCGCCGCGGACGCGTTTCTCAAGCGGCTGGAAAGCCTGGGCGTGAAGTGCTACCGGCATTACAACATCACAGGCTATCCCCATGACGTGGCCCACATCGTTTCCGACGCCGGCTTCGGCATCAATGACTATATTGAAACCACCCGGCCCCTGGTCATCGTCACCGCTCCCGGCCCCGGCAGCGGCAAAATGGCCACCTGTCTGAGCCAGCTCTACCACGAGCACAAGCGTGGCATTTCCGCCGGCTATGCCAAGTTCGAGACCTTCCCCGTGTGGAATCTGCCGCTGAAGCACCCGGTGAATCTGGCCTACGAGGCAGCCACGGCAGATCTGAACGATGTGAACATGATCGACCACTACCACCTGGAGGCCTACGGCGAAAAGGCGGTGAACTACAACCGGGATGTGGAAATCTTCCCGGTGCTGAACGCCACCTTCGTGAAGATCCACGGCAATTCCCTGTACCAGTCCCCCACGGACATGGGCGTGAACATGGTGGGCAACTGCATCGTCGATGATGAGGTCTGCCGGGAAGCCTCCAAGAAGGAGATCCTCCGCCGGTACTATGCCGCCTGCGTGGACCGGGTCCGCGGCAAGGACTGCGACGAAGCCATCCGGAAGCTGGAGCTGCTGATGAAGCAGGCCGGTGTGTCTCCGGAGGACCATCCTGCCGTGGTGGCCTGCCTTGCCAAGGCGGAAGCCACCGGCGGCCCTGCCGGAGCCATGCTGCTGCCCGACGGCAGAGTGATCACCGGCAAAACCTCCTCCACCCTGGGCGCCGCCTCCGCTCTGCTGCTGAATGCCCTGAAAACCCTGGGCGGCATTGACGACAAGCTGGATCTGATCTCCGCTTCGGTGCTGGAACCCATCTGCGAGCTGAAAACCGGCTACATGGGCCACCGGAATCCCCGGCTCCACACCGACGAGGTGCTTCTGGCTCTGACCATTTCCGCCCTCCAGAATCCCGTTGCCCAGCAGGCAAAGGAGCAGCTGAAGAAGCTGGCCGGCTGCGAGGCCCACTTCTCTGTGGTGCTTTCCGACGAGGACGAAAAGCTCCTCCGCCGCCTGGGCATCCATGTCAGCTTCGAGGCAAAATACGAAACAAGACGGCTGTATCACAAGTAAAAATGACCGCCTGCCGAAAAAACGGCAGGCGGTTTCGTCGTTCCACGTCATTGGGCGGCAGTGTGCGCACTGCCTCGCAATGACATCAGATTTACTTAAAGAAGCTGATGAGGCCTGCCACAAACAGGGTGATCACGATGATGGGCAGCACCCAGGTCATGTAGAAGCGCATCCAGTTCTGGACCTTCGCGCCCTTGCCGGTGTTGGCCTCGGCAACGAAGCTGTCCCAGCCCCAGCCGAATTTCCGGGTGCAGAACAGCACCATGGTCAGGGAGCCCAGAGGCAGCAGGCAGTTGCTGACGATGAAGTCCTCCAGATCCATGATGTTCTTTCCTGCCTTCAGAGGCTGGATCTCAGCCCAGACGTTGAAGCCCAGAATGCAGGGCATGCTCAGGATCAGCATGGCGATGCAGTTGACCAGGCAGGATTTCTTCCGGCTCCAGCCGGTGAGATCGCAGGTGCAGGCAATGATGCTCTCAAACACCGCCAGCACCGTAGAGAAGGCGGCGAAGGTCATGAACAGGAAGAACAGGCTGCCCCAGAACTGGCCCATGGGCAGGTTGTTGAAGATGTTGGGCAGGGTGATGAACAGCAGGTTGGGGCCGGAATCCGCTGCCACACCGTAGGCGGAGCAGGCAGGGAAGATGATCAGACCGGAGCACAGGGCCACGCAGGTATCCAGCACAGCCACGTTGATGGACTCGCCCATCAGCGCCCGGTCCTTCTTCAGATAGCTGCCGAAGATGGCCATGGAGCCGATGCCCAGACTCAGGGTGAAGAAGGCCTGGTTCATGGCGGCCACGATCACGTTGAATACACCGGCGTCCAGCAGCTTGTTCAGGTCAGGCTTCAGATAGAAGGAAAGGCCCTCCGCGCCGCCCTCCAGGGTGATGCTGTTGACCGCCAGGATGCCCATGAGCAGCAGCAGCGCCAGCATCATCCACTTGGTCACACGCTCCAGGCCCTTCTGCAGGCCGATGGAGTTGATGGCGAAGCCTGCGATGACCATGATCGCCATGTAAACGGTCATGCTCACAGGGTCAGAGAGCATATCACCGAAGGCCGCTCCGATGGCGGCGGAGTCCAGGCCCTCCAGCTTGCCGGTGGCGGTGTTGACAAAGTATTGCAGCATCCAGCCGGAAACGCTGGAATAGAACATCATCAGCAGATAGCAGCCGATGACGCAGGCCCAGCCGTGGAGGTGGAAGGGGCTGCCCTTGGGAGCCAGAGGCTCATACATTTTGGCAGGGCTTTTCTGGGAGGCCCGGCCAATGGCGAATTCCATGGTCATGACGGGAATGCCGAAAATGACGAGGAACAGCAGGTAGATCAGCACAAAGATGCCGCCGCCGTACTGACCGGTGATGTAGGGGAACTTCCAAACATTGCCGATGCCGATGGCACAGCCTGCGCTGAGGAGAATGAAGCCGATGCGGCTTCCAAGACGTTCTCTTTCCATGGGAAATGAATCTCCAATCCTTATAAGATGGAGCCATTATACGCCACCCCTGTCGGAAATGTCAATAATTCAATCTAAAATTTGTTGACAAATCAATGGACAGCGCAACCAGAAATGGGAGGGGTGGATAATCGGAGTTTGGCGGCGAGTCATCGCTGACAATCCGGACCTTCGGGCCCCCTCGTGTCCAACGCCATTGGGCACTGCCCGACCGGAACGTGGGATCAATAGACAACCATTGTAGGGCGTGGGCATGCCTACGCCCTACAGAGGATGATCCAGCAGTCCGATAAATGCAATTTGCCTGTGCGGGCCCCCACAAAAAGGCCCCGTCCTTGCGGACGGGGCCTTGGATGCTATGTATGGAAATTACACGCCGAAGTAACGCTTTGCGTTGTTGGAGGCGATGTCCTGAACCATAGCGCCCAGCACGTTCATGTCGTCGGGGTACTCACCATTCTCGACCCAGGTGCCGATCAGGTTGCACATAATGCGACGGAAATACTCGTGACGGGTGTAGGACAGGAAGGAACGGGAGTCGGTCAGCATGCCGATGAAGTTGCCGAGCAATCCCAGGTTGGCCAGGGAAGTCATCTGCTCGATCATGCCGGTCTTGGTGTCGTTGAACCACCAGCCGGAGCCGTGCTGAATCTTACCGGGAACCTCGGGACCCTGGAAAGCGCCCAGGAAGGTGCCCAGCTGAGCGTTGTCGCCGGGATTCAGGGAGTACAGGATGGTCTTGGGCAGCTCGTTGGTCTTATACAGGTTGGACAGAACCTTGGTCAGAGCCTCGCCGGAGTCGGTGATGGCGATGCAGTCGAAACCGGTGTCGGGGCCCAGCTTCTCGAACATGGCAGCGTTGGTGTTGCGCAGGCAGGAGAAGTGGATCTGCATGACCATGCCCAGCTTTGCGTACTCACGTGCGCAGGTCAGCAGCAGGTCAGTCTTGTAAGCGTCGATCTCGTTCTTGGTCAGAGCCTCGCCAGCCATGCCCTTCTTGAAGATGGCGGTCAGCTCCTCGTCGGTAGCCTCAACGTAGGGAACGTAGCCCAGGCCGTGGTCGGTAGCGCGGCAGCCCTTCTCGAAGAAGTAGTTGATCCGCTCAACCAGAGCCTTACGGACGCACTTGATGCACTTGAACTCGTAACCAACCACATCCTCCAGCTGATGGATGTAGCCAGCGAAGGTAGCCTTCTCGATGTCCAGAGCCTTGTCAGGACGGAAGGAGGGGCAGACCTTGGTGTCGATGGTGGGATCAGCGGCGATCTTCTCGTGGAACTCCAGGGAGTCGATGGGATCGTCGGTGGTGCCGACCATGTAGACGTTGGACTGCTTCACCAGGCCGCGGGCGGTCATGGTGGGGTCGTTCTGCAGCTTGTCGTTGGCCAGGTTCCAGACTTCCTCAGCGGTCTCACCGTTCAGGACGCCGTAGTAGCCGAAGTAGCGCTGCAGCTCCAGGTGGCACCAGTGATACATGGGGTTACCAATGCACTTGGGCAGAGCCTCTGCGAACTTCTGGAACTTCTCACGGTCGGAAGCGTCGCCGGTGATGTACTTTTCCTCAACGCCGTTGCCGCGCATGACTCTCCACTTGTAGTGGTCACCGCCCAGCCAAACCTGGGTGATGTTCTCGAACTTGCGGTCCTCCCAGATTTCCTGGGGGTTGATGTGGCAGTGGTAGTCCAGGATGGGCATCTTGGCAGCGTAATCGTGATACAAGGTCTTCGCGGTCTCGTTGGACAGCAGGAAGTCCTTGTCCATAAACTTCTTCATTGGAAAAACCCTCTTTCAATTTACAAAATTTGACTGCGAAGCGTGGCTCCACAAATCATCGTAACTATATTATACAATAAAAGCTGTAAAATGCAATCGCTATCTGTGAAAAATTCTCACAAAAATGGATGATCCGGAGCTGACGGTCAGAACCAGTCACCGTAGCCCATCTTCACCAGATTGTCGCGGCTGGTCTTCAGGCAGTCGAAGGGATCACGGCCGTAGGTCATATCCTGCTCCACCAGGAAGTATTCGGAGCCTCCGGCAAGGCCGGCCTGGATGCAGGCAGGGATATCCAGGGTGCCTTCGCCCACTTCGGCAAACTCCACGATGTTGTTCATGGCACTGTAGGCGGCCATCATGCCTTCCCTGGAGTTGAAGTCCACATTCTCAGGCATGGCCATGTGACCGATGCGGTAGTCCTTCAGATGCAGCAGGCGGATGCGGCCGGCGTACTGGTTGATGAACTTCACAGGGTCCATGCCGCCCCGGTGAATCCAGTGAATATCCAGCTCGAAGCCCAGCCGGGAGGTGTTTTCCTTGATGATGTCCATCAGGAATTTGCCGTCATGGCGGGCAAATTCAAAATGGTGGTTGTGGTAGTACAGATCGATGCCATGCTCGGCCAGCTGGCAGGCGTACTCGTCCGCCTGCTTAGCAAAATCGATGGCGGCCTGCAGGGAGAACCGGGCATCCATGGGCATGGCGCCGATGCGCATCATGTCACAGTTCAGTGCCTTGGCATCGTCCACCATCTTCTTGAAGTCATCGGGGTTGCACAGCTCCTCGCTGGGCATCATGGGGTTGGATTTGACGGTGGCAGAAACTGCTGCCACATTGAAGCCCAGTTCATCGATGGCCCGGCGGAAGCCAGCCACATTCTCTGCGGTCATGGGGACCTGGGAAATCTCGATGCACTTGTAGCCGATGTCGGCAAGTTTGGCCATGGATTCGTAGGCATCGAACTTGGGCATCTTATTGGGGGCGATGGTGGACATCTGAACGCCGATCAGACCTTTTTTACTCATGGTTAATACTCCTTTTTGACAAATTATGGTGGAATCTCCGGGTTAAAAATGGCCTGCCGGAGTTCCGGCAGGCCATATGGGGTATAAATCTTAGAACCAGTCCTCGAAGCCCAGCTCGACCAGGTGAGCGCGGGAATCCTTCAGGCAGTCGAAGGGATCACGGCCGTAGGAGTCGTCCTGCTCGATCAGGAAGTACTCAGCACCGCCAGCCAGACCGGCCTCGATGCAGGCCTTCAGGGGCAGGGAGCCAGCGCCCAGCTCAGCAAAGCGGACGGGCTTGTCGAAGAATGCGGAGACGAACTTGGCCATGCCGTCAGCACCGCGCATGTCGGGCATCTCAACGTTGGCGATTTTGTAGTCCTTCAGGTGCAGCAGACGGACGGAGCCGGCGTACTTCTTGATGAACTCAACGGGGTTCTCGCCGCCGCGGTGGATCCAGTGGGTATCCAGCTCAAAGCCCATGTGAGGAGCGTTCTCGCGGAGCACGTCCAGCAGGTACTTGCCGTTCTCCAGCTTCATGAACTCGATGTGGTGGTTGTGGTAGTACAGATCGATGCCGTCTTCCTTCAGTTTCAGGCAGTACTCCTCAGCGCGCTTTGCGAAGTCGATGCACTTCTGAACGTCGCCGATGGCGTTCATGGGCATCATGCCGATGCGGAACATATCAACGTTCAGGGTACGGGCATCGTCCAGGTACTTCTTGTAGTCGTCCTCGTTGGACAGATACTCACCGGGCATGCCGGGGAACATGGGATCAATGGAAGCGGTCAGGGAGGAGATGTTGAAGTTCAGCTCGTCGATGGCCTTGCGGAAGCCGGCCACGTTCTCCTTGGTCATGGGGACCTGGGAAACTTCTGCGCAGTGGAAGCCGATGTCGGTCAGGCGGCCCATAACCTCGAAGGGCTCAAAGCTGGGCATCTTGGCAGGGGCGATGGTGGACATCTGAACGCCGATCAAACCTTTTTTGCTCATGGGAATACACTCCTTAAAAATTGTGATTTATACTGTCATTGCGAACCAGTGCGCACACTGGTGTGGCAATCCCGTGGATATCAGGAAATCTGAAGGGGATTGCCACGTCGCTGCGCTCCTCGCAATGACGTGATTCTGGGGTTACACCTCCACCAGAGCGCTGGTGTTGGAGCTGCGGAAAATGGAATCCATCAGACGGACGACCATTGCGCCCTCGCTGATGTGGATGTAGTCGTCGGTGTTGTTCTTGACGGCCTCGTAGAAACGGGCAATCAGACGGGTGTGGGAGGCACCGTAGTAGAACTTGATGCCTTCCAGCTTGGGAGCCTTGACGATGACCTCACGGCTGGAGTCGGGATTGACCTTGTACAGGGTGTTGTCCTCGATGTGGAACACGCCCTTCTCCATGGCCACGCGGATCTGGACGGACTCATTGGTCCAGTTGTTGTTGGTGGCGAAGAACAGGCCGTTTGCGCCGTTGGCAAACTCCAGACGGGCGATGATGTCGCCCTCGACCTCGATGCCATACTCATTGGTCTGGCCGACCACTGCGTGCAGCTTGGCGATGTCGCCGCCCAGGAAGTACAGCAGATCCAGGGTGTGGAGGCTCTGGTTGATCATGGAGCCGCCGCCGGCATACTTCCACTTGCCGCGCCAGGGCTGAGACTCATAGTAGGTGTTGTCACGGCGCCAGGGCACGAAGCCACGGATGCCGATGATCTTGCCGTACTCGCCGGATTCAATGATCTTCTTCAACTCCTCGGTGGTCTCGTTCATACGGTTCTGCAGGCAGACGCCGATCTTCACCTCGGGGTGAGCGGCTTCCAGAGCGCAGAACTGCTCTGCCTCCTTGGAGTTCAGTGCGATGGGCTTTTCGCAGAAAACGTTGAAGCCCATTTCCACCAGCTCCTTGGTGACGGGGTAGTGCAGGTAATGGGGCAGCAGATTGTGGACCACATCGGGCTGAACCTCAGTGACCATCTGCTTGTAATCGGTGTAGAACTTGACACCCTCGGGCACCTTGGCGGCCAGATCAGCGTTGATGTCGCAGATGGCAACCAGCTCCATGCCGGGGTTGGAGGCGATGGCATCGATATGAACGATGGAAATGGTGCCAAAGCCCACGATTGCAGCCTTCATCATGTTGAAAAACTCCTTTGACCGAAATCCGCGGCGGCGAAAGCCGCCGCGGACCGGGATTCAGTTATGTATTACCGGGAATCAGTCGCGGACGGGGAACTTGCCCTCGGCCTCGATCAGCTTGTTCAGCTCAGCGTTGTAAGCAGCCTCGTCGCAGGGGTAGGAGACGGTCTTGCCGGTCCATGCGGACAGCTGAGAGCAGTTGGCCAGACGGACGCCCATGATGCCGTCGGAGCCGGGAGCCAGCAGCTCGGTGCCGAACAGAACGTGGGAAGCGAAGTTAGCCATAACGGTGCCGTGCTGGACACCCCATGCATCGTTGTTCTCGAACTCCTCGATGTCGTACAGACCGCCGCCAGCGGAGTTGGAGCGGGTCAGCATTGCGACAGCCATCATGTCCATGGTGGCGTTCATCTCGGGCTCGGACTTCTTCATGCGGTAAACAGTAGCCTTCTGGGAGTTCTCAACCACGATCTTACCGGCGGAGAAGTCGATCTCCAGACGGTCGGTGCCGATGGCGTCGTGGGTGCAGGTGATGAAGGAACCGGTGGCGCCGTTGGCGTACTTGGTGACGATGGTGACGTCGTTCTCAACGCCGATGTTACGGTGTGCGCCGTTGATGTTCACGGAAGTGACTTCCACGGGAGTGCCGCAGATCCACTGCCACAGGTCCAGCTGATGGGGAGCCTGGTTGACCAGGACGCCGCCGCCTTCGCCGCCCCAGGTGGCGCGCCATGCGCTCTGAGCGTAGTAGGAGTCGGGACGCCACCAGGTGTTGATGATCCAGTTGGAGCGGCGGATCTCGCCCAGCTCGCCGGACTTGACGATGTCACGGATCTTCTGGTACAGCTTGTTGGTTCTCTGGTTGAACATGATGCCCAGCTTCACCTCGGGATGAGCAGCGGCGCAGTCCAGCATCTTCTGAACGTCGGAAGCGCGGACGCCAGCGGGCTTCTCGCCGATGACGTGCATGCCATGCTCCAGAGCGTAGATGGCCATCTCGTGGTGCAGGTAGTGGGGAACGGTGGTGATGACGGCATCAACCAGGCCGGAAGCGATCATTTCCTTGTAGTCCTCGAAAACGGGAATTTCGGGGAACTTGGCCTTGACAGCCTCGCGCTTGGCGGGATCGATATCACAGACAGCGCCCAGAGCGGTGTGAGGGGGAATAGCAGCTGCGGGGAAACCGGGGAAAGCGGGGGTGCCGGTCAGGATGTTGCAGTAAGAGCTGCCCTGTGCGCCGAAGCCGATGATACCATAACGAATCTTGTCCATTTTGCATTCTCCTTACTTAAAAAACGTGAAATTGTTATTTTTTAAGACCTGCGTGGTCTTAGGATTACGAAATCAGATCTTTGCCAGAACTTCCTTCAGAGCGTTGTACTGCATGGCGTAGCCCTCAGCACCGTCCTTGGCCTTGTTCTCGGAGATAACCTCGGTGGCGTCAACCACCTCCAGGCTCTGCAGGGTTGCAAACAGCACCAGGTGGGGCTCCAGGGTCAGGAAGCCCTCGTAGCCGTCTTCACGGATGGCCTTTGCCAGGATCTCGGGGATCTGGCCGTCGCCGGTGGCGCAGACAACGTTCTCGTTCTTGCCTGCGACGGCGTCCTTGATGTGGATGTAGGCAACGTGCTCCTTCAGCAGCTCCCAGCACTCGGCGGTGTTCTCGCCGCACTGGACGAAGTTTGCGAAGTCGAAAGCGGCCTTGAAGTTGGGGCTGGCCAGCTCATCCAGGATGACCTTGCAGCGGGAGCCGATGTCGCCGTAGATGTCCTTCTCATTCTCGTGGATCAGGATGACACCGTACTTGGCGGCAACGTCAGCGTAGCCTCTCAGCTTCTTCAGAACTTCTTCCTTCCAGTCGTCGGGGTTCTTGCCCACCATCCAGAAGGAGAACATACGGATGTACTTGCAGTCAAGCTCGTTGCAGATCTGGCACAGGGTGTCCAGCTGCTCCAGCTGCTTTGCGTAAGCTTCCTCATCGTCGATGTTGATCTTGCCGATGGGGCTGCCCAGGGAGGAAACCTTCACGCCGGCGGCATCCAGACGGGGCTTGATGACTTCCTTCACTTCCTCCAGGGTGTACTCTGCCACGCCCTTGCCGTCGGCGGCGCGGAAGCAGATGTACTCCATGCCCAGGTCCTTGACCACCTTCAGCTGAACGTCCAGCTGGGGATCGATCTCGTCGGCAAAGCCGGAAATAATGATCTTGGGTTCCATAATGCGACTCCTTTCCTTTTCCGGTTCTTACAAAAAACCGGCTGCGCTTTTGTGCATGGTGTACAAAATGCTCATAAATACACCTTGGCAGAGCGCAGTTTTGTTCACGATAACCATGATACCATACTTTTTTGCAATCTTCATTGTTAATGTTGCTTGACAGTTTGCAAATATTGCTTTATGATAAAAATGGAGTATATATTTACAGGAATTGCCAAAAACGATTGCCATAATCGGAAAGGGGGAGAGCTGCATTGCCGGAAGAGAAAACCGCCATTTCCGCCCGTCAGCACATGGTCACAGGCTCCTACGAGCTGCACCGGAAGCAGGATACCTATTATAATGAAGTGCTGATGCACCATCATGATTTTTACGAGGTGAATCTGTTTTTGAAGGGGGAGGTGGATTATTCCATTGAGAACCGGATCTACCACGCCACCCCCGGGGATATGCTGCTGATCAGCCCCAACGAGCTGCACCAGCCCATTTTCGAGGAGCAGCAGCCGGCCTTCGAGCGGATGGTGCTGTGGGTGGACCGGGCCTATCTTACCCAGACCGCCAGCTTCGGCCATGCCCTGAGCCGGTGCTTTGACCGGGCCGCGGAACGGGGGAGCAATCTGCTCCGGCCGGATCAGCAGATGCTGGGGCTGATGGTGATGCTGCTGGAGAACATTCTGACGGAGCGGCAGTCGGAGGAATATGCCCATGACCTGCTGGCGGACACCTGCCTTTTGCAGTTTCTGGTGATGCTCAACCGGCTGGAGGAGCGCAGCAGCCAGCATCCTGCTTTCCGGGAACGCTCCGGCTCCGTGGTGGGAAGGGTATTGTCCTACATCAATGACCACTACCGGGAGGAGCTGTCCCTGGATCTGCTGGCAAACCGGTTCTTCATCAGCAAATACCACCTGTCCCGGGAGTTCAACCGGCTGGTGGGAACCTCGGTGTACCGCTACATCATCCAGAAGCGGCTTGTCATGGCCAAGCAGATGCTCAGCGAGGGCATATCCTCCTCGGAGGCCTATCAGCAGTGCGGCTTCGGAGATTATTCCAGCTTCTACCGTGCCTTCCGGGCAGAATACGGCATCAGTCCCAAGGAATATGTGGACAAGCTGAAATCCGACGCGGCCCAGGCCGCCCTCCATGCCCGGGAACGCAGATCCCTGGCCAAACGGGCAGAACAGAGCCGGAATGAGGCTGGAAAAGTGCAGTAGGGGTCGGCCTCCTGGACGACCCGTTCGGCAATCTGTGATTGCCGCTTACGCGGCGCGGGACGTCGAGGACGCCGTCCCCTACGATTCGTATTTCGGTTTTTCTACACGATGCAACCGCCCTTCCCGGTTTTGGGAAGGGCGGTTTGTCAATCAAATGGAAATCCGAAATATACTTCCCCGAAGGGCTGTCCGTCAAAGCGCAGGCCCATCACCAGGGGGCAGTCCGGGCCGGGCAGACGCACCTGGGCGGTTTCCAGTCCCAAAGCCCCCAGCAGGCCGGGAATTTCAGACCTGGGCCCCAGGTATTCTGCCACCGCGCTTCCGGCGACGGCGGCAAGGAAGCCGTCCCCTGCGTAAAACCGGGCAAACCGGCCCAGATACACAAGATTCTCCCCCTCCTGCCGGATGCCGTTGGGGGGAAGAAAGCTTCGCCGGAGGGCAGCGTATTCTTCCGTGGTGATTTGTCTGACAGGCAGGGGCACGGCGGCGGACAGGGTCTGCTCTGTGACAAAGCCTGCGGTTTCGTAGCCCATCCGTCCGTAAAACCGGTACAGGGATTCAGACCCGGGGGAGAGGATAGCGCCCTGATACCCCTGTTCTGCCAGAAGGGTGTGGACATCCGCCATCAGACGGGTGGCGATGCCCCGGCCCTGGAAGGCCTCGTCCGTTGCCACGGCGTAGAGATAGGCGTACCGCTCCGTTCCCAGGGTGCAGTCGAACCAGTAGAGCATGGCGGCAAGCCGTCCGTCCATGGTGCAGACCCGGCTCCGCTCCGGGGCGAAGCCCGATTCGAAAAATAAATCAATGAAGGAAACCGGGTCCCCGAAGGCCTGCGCCCAGAGCTTCGTCAGCCCGGGCCGGTCTCCCGGCTGTGCAGGGCGGAAGCTCATACAAATTCCTCCCCGGCGTAGTGTGCCCAGCATTTTTCCACCAGATGGTGGGGCTGGTAGCTGAGCTTGGCCTTCCGCAGACCGGGAGAGCCCATGTCCTCCTCCCGGTCCAGGTATTTGACCCGGGGGTAGGTTTCCCGGATGTACCGGGCGAAGGCACGGTTGATGACGGCGTAGGCGGTGGCGTAATCGGGGTCTGCCTTTTCAAAATGCACGTCCACCATCTCTTCGCTGAGGAAGGAACCGATGGTCATGGCCACCAGGCGGCCGTCGGCGTACAGCACCAGACCCTCCAGCTCCAGGGCCCGGTAGTTTTCGTAGGCTCTGGACAGGGCGCGCTGTTCGATGTAGTAGTCGCTTTCCGGGTCCTCCTCCTGCCGGAGCCGGAACCACCGGTCGGTGAAGGCCATGCAGTCTGCCATGGTCACTTCGTCCAGGGGCAGAATGTAGGCATCCGGGTGGTCGGTCAGGAACCGGTTCACATGGTTGCGCTTGGGCTGAAATTTTTTGCCCTTCAGATCGGCCAGGTCATTGATGTCGTATACATAGTCATAATTGTCCCGGTCGCAGTGGTAGCGGAAGGCGCCGGGATAGTAGCCTTCCAGCAGCTCCCGTTCCCGGGCGGTAACGCCGGAGATCCGGCAGGGGATGCCCCGTTCCCGGGCGTCAGCCAGGATGGCATCCAGCACAGGCTTCACATCCCCCTCGCCTGCCGGGAAGGGGTACATGGTGTGACCGCTGAAGTGGGAGAACATGACAAGATGCGCTCCTACAACCGCCGCCCGCTGGTGGCCCCACATATACTGGTTGGCAAAGGAAAAGCCGCAGCCCCGATGGGCGGCCTGGCTGAGATAGGCAGAATATTCCTCCCGGTGCGCCGGGGTAATGGGCTGAAAATCGATCATAAGTATCACTCCTTGTGGTGTCAGTATACCACAAAACCATCGGAATCACAACAAAAAACAGCACGTCATTGCGAGGGCCGAAAGGCCCGTGGCAATCCCCTGCAGGATTCCGAAAACCCGGAGGGGATTGCCGCGTCGGGCTTCGCCCTCCTCGCAATGACGTGCGTTTGTTTATTCAATTACCGCCGGCTGATACCGGGCTTCCACATAGGGATAGGTGCCGTAGACATCTTCCGGGAGCATACTGCACTGGTATTCGCCCCAATAGAGCAGGCCGGTCGGGTCAAAGGCCATTACATTGAGGAAGTTTCGGAAATGGGGGTGATCCATCAGATACAGCACCCCGTCAGCCCAGAGCATGGCTCCGGTTTCCCGCCTGAAGCTGTAGAAGCCTTCGAAGGCCTCGCCCACGGGGACATTCAGCTCAAGCTTCGGCACTTCTCCTTCGGACACCAGGGCGATTTGCCGGTTGGCGTAAATCAGGGTCAGGCCGTTGTTCCGGTACCAGGTGGGGGACTGGAAGTCCTGATCGCTCTGAAGGGTCATCAGCTCCAGCCGGATGCTGCCGCCCTCGGGTGTAATCCGGTTCAGCGCATAGATGCCGTCCTCCAGGGTCAGCACCCATACATTGCCGGTTTCCTCGTCCAGCTGCATACCGTACACCGCCGTATCCTCCGGCAGGGGCAGGATATTCTGTGCCTGTTCCACATCCAGCGTCACCCTCTGGCGGCTGTTTGCGTAGGTGTAGCCGTCGTCATAGGGCTTCCAGGGGATGAAGTACACGCCCATGCCCTGGGCGTACTCGCCGGGGAGCATTTCCTCGGAATCCGGCGCGCCCCGGTACACCGGGATACAGTACAGACCCTCATCGGTGGCGGTGTTGTATACGTTGACGGAGGTCTGGTCCTCTGTGTTGAAGTAGATGCGCCAGATCTTTCCGTCCGGCCCCTTCTGCACCTTGATGGAGACGATCTGGCTGTCCATCACCGGGAACCGGAACAGCTGGCTGAAATCTTCATAGCAGGGGCTGTCGCCGTAGGTATTCTCCTCATCCAGCAGAATCATCATGTCCACGTGCTCATGGCAGACGTACTTGTCGCTGGTGTAGTCCAGCTCAAAGTTGAACTGGTGGTAATCCAGATAATCCTTCAGCTTCAGATTCATCTCGAATTCGCCGCCGTCGGGAGTTCGGGCGGCCACGGCCCGGAGCATCTCGCCATAGCCGCTGTGGCCCGGCTGGAAGCCGTTGCCGCCGCTCATGGACATGTCGATGCCGGAGTGGGTGTACACCGTCAGACTCTCCCGGGTCTCCCGGGGCCTGCTGACGACGGGATGCTGGTCAAAGGTAAACTCCACACTGTGGCGGTCCTCCGGGCCGAACCGGTAGTCCACCGCCCAGAGCATATGGTCGCCGCATTGATAGTCAAACTGTACCCTTCTGCCGTCCAGCACCGACGGGTCGCCGAACCGGACGTTTTCCGTGAAGGTCATATCCCCGGCGGTATCCGTGATGGCGGTATAGCTGGAAATCAGAAAACCGCCGCACAGTGCCACCGCAAGGACGAATGCAAGGACGCGGAACATGGTCACCCCTCCTCGTTTCGCAGCTCGTTCAGGGCCTTTGCCACCCGGTCGGCCCGGTAGTTGTAGGTTGCTTTCACATAGTCCATCAGACCGATGCCCTGATCCTGGAGGGCTTCCATGGACTCGTCACCCAGGATCTTTCCCTTGTGGAGCAGCACCGCCCGGCTGATGAAGGGCTCCACCTCCTCCATCAGATGGGTGGAGAGAATGATGGTCTCGTCATCCCGGAGGATGCCCAGTAGCACCTTGTAGAAGTCCTCCCGGTTGAATACGTCGTTTCCGGCGAAGGGCTCATCCATGATGATGTAATCCGCTCCCTGGCTCACCGCCAGGATCACTTCAAACTGGTTTTTCTGGCCTGTGGAAAATTTGCCCACCGGCTTGTTTTTCGGCAGGGAGAAAAATTCCATCAGCGCCTCGTACCGCTTTCCGTCGAATTTGGGGAAATGCTCGGCATAGAAATCCCGGTGGGCATCGCCGGTCAGGGTGGGGAAGAAGGAATGCTCGCTGGTGGCGAAGCTGAGCCGGGCGATGTTTTTGGTGGTGATGGGTTCTCCGTCCAGGGTGATTTCGCCCTCGCAGCGCAGCAGGCCCAGCATGGACTTCATCAGCGTGGTTTTGCCGGCGCCGTTTTCCCCGAACAGACCCACCACTTCACCGGGGCCGATGGAAAGGCTCACATTGTCCACAGCCACCTTGCCGGAGGGACGGTAGACCTTCCGGATGTTTTTCAGTTCAAGCATATTGTTACCTCCTTCAGTAAGGCAGACACTCCCAGGGAGTGAACACAAGATAGGCGAGGAAATAAAGCACCGTCATTCCGGCCACTGCCAGCAGGCTGAGGATGCAGTAGATCAGAGGACGGCCCCAGCACCGGCGGTGCAGCTCCCATTTGTCCGGCAGGCGGCGCATGAGATAGATGCTTTTGGTGGCTTTCTTGTGGTAATCGTAGCAGTCCCAGACCTCCAGGCCCATGAACACCCAGAAAAAGGGCACCAGCATGAACCGGTCCTTCACCACCGCGGAAAAGGGAACCATCACCGCTCCGGCCTTCAGGGTCCGGACCACTTGGGTGCCAAACCCCCGGGTGTCATACAGCGCATCCAGCGCGTCAAAGAGCCGGATGAAGAACTCCATGCTCATGACCAACGCGGTCAGCAGCACCACCCAGCCGATCTGGATATAGTAGGAATCCTCCCGGCCCACGGGCCGGTAGCGGCGCATATCAATTTTCGTCATCACGGATGCACCTCCTGGTCCAGATCATATCGATGAACAGGCAGATCAGCGTGAGAACGATCAGCGTCTGGTCGCTGCTTCTGGATGCCATCTCCCGGGGCCACAGGAGATTCCACCAGAAGGCACCAAGCAGGAACATACACAGGGGAGCAGAGCGCCCATGCCGCTGGCTGGTGCCGCTGAGTGCGGCAAAGCCGCCGCAGGCCAGACACATGATGATGTTCCGGGCCACCGCCCAGGGCTCGCTGAGGGGCAGCAGGAAATGGAGCCACTCCGAACGGTGGGCAGCGATGAACAGGAAGTTGCCTCCCGTGACAGCCGGATCTGCCCAAAGGTGATAGCACAGAAGTCCCAGCCCTGCCTGGAAGGCCAAGTACACCACAAACCATCCGGCGAACATCAGCCCCCAGATCGCGGTGACAGCCCCTTCCGGCAGCCGGAGTCTGCGGAGGGTGTAGGACGTGTGTATTCCCTTCCGATCCGAGGTGGCCAGATACAGGGCAAAAAACAGGGACAACAGGCCAAACCTCCCGATAAAGCCCGGGTGTTCGTCCAGAAGAAACTCAAAGGACGCGCCGGCTTCCGTCTTCATGGCGTGCCAGAAGGTGGCCGCCTGAAGGATGCCCACGGTGGTGAACATCGCCAGCACATTGGGAAAACTCAGACGCAGGCCAAGACCTGCCGCGGATGTGATCTTTTTCATTCCTCCACCTCCCAGAAAGACGCGATGGCAGCCTGGGCTTCTTCCCGGGTCATGCCCATCTGCTTCATGGCTTCCACCATGGTTTTCAAGCTGTGGCCCAGCAGCTCCTGCCGCAGGGCAGGGATGGTGTCCCGGCCCACCCGGACGCAGCTTTTCGCTCCCGTCCGGGACTGGACAAGGCCCTGCTCTTCAAGCCATGCGTAGCTTTTCTGCACCGTGTTGGGATTCACGCCCAGCATGGCCGACAGCATCCGCCGGGAGGGCATCTCGTCCCCGTCCAGAATGGAACCGGCCACGATGCCCCGTTTGACATACCCGATGATCTGCAAATAAATGGGTACATTGTCCTCCAGAACAAATCCGTCAAAGGAGATCAACTGCCTCACCGCCTTTCATAAAGTGTACTATGTGAGTAATACGGTTTGTAACTGTATTATAGCAGTGATACAGTTCCCTGTCAAGAACTTATGATCTTAAGAATTCTGAAATGTAGGGGTCGGTTTGAATCAATGTGTGATTGCCACCGGCAATCACCGGAATTTTGATTCGCTGCGCGGAGCACCACCTCGACGACCCCTTCGGCAATCTCCGATTGCCGCCGTCTTTTCTCAGATTTTGCCGCATTAGGCGATATCCTTCACACTGCCGCAGACGATTTATTCAGAGGTTCCTTAGAACGTGCGCTCACCGGGCACACTAAGAAGGAGCCTGCCGGAATAACCGGCAGGCTCCAGGTACGGATTGGGGTTATTTGTCCTTCAGGGCCCGGTAGAGGAAGGTGACGACCTGGGCTCTGGTGCAGGGGTTGTCGGGTGCGAAGGTAGTGGCGGAGGTGCCGGAGGTGATGCCGTTCTCCACCGCCCACAGGACGGGCTGGTAGTAGTAAATACCGGAAGCCACATCGGTGAAGGG
>JAFVMW010000051.1 GCA_017506735.1 Oscillospiraceae bacterium | reverse complement strand
CCCAAAATCCGCCCATCGAGGTCGGATTTTGGGTCGGGACGTCGAGGTGGTGCTCCGCGCAGCGAATCAGAATCCTGGTGATTGCCGGTGGCAATCACACATTGATTCAAACCGTCCCCTACGGTATCATCGAAACACCCCTACAAACTCTAATTTGACTGTCCATGACGTTGTCGAGCGGTTTTTACTCGCATTACAATTACCGACGCATTCACGCACGAATTGTCAGCGGCGCCTCGCCGCCAAACTCCAATGTCAAGAATAACACCAATCACAGCAAAAAGGAGCGATGCATCATGTCCACCACCATTCACCCCGATGACATCAAGCGCGTCAAAGGTCAGGGCTTTCTGAACAACAAGGGCACCGACAACTTCAACGCCCGGATCATCACCACCAACGGCAAAATCACCGCCCACCAGGCCCACGTAATCGCCGAGGCCGCCGAGCGCTTCGGCAGCGGCGAAGTATCCTTCACCTCCCGGATGACGGTGGAGCTGCCCGGCATTCCCTACGACAAGATCCCCGAATTCCAGGCCTTCCTTGCCACCGCTGACCTGGCCACCGGCGGCACCGGTGCCAAGGTTCGCCCCGTGGTCTCCTGCAAGGGCACCACCTGCCAGTATGGCCTGTATGACACCTTCGGCCTGTCGAAGAAAATCCATGAGCGGTTCTACCTGGGCTACCGCAGCGTTGCCCTGCCCCACAAATTCAAGATCGCCACCGGCGGCTGCCCCAACAACTGCGTCAAGCCCGACCTGAACGACCTGGGCATCATCGGCCAGCGGATCAAGGAAATCGACCCCGACAAGTGCAAAGGCTGCAAAAAATGCCAGATCATAGCCTCCTGCCCCATGAAGGCCGCTTCTGTTGTGGACGGCAAAATTGTCATCGACGAAACCCTCTGCAACAACTGCGGCCGCTGCGCCGGCAAGTGCCTGTTCGATGCCTTCGGAGAAGGCAAGCAGGCCTGGAAGATCTGCATCGGCGGCCGCTGGGGCAAGAAGGTGGGCCAGGGCATCCCTCTGACCAAGCTGTTCACCAGCGAGGAAGAAGTCCTCAACACTGTGGAAAAGGTCATCCTCTGCTACAAGGAGCAGGGCCTCCCCGGCGAGCGCTTCGCCGACACCATCGCAAGAATCGGCTTCGAAAAGATCAACGACGAAATCCTCAACGGCGACATTCTCAGCCGCAAAGACCAGATTCTCAACGGCTGACAAATACCAAATACACCCGTAATCAACACGTCATTGCGAGCCAGTGCGCACACTGGCGTGGCAATCCCCTTCAGATTTCCGGAATCTCACGGGATTGCCACGGGCCTCCAGCCCCCGCAATGACGTGTTTTTTCTGTGCGTTCAAGCCCTTAATATCTTAATTTTGATAATTTGTTATTGACATTCGATAACAATTCAAGTATTATGATAACACCAACTGACAATCAAGGAGGTTATTCCCATGAAACGAGAGGATCTCGCCATCCCCGTTACGCTCTGGACAAACCGGATTCTGATGGTGGCGGCCATCGCATCACTGTTCATCATGCCTGCCATTGTGCGCTGGCTCAACACAGTCCGGATTCTGGTGCAGAATGCCAACATTGCCATTCTCGCCGGGTTTTATGCCTGCGCCCCCTTCGCCCTGTGGGCCCTGTGGAGCGTGGATGAGCTGCTGCGCCGCATTGACCGGGGTGCAGTATTCGTCACCGAAAACGTCACCGCCCTGCGCCGCATCCGGCTGTGCTGCTGCGTGGTATCCGTTTTCTGCATCGCCCCCTCCTGGTTCTATCCTCCCCTGAAGATCCTTGTGGTGATCATGGGCTTTCTGACGCTGATGATCAATGTGGTCTGCCAGGTCATGAAGGCAGCCGTCGCCATCCGGGAAGAGAACGACCTGACGGTGTAAGGAGGAGAACCATGCCTATCATCATCAACCTGGACATGATGCTCCTGAAGCGGAAGATGTCCTCCGCCGAGCTGGCAGCACGCATCGGCATGACCCCTGCCAACCTGTCCATTCTGAAAACCGGCAAGGCCAAGGCGGTGCGCATGAGCACCATGGACGCCATCTGCCGGGAGCTGAAGTGCCAGCCCGGAGACCTGTTCGAATACGTGGAAAACGACGACCCCTGGGAACGGTAAGTTTCCCACGCAAGAAAGGAGCATCCTATGGAACCCTACACCACCAACCCCTTTCCTTCCCCGGCCCCCTTCCCCACCGGCAGACGGGAGATGATCCTCTGCTGTCTGGCGGCGGTTCTGGGCCTTGCCATGGCCAATTCCATTCTCATGGGCGGCTTTTCCCTGGGCTTCGCCCTCACCGCTGTGGGAAGCATCCTGGCATCGGGCTGGTATCTGTCCGTCCACAGGGAGGGTAATGGCTACACCCGTGCCATCCTCCTGCTGTGTCTGATCATCGCCTGCGGCTTCGGCTACTCTGCCGACAGCTTTGTTAAATTCGTGCTGTTTCTGTTCCTGCTCACCGGCGTGAATCTGGCCTTCTGCCAGACCGCAGGCCAGAACCGCCGGAACCCCGGCCAGTTCAACTCCCTGTTTGACGCCCCCCGGGCGCTTTTGGTTCTGGGCGTGGGACAGATCGGCCCGGCCTTCCGGGGCATCGCCGCCTTCTTCCGCAACGGCAGTGAAACCAGCCGCCGGACCGGTGCGATTCTCGCCGGTCTTGCCATCGCCCTACCGGTGCTGGGCATTCTGATCCCCCTGCTGATGTTCGCCGACGCGGCCTTTGAAGGTCTGATGGATCTTCTGCCGGATTTCAACATCGGGGAGCTGATCTATACCGGTTTTCTGGGTCTGATTCTCTGCCCGGTGCTGTACACCCGGACGGTGGCCCTGCGCCATGTCCCCCGGGAAAACACGCCCCTGAAGCCCCACCGGGGAATGCACCTGTTCACGGTGAACACCCTGCTTTTCTCCGTCTGCGGCCTGTACCTGGTGTACTGCTTCAGCCAGATCGCTTATTTCTCCGGCGGTTTTCTGGGCATTCTGCCGGACGGCTACTCCACCGCCGAATACGCGCGCCGGGGCTTTTTTGAAATGGCCTGGCTCTGCGCCATCAATCTGACCATCATCGGCACGGCTCATTATCTGGTATCCTGCCGTGGCCCCGTCCCCCGTTCCACGAAGATCGCCTGCCTGTTCATCGGCCTTGTAACCCTGTTCTTTGTCAGCGCCTCCTGCGCCAAGATGATGCTCTACATCAGCGTCTACGGTCTGACCCGGCTGCGGGTTCTGACCATGGCAGTGATCGCCTTCCTGGGCATCGCCACAGTGACCATCTGCCTGTGGCTGTTCCTGCCCCGGCTGAAGTACATGAAGGCCCTGGTTCTCATCGCTCTGGTCATCGGCGCGGCCATCCTGTGGATGGACGTGGATGCCACCGTGGCCCGGTACAATGTCAACGCCTACCTTTCCGGCACTCTGGAGTCTGTGGACATGGCCCACCTCTGCGGTCTGGGGGACAGCGCTCTGCCCCACATCGCCCGTCTGACGGACTGTCCTGACCCCCTGGTGGCCCGGCAGGCCAAGGACGAGCTTGCCCACCGCTTCATCGCCAGACCCGACCTGCGAAGCTGGAACTATATGACCCACCGGGCCTTCTCCCTGGCAGAAGGCCTGCGGAGAACCCGGTAAATTGTAGTTTTGCGGCGAGTCGCCGCCCAAACCCGGCTTCCGGTTTATTTCCGGCGGCCGGGTTTCCATTTCTTAAGAATCTGAATTTTTCGTTAACTACTGTGCATCTTTCAATTTATATGGTATACTAATATCACACAGGAAAGGAGCGTGATTCCATGAAAATTACATTCATCGGCGCGGCCCATGAGGTCACCGGTTCCAGCACCTTGCTGACCGTCTGCGGCAAAAACATTCTGGTGGACTGCGGCATGGAGCAGGGGGCGGACATCTATGAAAACTGCGACCTGCCCATCTCTGCCATGAACATTGATGCCATCTGCCTGACCCACGCCCACATCGACCATTCCGGCCTGATCCCTGCCATGGTGGCCCAGGGCTTCCGTGGCCCCATCTACGCCACCGAAGCCACCAGGCGGCTTTGCTCCATCATGCTCCGGGACTCTGCCCACATCCAGGAATCCGAAGCCGAATGGCGCAACCGGAAGGCCCAGCGCAGCGGCGGCGACAGCTACGTACCCATGTACACCATCGCCGACGCGGAGCAGTCCCTGCGCCAGTTCCGCGGCTGCGGCTACGGCGATACCGTAGAGCTCTTCGATGGCGTAAAGCTGACCTTCACCGATGCCGGCCATCTGCTGGGCTCTGCCAGCCTGCATTTTACCCTGACCGAAGGGGATGTGACCCGCTCCATTCTCTTCTCCGGCGACCTGGGCAACCATACCCGGCCCCTGATCCGAGACCCCCAGACGCCTCCCCTTGCCGATTGGGTGGTCATAGAATCCACCTACGGCGACCGTACCCACGGCCCCCGGATTGATTATGTGACCCAGCTGGCCCAGGTCATCCAGGACACCCTGGACCGGGGCGGCAACCTGGTGATTCCTGCCTTCGCCGTGGGCCGCACCCAGGAGATGCTGTATCTGATCCGCACCATCAAGGAGCGCGGCCTGATCCGGGGCCATGCGGACTTCCCGGTGTATGTGGACTCCCCCCTGGCGGTGGAGGCCACCCGGATCTACTCCGACGACGAAAATCTGCTGCCCTTCTATGACGCGGAATCTCTGGAGCTGGTTCGGCAGGGCATCAACCCCATCGCCTTCCCCAATCTCCGGCTCACCGTCACCAGTGACGAATCCCGGATGATCAACTTCGACCAGACCCCCAAGGTCATCCTCTCCGCCTCCGGTATGTGCGAAGCCGGCCGAATCCGCCACCATCTGAAGCACAATCTGTGGCGCGGCGACAGCACCGTGCTGTTCGTAGGCTACCAGAGCGAGGGCACCGTGGGCCGGAAGCTCATCGACGGCGCGGACACCGTCCGGCTCTTCGGCGAGGACATCGCTGTCCACGCCAACATCGTGTCCCTTGCCGGCATCAGCGGTCACGCCGACCGGGAAATGATGGCCGCCTGGCTGGGTTCCATGGACGGCAAGCCGGAAAAAATCTTCGTCAACCACGGTCAGGACATGGTCACTGACTTCTTCGCCCAGTATCTGGAGGAACGTCTGGGTGTCCCTGCGGCTGCGCCCTACTCCGGCGACGAATACGACCTGGCCACCGGCGAATGCATCGGCCGGGGCATCGTTCGCAAGGTCACCAAGGTATCCGACGGCCGCCGCCGGGCCAACGCCGCCTTTGACCGGCTCCTGGCCGCAGGCAAGCGGCTTCTGGAGGTCATCAGTGCCAGCCGGGGCCTGAGCAACAAGGAGCTGGCCCGGTTCACCGACCAGATCAACTCCCTCTGCGACAAATACCTGAAGCGATAATCAAATCATTTGCGAAGCGAATACCTCCATTCATCATTATCAAAGGAGCCTTCCCATGTCCCACATACCCGTCAATTACCCGGCGGAGAAATCCGCCCTCTATTCCCTGGCCGCCGCCCAGATCGCCGCGCTGACCGACGGCGTGCCCCATCTCATCGCCAATCTGGCCAACGCCTCCGCCGTCCTTAATGAGGCCATGCAGGACATCAACTGGGTGGGCTTCTACCTGGTGGAGGAGGGCCGCCTGGTGCTGGGCCCCTTCCAGGGCAAGTCCGCCTGCATCGAGATTCCCAGCGGCCGTGGTGTCTGCGGCACCGCCCTGGCGAAAAACGAAACCCAGCTTGTGTATGATGTCCACCAGTTCCCCGGCCACATCGCCTGCGACTCCGCCTCCAACTCAGAAATCGTCATCCCCCTCCGGAAAAACGGACAGGTAGTGGCGGTTCTGGACATCGACAGCCCCAGCGTGGGGCGGTTCGACAGAGAGGACCAGGCCGGCCTGGAAGCCATCGCAAAAATCCTCGAAGCCTGCTTCTGAATTCTGCTCCCAATACAAAAAACCGGGCGCACCCTCGCGGGTGCGCCCTTCGTGCGTTATTTCAGAATAAACTCGCCGTCTGCGGTGACGGTCAGGCTGGTGGAGAAATACTCGGTCATGGCCTTGATGATGTATTCGCTGTCGTACACGCCTGCGGTTTCGTAGCAGGAGTGCATGGCGAACTGGGCCAGACCGATGTCCGCCGTGGGGACGGATACATGGGTCATGGACACATAGCCCAGAGTGGAGCCGCCGGCAATGTCGGGCCGGTTGTAGTAGGTCTGGGTGGGAACCCCGGCACGCTCGCAGATGGTCCGGGCCACCGCCGCGGAAACGGAATCGGTGGTGTACTTCTGGTTGGCGTTGAACTTCACCACAACGCCGCCGTTGACCACGGGAGCATTCTTGGGATCTGCCAGCTCCGGATGGTTGGGATGGACCGCATGGGCATTGTCCGCGGACATCATGAAAGAGTTGCTCAGCAGTCTTGCCACATCGATGCCCACGCCCTTGGCGATCCGCAGCAGCACGCCGCTGAGGAAGGTGGAATCGGCACCGGATACAGACCGGGAGCCTACCTCCTCCGAGTCAAAGCTGCAGAACACGGGGATGGACTCAGAGGGACGGGCCTTCAGGAAGCCCTGAACACAGCCCCAGGTGCACTGCAGGTCATCCAGCGCCTGGGCAGACATGAATTCCTGCTCGATGCCCCACACCGTAGCCTTCTGCCGCAGGTACAGGAACAGGTCGTGACCCATGACCTTGCCGCCGCCCATATCCTCCAGGATCTTCGCGAAAGCGCCCTTCACATCCAGGTCTCCCAGCATGGGGATGGTATCGGTGGCAGGATTCCACTTGTAGTTGTCATTGACGGTGCGGTTCATGTGGATGGCCACATTGGGCATGATCATCAGATCCTGGTCAATGTCCACCAGCTTCATCTTCACGCCGTCGGGGGTCTGCACCATCAGCCGTCCGGCCACGCTCAGGGGCCGGTCCATCCAGGTGGACATGATCATTCCGCCGTACCGCTCGGTGGCCAGACGGATATACTTGTTCTCCAGCTCGCCGTTTTCCTTGATTTTGAAGGTAGGCCGGTCAGAGTGGCTGGCGGACATCATAAATCCCTTGGGCTTGCCCTCGGGGATCCGGAAAGCAATGACGGAAGCAGCGCAGCGGGTCACATAGTATTTTCCGCCGGGCACCAGATCCCAGTCGTCACCGCTGTCCAGATGGGTGTAGCCATTGCGGTCCAGCAGCTGGCACAGCTGGTCAATGGCATGGTAGACGCTCTTGGAAGCGTCCAGAAAATCCATCAGCTCACGAATCTCTTTTTTCATCAGGGGTTCCTCTTCACCGTCCTCAAAGGGCAAGGCACGGCCTTTCTAATCAAACATTCTGCAATATTATAGCACCGAACTTGCAAAAGTCAATGTCTTAAACGGTTTTTCCCTCCAGAATGCCGCAGAAAAGGTCGATCTGCTCCGCCACAATCTGCAGTGCGGAGCGCCAGAACTCCCGGTCCGTCAGATCGATGTCCGCCACCTTCGCCACATCCTCCGCCATGGCCACAGGGGTCATCTCCAGCAGTGCCTTGTACTTGGGCACAAAGTCACCGCCCTCCTCCAGATACCGGGCGTACAGACCCCGGGCGAACAAACCGCCGAAGGCATAGGGGAAGTTGTAGAAGGTGGGGCCGTAGTAATGGCTCTTGCAGACCCACATATAAGGATGCAGGAAATCATGATCCAGCCCGTCACCGTAGGCATGTTTCTGGGCATCGAGCATCATCTGGCAGAGGGTATCCGCGTGCATGAACTGCTGCTCCCGGTTCTCAAAGACCATGGTTTCAAAGCGGTAGCGGGAATAAATGTCGCAGATGATCTGGGTGGTGTCCTGGAGCTGGCTCTCGATCAGGACCAGCCGCTCGTCGTCATTGTCCGCATTCAGGATGGCGTCGGCCATGACCACACACTCGTTGAAGGTGGAAGCCGTCTCCGCCACAGGCATGGAGTAATCCTTGTTCAGAGGCCGGTGGCCAAAGACGCACTGGTTGTGGAAGGCATGGCCCAGCTCATGGGCCAGAGTCACCACGTCGCCGAACATTCCGTCAAAATTGGTCAGAATACGGCTCTCTCCCAGGCAGTCCACCTCGGCGCAGAAGGCGCCGCCGGACTTGCCGTCCCGGGGATAGAAGTCGATCCAGGCCTCATCAAAGGCCCGGGCCACCATCTGGGCCAGCTCCCAGTCGAAGCGGTCAAACCGCTCCACCAGATAATTCCGTGCTTCCTCCGGGGTGAAATGGGCATTCACATCCCCCATGGGCGCGAACAGATCATACCAGGGCAGACCCTTTTCATAGCCGAAGGCTTTGGCCTTGGCCTTCAGATACTGCCAGAACTTGGGCAGATACTCCTCAATGGCCCCCATCATGGCATCCAGGGTTTCCCGCTTCATGAAGGACTGCTTCAGGGTCCGGTCCAGGGGACTTTCGTAGCCCCGGAGCTGGCAGTCGGTAATGGTCTCCAGCTTGATGGAATTCAGAGCGAAGGCCACGCTGTCCCGAATCCGCTCATAGCAGGCCAGCTCTGCCTCGTAGGCATCCTTCCGGACCTGGGGATCGGAATCATAGGCCATATTCCGGATGGCGGAGAGATTGGTGGTTTCCCCCCGGAAGGTCACAGGGACGGTGGAGGTCAGATACTGCTGCAGCTCGCTCCAGGCATTGCCGCCGGACAGGCTCATCCGGGCGGCGATCTCCTCGCCCCGGCCGGGCAGCAGGTGGGAAGCGGATTCCCGGATGTGCTCAAACAGGAATTCGTAATCCCGGAGACTCTCATCCCCCCGGACCAGCTCCATCAGATTGGGCAGGGCGCTGGCCCAGGCCCGGAAGGCGGCCTCAGGGGCCGCGGTGCCGCTGAAAACGGCCATAACCTGACCCATCCTGGAACCGGCCTCGCCGTCCCGGGTGTTGGCAGCCTGCCGCAGAGACGCGTACAGCCCCAGCTTGCTGCCCAGGGCCGCAATGGCCTCCTCAAAGGCGATGCACCGTCGCAAACCGTCGACCGGGTCCATCTGCTCCAGGCTGGCTGCAAGGTCGGCGTAAGCGGCCACCTGGCCCTTCATCTGCTCCAGATCCGCATCAAAGGCAGGATCAGAAAACCCCTGGTAAATGGGGTCAAGATTCCATACTTCGTTCATTTTTTCAAATCCTTTCCGGAAAAATCATGAGTCTATTCTACAGGAACATTCGTATTCCGTCAAGAGACTCCAGGTTTTCCCACCCCTTCCCCACCGCTCCCTTTTTTCGTCACCAAATGTTGCAAATTATCCGTTTCTATGCCGCAAATGCCCAGCTATCGTCGAGCGATTGTTTCGATTTTTCCTTGCAAAACACGACGCTCCATGCTATGATTTATGTGTCCCGCACGACACCGGGCGAAATCAGCGCCCAATGAGCATTCTGAAAACACAAGGAGAGGAAAAGCATGGACAAACGTACAAGCGTACTGATCGCGGACAGCTCCGAAGAGTTCTGCGCCGCCCTGAGCCGGGAGCTTCAGCGGTCTGACCGTTTTATGATCTGCGGCACGGCCTGCGACGGAGAACAAGCCCTGCGCCTTCTGGAGGAGCGAAAGCCGGATATCCTGATTCTGGATCTGATGCTGTCCAAAAAGGATGGCCTGAGCATTCTCAAATCCCTGGCCTCCTGGGACCGCCGCCCGGCGGTCATCGCTACATCCGGCTTTGTCACGGATTACGTCGCTTCCGCGGCCGCCGGTCTGGGAGTTGCCTATCTGATTTTGAAGCCCTGCGATATGACATCCCTGATTGACCGGGTGGAGGAGCTGCGCTGCGGAGAAAGCCAGAACCGCCCCGCCCTGCGCCGGGACCGTCCCCAGAGCATCGAGTCCCTGGTCACCGGCATCATCCACGAAATCGGCGTCCCGGCCCACATCAAGGGTTACCAGTATTTACGGGAAGCCATCATCATCGCCGTCAACGATATGGACGTGATCAACGCCATCACCAAGGTATTGTACCCCCAGGTAGCGAAAACATTCCAGACCACCCCCAGCCGGGTGGAGCGTGCCATTCGCCACGCCATCGAAGTGGCCTGGGACAGAGGGGATTTGGATACCCTGCAACGGTTCTTTGGGTACACAGTTTCCAACACCAAAGGAAAACCCACGAATTCCGAATTCATCGCCCTGATCGCTGACAAATTGCAGCTTCAGTTGAAATCCAGCGAGGTTGCCAATTTCTGAACAGCCTGACACAGCCCCCGTCCGATTGGAGAAACGCCGGTCGGACGGGGGCTTTTTCTTCCCTTTTCTTCATGATTGTGCTATAATCGAAGCAAACGAACGAAATGAGGGATTCTGTATGAAATCTGTCAGACTGCTTGCCCGGTTTGTGCTGCCCTTGCTGCTGACAGCCCTGCTGGCGCTTCCGGCTTTTGGATCGGAGATCCTGGAAAGCGGTACCCAGGGGGATCTTGCCTGGGCCATTTCCGATGACGGCACCCTGACCATTTCCGGCACCGGCCCCATCCCCGACAATGTCCGCCCCTGGAGAGACTACAGCGACCGGATCACCCGGGTTGTGGTGGAGCCCGGCATCACCGCCCTGGGCAAATTCACCCTGGCTTATCTTGACCAGGTTCAGGAGCTTCTCCTGCCGGACACCCTGACCCGGATCGGCGAAATGAGCGTCCGGGGCTGTGATTCCCTGACCCGGATCATCGTCCCCGAGGGCGTGACCTCCATCGACTACCAGGCCTTTGAGGACTGTCCCCTGGAGTCCATCCATCTGCCCTCCACCCTGACAGAGCTTGATTCCCACGCCTTCTGGCAGATGACCAGCCTGCGCCAGATTACCCTGGCAGAGGGGAATCCCAGCTATGCTGTCCAGGACGGCCTTCTGTATCATCAGATCGGCGGCCTGCGGTTTCTGGAGCTTTGCCCCAACGGTATCCGGACTCTGGTACTCCCCGAGGATGTCTATGGCTTCACCCAGGCCGCTTTCTCCGGCTGCACCACGCTGGAAGAACTGACCCTATGCGACAGCAGGGACTGGGAGCCAGGCAGTCTGGTTCACTGCACCTCCCTGCAGAGCATCTTTGTCCATGATACCAACACGCTTTTCCAGTCCGTGGACGGCGTGATCTACAGCAAGGATCTGTCCACCCTGGTGCGTTACCCCACAGGCCGGGCCGGAACATACACCATCCCGGAAGGCACCGGGACCATCGGCCGCAGCGCCTTTGAGGGCTGCGCCGGACTCACCGATGTGACTCTGCCGGACAGCATCCAGTCCATTGACCAGCTGGCCTTCCGGGACTGCACCGGTCTGACCCGGTTTGCCCTTCCCCAGGGCTTCACCCGAATCCGCAGCATGGTGTTTTACGGCTGTGAAAACCTGCAAACCATAGACCTGCCGGACACCGTCACCGCCATTGAAAAACACACCTTCGCCGGGTGCCTGTCCCTGAACCATGTGAAGCTGCCCCAGCAGCTGACGGAATTGGAGGAATACGCCTTTTACCGCTGCCAGTCCCTTTCGGATCTGCTGATGAATGCCGGTCTTTCCAGCATCGGAGGCTGGGCCTTTGATGATACCGCGCTGACAGCGGTGGTATTGCCTGCAAGCATCACCTACCTGGGGGAATCCGCCTTCGGCAGCGATGCCCTGGCCCTGGTTCACGCCCTGGGCGATGCCCCGGAAACCGACGGCACCCCCTTCGCCAGTCCGGAGCAAATCACCCTCTGCCGCCCGGCAGGCACCGGGTGGGACAGCCCGGACTGGGCAGCGTACCACCAGATTCCCTGCGACTACAGCTCCACCGTTCTGGCCCCCGACTGCACCCAAAGCGGTCTTTCCACCATCACCTGCTCCCACTGCGGCCTGCAGGTGGAGATGATCCTTCCCCCCTCCGGCCACAGCTTCGGCCCCTGGTTCACCGCCCTGGAGCCCACCGCCCGCACCGAAGGCCGCTGGGACAGGATCTGCGCCCTCTGCGCCCATACAGAATCCATTCCCGTTCCCTCCGTCATCCAGGAGCCTATGGCTTCCAGAAACCGTGACGGTCAGAACTGCATCGTTGCCGGCAAATTGATTCACTCCTATCTGATTCCCGGCCCCAACGGCACCTTCCAGAGACTTGAATACAGTGACGGCACCCTGACCCTGGAAGTGTATGACGAAGATTTCACCTTCCTTTCCCGGCGGAATCTGCCCATGGAGCTGCCCCTGTTCGGCGGCTTTTACCAGGGCGAGGAGCACTATTTTCTGGTCTTTGGCCAGGAAAATCCCCAGGAAACAGATTCCACAGAAGTCATCCGGGTGGTGCGCTACAGCTTTGACTGGCTCCGGCAGGAGTCTGCCAGCCTGTATGGCGCCAACACCGCCGAGCCCTTCGCCTCCGGTTCCCTGCGGATGGTGCAGTACGCTGACATGCTCTATATCCACACCGCCCACCGGATGTATCAGAGCTTTGGCAATGTGAACCACCAGGCCAATCTGATGCTCAGCATTTTCATCCCCGAAATGCGCATCACCGACCAGCTCACCCAGGTGGCCAACAACGCCACCGGCTATGTTTCCCACTCCTTCAATCAGTTCCTTCTCATCCGGGAGGGGAAAATTCTGACCCTGAACCACGGCGATGGCTATCCCCGGGCGGCGGTGCTTCTGGAATTCTCCCTGCCTGCCGGACAGGAGCGGTTCGTCAGCTCCTGCGCCGCCCAGAACCTTCTGGAATTCTACGGCCAGACAGGCGATAACATCACCGGTGCCTCCCTGGGAGGCTTCTGCCTGTCCGGCCAGGCCCTGCTCACCGCCGGCAATTCCGCCGATCAGAGTCCCCTTGGAAAAGGCACAGGCACCAGAAACATCTTCCTGGCCGTCACCTCCCCGGACACCATCGGGGAAGGAACCACCGATCTTCTGTGGATCACCGACCACCCCTCTGACGCGGCGCTCCAGGTATCCACCCCCCATCTGGTTCCCATCCATGACGACAGCTTCCTGCTTCTGTGGACGGAAGCCAGCCCCGATTACAGCCAGGAAACCCTTCGCTATGTTTTCCTGGACGGCCTGGGCCGGATCACCAGCCCCATCTACGAAGCGGACGCCCCCCTTTCCGACTGCGTTCCCATCGTCACCGGAGGACAGGTGTTGTGGTATGTCACCCGGAGCTGGAACCCTGGGGAATGCCTGCCCCTGTTCTGCTCCATCGATCTGAGCGCCCCGGAAACCGTCCGCATGACCCCGGAGCCGGACCCCTGCGCCGACGGACATCTTTGGGACGGTCTGACCTGCACCCGGTGCGGCGAAGTCCGGGAGAATCCCTTCTCCGATGTGACGGAAGGGGACTACTTCTTCACCCCCGTCCTCTGGGCGGTGGACGAGGGCATCACCTCCGGAACAGGCGGCGGCCGATTCTCTCCCAACGCCTCCTGCACCCGGGGCCAGGTGGTCACCTTCCTCTGGCGTGCCATGGGCCAGCCGGAGCCGGAAGCCCGGAACAATCCCTTCTCCGATGTGACGGAAACGGATTACTTCTGCAACGCCGTCCTCTGGGCGGTGGAACAGGGCATCACCTCCGGAACAGGCGGCGGCAGGTTCTCCCCCAACGCCCCCTGCACCCGGGGCCAGGTAGTCACCTTCCTGTGGAGAACCCTGGGCCAGCCGGAGTCGGAAGCCAGGGACAATCCCTTCACTGACGTGAGAGAATCCGACTATTTCCACACCCCGGTGCTCTGGGCCGTGGAAAACGGCATCACCTCCGGCACCGGCGAAGGCCGGTTCTCCCCCAATCTCCCCTGCACCCGGGCCCAGGTAGTCACCTTCCTCTATCGGGCATTTGCCAACAAATAACCGCAATCACGGCCACGGTTCCTCCCGCGGCCGTGTTTTTCACGCAAAAATACCCGGAACAGTGGCACTGTCCCGGGTATGGATGAAGGAAGGAAGCCCGGTCAGCTGCAGCGAACCGCCATACAGTTCGGCGCAGTTTTATGGGAAACGGTTTCCGTTTCTCCCATAACACCGGGGTTGTCAATTTTTGCAGCCCGGCGCTGGCTGTCCAGGTTTCTGAGCTGCTCCAGCAGTTCTTTTTCCTGTGCAGCCTCCTGAGCTTTTTGCGTTTCATACTGCTTTTCCAGATCCCTGTACTCTGCCTTGCAGCGCTTCCGGTCCCCGGAGAAAAGGGAATATCCCTTCAGTTCCTCCCCTTTGCTCACCAGCTGACTGTAAAGCCACCGGGAGGTTTCATGGCAGTTTTCCTTCTGATATTCCAGTGCGCTGATCTGCTGGTTATGCCACTGGATGTATTCACGGATCTGCACGGCCTCATTGGGATAGCCTGCCCAATACTGCTGATACATCCCCTGATAGGCAGACAGCACCCAGCTCTGCCAAGATTTCATCTTCAGGTTCGAATCAAACACCATCAGACGGCTCTCCTGGGGCACGTCCGAAACCACATAAACGCCGGTCTGGGGATCTTTTTTGCAGGCCGCCGAGAAGGAAGCCTCATTTTGCCACCGCTCACGGTTTCCGCAATAGGGGCAGGTGTTGTTCAGGCCTTCCAGATAGAATCCGCTGATCAGGCTGTAGGTACGGTCCTCATATTCATAGGTCACCAGAAAGGGTTTTTCCTGGCAGGCTGCAAGGACTTCCAGTGCCTTCTGGGCAGCTTCCTCAGCCCCTTCCTGAGCTTTTTTCTGGGACCACCGGGAATTGGCAATGGAAACAACGATAAATTCCGTGATAATGATGCTCCTGCACCTGGAGCAAATGTGTCCGCCCAGCAGGTTCTGCGTCCTTCTGGTCTGGTAGTAACTGGTCATGGATGATATCCTCCTTATTCCGAACCCTGGAAAAAACTCTTTTTCCATGACAAGTTTATCATTGCCTCCCCACCCTGTCAACAAAGTCCGCTGCAATTCCAGACAGCCGGGTCATCCGAACGGATCCGGATATTGAAAAATTCCGCTCTGAATGGTATACTGACTTCAGAATCTTTCCCATTTGAAAGGAGCGCACAATGACCAGACCTATGAAAACCGTGGACGATTCCCGGGTGGAAACCGTCCACATCATCCGGCCCAACCACCTCAACGGCGCCAACCGCCTCTTCGGCGGCATTCTGATGCAGTGGATCGACGAGGTGGCCGGCATCGTGGCAAAGCGCCACTCCATGAGCAACGTCACCACCGCCTCCGTGGACAACCTGACCTTCCTCCACGGCGCCTATCAGAATGACCTGGTGGTCATCAAGGGCAAAATGACCTGGGTGGGCTCCTCCTCCATGGAGGTCTGCGTGGACACCTACGTGGAAAACCCCAGAGGCGAGCGGCACCGCATCAACAACGCCCACTTTATGATGGTGGCCCTGGACGAAAATGACAAGCCCGTCAAGGTCCCCGGCCTGTTGCTGCAAACTGACGACGAAGAGCTTGCCTGGTCCCACGGCGAAGAGCGCCGCCGGATCCGCCTTGCGCGCCATAAGGCCAACCTGGACGGTCTGTCCAATGAATAAAAACCACGCCGGTGATCTCCAAAAGATCACCGGCGTGCGTCTGTATAGGAATCGTTATTTATGGAAAATAGGCTGTCGGTTTTCAAAGGTGCAGACATAGCCGAAAATATCCTTCAGCGCCTGTTCCATCTCCCGGGCGTACTGGCCCACCCGGCCTGCGTCGTGGGCATCGGAGCCGATGGTCACAATCCTGCCCCCCAGCTCATGGAACCGGCGGAAAATGTCCATGGTGGGCAGACTGCCGCCGCAGCGGTCAATGCCGCTGGTGTTCACCTCCATGCCCTTGTCGTGGCGGACAAGGCACTTCAGAATCTCATCGATCAGCTCCCGGTGCTCCTCATACCGCACCAGCTCGTGGGTGGGATGGGCCCGGGCCTTGGCAATGTAGGTCAGATGGCCCAGCACATCATAATCCCGGTGAACCGTCACCGCCCGGAGGATCTCCTCCAGGTATTCACGCTCCGCCTGCTCCACGGTTTTGCCCTCCCAGTAGGGGGCCATATACACATCCACGCCCTCCACCAGATGGACAGAGCCCAGCACGAAATCAAAGTTCCGCTTCGCCAGATCCAGCTTCATCTGCTCGGTGTTGTCCGGCTCCAGACCGTATTCCACACCCCGGCGGATCTTCAGACCGGGCACCTCCAGACCGTCATACTCCCGGGCGTACACATCAAAATCCAGCACCATGTCCATGGCCGGGGTATAGTCAATGTGATCGGTGAAGCAGATCTCCTTCAGCCCCCGTTCCCTGGCCGCCATTGCCATTTCCAGTCCCGTGGATTTTCCGTCAAAGGACACACGGGAATGCATATGATAGTCAAACATTTTCTCTGATCTCCTCCCAAAACTGGCGGAACGCCGTGGGCAGCGCCGCCTGTACTTCGATTTCCTCCGGGGTCATCCAGGTATACGCCGGAATGGGGTTGTCCACCTCCAGATACCAGCCTCGCATGACCCATTTGATGTGGGTAAAAATATGGCTCCGATCCACCTTCCGTTCCAGCTCCCGGGGAGCCAGCCCTGCCTGCTCCGCCCAGGCAAGCACCTGCTCTGCCTCCAGCGTTCCTTCCACATTGGGAAACTGCCACAGACCTGCCAGCAGGCCCTTGCCGGGCCGCCTTTCGATGGCGTATCTCCCACCTTGGCTGAGAACGAAAACCGTCCGCTCCTGCTCCTTTTTCGCCTTTTTCGGCAGCTTCACCGGCAGCTCCCGCCACCGCTCCCTGCCCAGGCAGATGGCAGCGCAGGGACATTGGCCGCATTTCGGCTCTCCGTTGGGCAGGCATACGGTGGCCCCCAGCTCCATCAGAGCCTGGGTGAAGGCCCCGGCTTCCTCCGGATAAATCTCCTCCAGGGCCTGCCGGACCCGGCTTTTGCATTCCGGCAGATCGACAGGGGTATCATCTCCCCGGAGCCGGGCCATGACCCGAAGCACATTCCCGTCCACCGCCGCCCGGCGCTGACCGAAGGCGATGGAGCTGATGGCCCCGGCGGTATATTCCCCGATGCCCGGCAGGGCAAGGATCGCCTGATAGTCCTCCGGGAAGCGTCCTTCGTGCTTTTCCAGAATGACCCGGGCCGCCTTTTTCAGATTCCGCACCCGGCTGTAATACCCCAGCCCCTCCCAGAGCTTGTGGAGGGTGTCATCGTCGCATTGCGCAAGGGCCTGGATATCCGGCAGCTTTTCCAGAAACCGGGTATAGTAGCCCTTCACCGCCTCCACACGGGTCTGCTGAAGCATGATCTCCGACACCCAGATATGATAGGGCTCCCGGTCAGACCGCCAGGGCAGATCCCGGCGATTTGCCTCATACCAGCCCAGCAGCAGCCCCGGCAGGGCAGCCAGTTGATTCTCTCCCATAGTCCCACCTCCCATTTCGCAGCTTCTTTTATACCATTTCCCAGGTTTTCTGTCAAGTTTCCCCCAAAATCCCCGAATCCGAACAGCCAATTTCGAACCCGAAAAATTTTTTGATTTTTTTGAAAAAAGTACTTGCATTTTTCAAAATGCTATGTTATTATATGCAGGCACTTGAGAGTGCGTATGCGCCGATAGCTCAGTTGGATAGAGTGACTGACTACGAATCAGTAGGTCGGGGGTTCGAGTCCCTTTCGGCGTACCAGAAAGCAGATACCCATTTGGGTGTCTGCTTTTTTGTTTTTCTGAAGCACGGGTTGCAGGGGTGTATCCTCGACACCCCGGCTGCAGCATTTTTGATTTGGCATATATTCTGCGCATTCGGAGTTTTTGCAGATTCCAAAGCGGATACTCATCCGGGCATCTGCTTTCCTGATACAAAACCGCTCCAATCCCGGAGTTTTCCGTTGCTTTTCTCCCGGGAATCCACTATAATAAAGGAAGAAAATTCCATACTTCTTCCAAGGAGGTATTCCCCATGAATCAAACCCTTCGCGATCATGCAGAGCAGATCGCCAGAGGTGCCATACGGGCTGTCTGTCCCGATGAAGCCGTCCGCCGGGCCCTGGGCAACGTCACCCTCACCGGCCGGGTCTATCTGGTTGCCGCAGGCAAGGCCGCCTGGCAGATGGCCGCCGCGGCTGTGAACGCCCTGCCCGTCTCTCTGACCCGGGGCATCGTGGTCACAAAATATGACCATGTGATGGGCCCCCTGCCCTCCATCGAATGTTTCGAAGCCGGTCATCCTGTCCCCGATGAAAACAGCTACCGGGGCACCCAGGCGGTGCTGGATATGACCGAGCATCTGGATCCCGAGGATACCGTACTGTTCCTCCTGTCCGGCGGCGGCAGTGCCCTGTTTGAAAAACCCCTGGTGGCACCGGAGCGTCTGGAAGCCATCACCCGAACCATGCTCGCCGGCGGCGCAGACATTGTTCAGATCAATTCCCTGCGCAAGCGGCTGTCTGCGGTGAAGGGCGGACGGTTCGCCCTGTGGTGCCAGCCTGCCCGGGTGGAATCCATCATCCTGTCCGACATTCTGGGCGACCCGGTGGATATGATTGCCTCCGGCCCGGCCGCGGCGGATCCTGTCACCGCAGACCAGGCCCAGGCCATTGCGGCAAAATACGGCGTTGACCGGGATCCCCAGGTAAAGGAACTTCTGGCTGTGGAAACGCCCAAGGAGGTTCCCAACGTCCACACTCAGGTCATCGGCTCCGTCCGGGAGCTGTGCTTGGCGGCGGAACGGGAGGCCCGGGCACTGGGCTATGAGCCCGTGTTCCTCACTGACCGGCTGGACTGCGAGGCCTCCGATGCAGGCAGAATGCTTGCCGGCAAAGTGGCCGAGGCCGCCGCGGAACGGCGGAAGCTGGCCTTTCTGGCAGGAGGCGAGACCGTTGTCCACCTGAAGGGCACCGGACTGGGCGGCAGAAACCAGGAGCTGGCCCTGTCCGCTGCGGAACGGCTTGCAGGCATCTCCGGTACCGCCCTGATCAGCGTGGGCTCTGACGGCACTGACGGCCCCACAGACGCCGCCGGCGGCTATGTGGACAGCGACACCCTGGCAGACCTTGCCCGGGCCGGCGTTGACTACCGGGCCATGCTTGCCAACAACGATTCCTACCATGCCCTGAAGGCCATCGGCAATCTGGTGATCACCGGCCCCACCGGCACCAATGTCAACGACGTGGCCATCGGCCTTGTGAATCCGGAAACCTGAGCAAAGCGCAATTTACCCCCTGTGCAAAAACTGCACAGGGGGGTTTGTCATGCTCCCAGAACGTAGCCCGTCAGGAGCTCATAGGTATTTCTCAGTCCGTCCAGATGGGTGCGCTCTCTGCCGTGGCTGCAGGTGACCGCCATACCAAAGACGCCCACCTTCACATTGCAGCCGCCCTTGATGGCGGCGGAGCAGTCGCTGCCGTAGTGGCGGAAGGTATCCACCGCATAGTCGCAGCCCAGCTTCTCCGCCAGATTCACCAGACGGGTGGTCAGTTCCCAGTTGTAGGGGCCGTTGTTGTCATAGGCGCAGATGCTGACACCGTATTCCGTGCCATCCTGATCCGGGCCAATGCAACCGATGTCCAGTGCCACCGCTTCGCAGACCTCCGGGGGCATATAGTTGCCGCCCAGCATGACCTCTTCCATGTAGGTAAAGCCGATGACCGTCCGGTACCTGGGCTTCAGTCCCCGTTCTGTCATGTATTTCAGCATGGTGAAGACGCAGGCCACCGCCGCCTTGTCATCCAGGAAGCGGCTCTTGACAAAGCCGGAGGGCGTCACCTCAAACCGGGGCTCAATGGCGATCAGATCGCCGTTTCGGATGCCAAGCCGGGAGACATCCTCCTTGCAGGACACCTTTTCATCCAGCAGAACGATCATGGTATGCTCGTCCCGGGGCATATCCCGGCAGTCGTCGAACACATGGATGGAGTGGGCACTGACCGTCAGCAGGCCCGTCCAGCTTCTGCCGTCCCGGGTAAATACGGTCACCGTTTCGCCCTCGGCGCTGTGGAAATTCAGCGCGCCCATGTTCCGCACCCGGAGGGTGCCATCGGGCTCGATGCGGCGCACCACCAGGCCCAGCGTGTCCAGATGGGTGCTGACCATGACGGTTTTGGAATTGTCATGGCCCTCCAGAGTGATGTAGGCAGTGCCCTTGTTGTCATACCACACACTCTGGCCGAACTGTGCGGCATACCGCTCCAGCACCGGGTTCATGGCCCGGTCATAGCCCACGGGACTGGGGGTATCCAGCAGCTCCCGGAGACAGTCCAGAAAATACTTCTGATCAAATTCGTAGCCCATAGCCTGTCACTCCGCCCGCTTGTCCAGTTCCGACGCCACACGCTCCCGCAGCTCCAGCAGGAACCGGGGGCTCCGGGGATAGGACTTGAAGGTGATCTCCTCCATGCCTGCCAGTTCCCGGATCAGACCGGTAACATAGTCCCGTCCTGCCAGAATCTCCAGGGTCTGCAGGGCCTGCTGATCCAGGAATGCGTCATCCTGCACCTCGCCCCGGATGGAGTCCACAGGCTCCCCGTCGGGGCCGGGATAGACCAGGAAGGGATCGCCGGCAGGATAGCCGCAATCGCCGTCGGCGGTGCGGTAGGGATCGATGGTATTGAGAGAATACTTGGCATTGTAGAAATTGAAGCCCCAGTGGAGGAAGCCCTGGACGTTGTACAGGTACATCAGCACGCCCATGATCCGATTCCGGGCACTTTCCATGGCAAAGAACCGGTTGGGCACCAGATTGCCCTGGACACAGCAGTAATATACCCACAGATCCGGCACATTTGCGTCAAAGAAGGGCTGGATGTAGTCATTGGACACCACGGGAGTCTTGACCAGACCCTTGCGGTAAAAATCAAAATTGGTCAGTGCGTCAAACACATGGCAGTCGTCCAGTAGGCTCTCGGTCTGCTTCAAGGCAGTGAGGAAGGCCTCCATATGCTCGGGAGAGGGCTCATCGGAGATGTGATACCACACATGGTCATTGTCAAAGCCCAGTTCCTCCAGCTTCTGCCGCAGCGCAGGCAGGAAGGCCCAGAGGAAATCCCGGTATTCCCGGCTTCCGGCACTGACGTGCCAGCCGAACACCTTTTCTTCCCTGCCGTCCACGGAGACAACGATCTTGGGGGTGGCGGTGGCGCCCCACTGGGTGAACAGGTGGGGGATCTCCACATGGTCAATGCCATACTTGCGCAGCAGCTTCACCCACCGCTCCAACTTTTCAAAGCCGAAGCTCCATTTTCCCTTGTCCAGTGCCATATCCACCAGCTGCACCGTGGGACGTTCCCGGCCCACAGGAGTGTCCAGCGGAGGCGTGAACACGGGAGTCATCAGCATATTCAGACCGTGACCGGCGGCGGAACGGATGAAATTCTCCGTAATACGCCAGTGTTCCTCGCTGAACACCTCCACGCCGTAGTACTGGCTCAGACAGTCGGTGTGGAACCACTGGGTAGCCAGCAGCTTCCGGGGTGCCAGTTCCGCGGCACCCACCCGGAGGGTGAACGTCAGATCAAATATCTGGTCCTCCGCCTCGGGATCGTTGAACACGGTGCCGTTGGGATGGGGCATATTGCACCAGGGGGTCACATGGAGCGTCACGGGATATTCCCCGGGTGCGGCATCCTCCGGGATCCGGAAGGTCAGCCACAGGCTCCGGTACTGCCGGGGCAGAGGCAGCAGATTCATACCGTCCACATCCGTCAGCAGATCCGGGAACAGGCCCGGATCCTTGGAAATGTAGTATTCATCGTTGTCTTCATAGCAGGCCAGACCCGCGCTCATCAGGCCCACTTCCCGGAGCCGGACAGGGCCGGGAGCGCCGGAAACCCGGAGCTGATAGCGCTGCATGGTCATATCGGGCCGACCGCCGTGGGCTGTGTACACCAGCTGCACCGTGGCCTTGGTGCCCCGCCAGGCAGACAGGACAGTATCCTCCGCCATTACAGCAGGACGGACGCTGGGGAACACCTTTTCCAGCGCAGAGGTCAGAAAAAAATCATATCGGATCATTGGGATCTCCTTTCCCATTTTTCTTTGATTCGCAGGCCCAGGCCAAAGTAAATGCGCATGACCGTGGACGCGCTGATGATGCCCAGGGCAATAGAGCCAGCCTCGGTCAGCACCAGCCGGGCGTAAAGCACAAAGGAATCGTCCATCCCCCGGACCAGGCAGGCCATCATGTGGTACAGATCGCCGCCGGGGATCAAAGGGATCAGAATGGGCACCAGCAGCATCAGCACCGGAGCCTTCAGCAGACGGGCCAGCACCTCGCTGAGTACCGCCGCCACGGCAGTACCCCAGAACAGGCCCCAGAACACACCGCCGCCCGAGAGCATACAGCCGGCATAGCCCCACCAGGACAGGGCACTGGCCGCTGTAATGGCGATGAGTTTTCTGCCCCGGACGTTGAACAATACCGCAAAGCCCAGAGCGCCGATGCAGCCCATGACCATTTGCATCAGGTATTTTTCCATTTTCTCAGCCTCCCGTCCACAGCAGCATTGCCGCAAAGCCAATGGCCACCGCCAGTGCCCGGAGGATCGCCTCGCACAGGCCCAGCAGGCCGGACAGGGTGTCGCCGTTGATGATATCCCGGAGGGCGGAGGTAAAGGCGATGCCCGGGATCAGAAGCATGATGTTGCCGATGATGATCTTGTCCGGGTTCTGGCCCAGGCCGATCTGGCAGAGGAGCACCGCGGCGAAGCCCGTCAGAAAGGAGGCCGCCATACACTGAATGGTGCCGTTGAGCCGCAGGGGTGTGATCCACCGCAGGGCCTCAAACAGCACAAGACCGGAAATACAGGAAGCCACGCCGTCCGCCGGCGTCCCTCCGAAAAATACGGAAAAGGCCCCGGAGATCATCATATACATCAGCCGCTGAACCCACACAGGGTAGGTGCCGGCCGCACGGATCTCGTCCACCGCCTGCCGGAATTCTTCCAGCCCCGCAGGACACTGGCACAGCCGCCGGGACAGGGCATTGACCTTCTCCACACGGCCCAGGTCCGTATCCCGGGACAGGATCCGCCGGGTCTGGGTCACCGTCCGTCCGCCGGGGGTCCGAACGGTCAGCACGATGCTGGAGGTGATGGTGAACACATCCCACCGGGCGAAGCCATAGACCCGGCACAGCCGGGAGATGGTGTCCTCCACACGCATGACCTCTGCGCCGCTGGTCAGCAGCAGCTCGCCCATATCCAGAATGCACTGCAGCAGTGCCTCTTCTTCCGCCAGATATTCCTGACTTTCCAGCACAGTTGTTTCTGTCAGCATATCAGTTCTCTTTCTTCCACAAAATGTGGCACCGGGGCATAGCCCCGGTGCCGAGGCAGCGGTATTATTCGGTGATCTCCACCACCAGATGCCGGATGGCATTGTGGCGGTGCATAAAGACGATATTCAGCTTGCCGTCCTCACCCTTGCACATGGCAGGCTGGCACATATTGCCCTGCTCAGTGGTCAGGTCGATCAGCTTGTGCCAGGTCTTGCCCTCATCCCTGGACCAGGCCAGCGACAGGGGGCTGCGCTCATGCCAGTCGCAGTAGGGGGTATCGTTGTAGGCCATGATCAGGGTCTGGTCGTCCCAGTTGATCACGTCGATCTTGGAATCGTTGTTGGAGATGGTGGTGGGAACGGGCTCGGTCCAGGTCTTGCCGCCGTCCTTGCTCTCAGCGGTGTAGGATACCAGCGCAGGGATCTTGCCGGCGCCCCAGTTGCTATCCTTGTGGCAGGTGCGGCTGAAGATCCGCAGAGTGCCGTCGGGACGAAGCACCAGTGCAGGCTCACGCACCTTGTTGCCGTCGGGAGCGATCAGCAGGGGGCCCTCCTCCCAGGTCTCGCCGTCATCGTGGGAGAAGTAGATCCGGATGGCACCGAAATAGTAGTCAGCCTTCTCGGTGGAGGTGGCGGCAAAGACGATGGTGCCGTCTTCCAGCACCACGCCGTCGTTGGAGGGGTGGCCGGTCTTGATGGGGGCGAAGCCATCGGCAGTCTTCAGCCTGGTGGGAGCGGCAGGCAGCCAGGTGCGGCCGCCGTCGGTGGTCTTGCGGGTCCACAGCTCATCGGCGCCGTTGCACCAGGTGGAGTAGTTGCAAACGGTGTCCAGGAACTTGGCATAGATCAGAATGATCTCGCCTGCCTTGTTCTTCACAAAGATGGGGTCATGGCAGGCATAGCGGATGTCGCAGCCCACAGCCTCGGGGTTGGACCACTGCTCCGCGCCGGGCTCCAGCACAGACACCCAGTCCTGGGCATCCCGGCCCATGGGGTCGCCGTTCCACTGGAGGAAACCGCCGTTCCAGACTGCCAGCAGGTTGCCGTTGGCGGCCTTGGTCAGGCTGGGCATATGATAGCACATCCGCTCATCGAACCACTCGAGGAGCCATTTGCTTTCCAGAATCTTGGCTTGCATAGTGTTTCTCCTTTATTTCTTCAGTTTCATCAGCAGGGCTTCCATGCTGGGGATCTTCATCTGCAGCACATTGCCGTTTTCGGTGGCAGGGGTCTGGATCACAGACGCATTGCCCTGTTCGGTAGACAGCTGAATTTCAGTCCGGGCATCCAGCCGGGTGTGCAGCAGCTCCGGGTTCACAGCCTCGTCGGTGCTGCCGTTGACCAGATACAGATATTCCTCCCCGTCCTTGATAAGGTAGTGGGGCTCCAGATACGGCATATTCTTCACCATGGGGAAGGATGCACCGGCCTTACACAGGATCTGCTGCAGCAGCTCCTGCCGCAGGCCGTTCCAGAACATGGGGGGGATGGACAGGGGGTAGTCAAATCCGCCGAAGGGGAAGATCATCACACGGCCGTTGACCACCGTCTCGCAGGAGAGTCTGGGTCTGCGGAAGGAGTCAAACAGAGCGGTGTATTCCTCCACCCGGGCATCTTCCCGGTAGGTAACGTTCAGTGCATCGGAGGCGGAGATGATGGCGGAGGCCCGGGCCTTTTCCCGGCCCCGGTAGATCTTTCCGTTGGTCACCTGCTCGAAGGCGTAGGTGCCGTCATTCTGCTTCACCCATTTGGCATCGGCAATACCGGCCAGATGGCCCAGACCCATGTCAAAGAGGGTATATGCCGCGTCACCGTTGAGGAGGACGAAGTTGTTCTCAAACAGGGCCGTCAGTTCTTCGGCGGAGAAATTCCGCAGCACCTGACCGGAAGCGGCCAGAATCTCACCCTTGTGGTCAGCAGAATCGGTATAGGCATAGGGCACACCCATGGCAGGAAGCAGACCTGCCCAGAAGCAGTCATGGGGATACAGCTCCTCCATCTGCTTTCCGGCGGCGGTGTGCAGGGTGTAGGAAGAGCGCTGGGAGTAAAGCACCTTCACGCCCTCCCGCTTGCCCCGGAACACGCCGGAGGCGGTCAGGGTATTCAGATAGGGCTTGACCTCCCGGAGCATATCCTGATAGCCCTCCTCCCAGATGATGCCGTTGCCGTTCAGGTCGTACAGGTCAATGGTGATGCCTGCCAGATTCAGGGGCAGACCGCTGACCAGCTGGAACCGGGTGAACCGACGGGATTTGGAGAAGAGGGAGTAGGGGAAATTCTCCAGCTCGGGATACACCTGGGTGTGTTCCGGGATCATGGCCCGGTTGAGCATGGAGACCATATTCAGATTGCGCAGATAGTGGCTGGGGGCACTCTCCTGGTAGCCAGGCAGATGGATCCGGTTCACGGGAGTCTGGCCGCCGGCCAGAGTGTTCAGAATGGCGTGCCAGTCACGGCCTTCGGCAGCGTGGACGAAGGGCACGGAGCTCATCAGACCCACCCGGGATTCTTTGGTCACTTCCCGGACGGCGGTGCTGATGGCACGGGCGGCGCTGAGCATGGTTTCTCTTGCCACATCCAGCCAGATCTTCCGGTAGGGATGGGGCTCGCCGGGCTGCAGGACACCTGCCAGGAATTCCTCCCGGGTCAGCTCCTTGCCGGCCAGGGCGCTGTATCGCTTCATATGTTCGGGGCAGAAGCAGCCGCCCCAGACCAGAGGATCGTGGTTGTGGAGCCGGAAATCGTCCTCCACCCAGAGGATGGAGGGCTCCAGCTCCGCATACCGGGCATAGAGCCTGCCGATGTAGGCCTGCCAGTGTTCGCACAGGGGGCAGACGCTCAGGGATGCGGCGTTGCCCTCGATGTCCACCATGGGACGGAAGGGCTGGTCGGGCCGGAAGGATTTGCCCAGATCCGCGTGCATGACGCTGTGCCACTGGTTCACGGAAATGGTCACGCCCTTTTCCTTCAGCAGGTCACGGACCTCCTTCATCAGAGCAATGTAGCGATCCTGCTCCTGAAAGCTCATGTGGCCGGTGTTGATTTCCTCCACATTGGCGAAAATGGCAACATCGTCCACCAGTGCGTCATCCACATAGTCCATCAGGGCGTCGATTTCCTGCCGGTCGTTGAAATCCGGATCACAGCAGAACCGGAAAATATACTGAAAGGGATCGTTTCTCATGGCAGATCTCTCTTTCTGATCAGTCTTTGGTAATGGGTACATCGTAGAACGACAGCATGGAGATTCTCATGCAGTCGCAAGGCATCTGGAAGCCGGGATTCATCCGCCAGCCGCCGTGGAGCCGGGCATTCTCGCCCAGGGCACGGGGGAAGGTGAAGGTCAGGCTGTCGCCGCCGGTGACATAGCTCACCGGATGCACCAGACCCTGATCGTCCTCGGCGTCAAAGGGCAGCAGTGCCGCAGGCACATCGAAGGGGTTGACCCAGTTGCGGATCCGTGAGAACTTCAGCTCCACAGTATCGGGAGCAGTGAAGCGGACGGTCTCGGGCTCGGGAGCCATCCAGTCGGTGGCTCTGCCGTAGCACACATCCAGCGCAGCCAGGGCGCAGCGCTCGCCCACCACCAGGTTGCCCTGAGAAGAGTTGTGGATGAAGTCGTACAGGGCCAGATCGTTGGCAGGCACCACGGTGATGTTGTGCAGCTTGTGCCAGGCCTGACGCTGGGCTTCCCGGACGATGCCCCACTGGCGGTCCAGATGCTCGGTGGCCTCCATGACGCAGCGGTTCAGCTGCACGGTGATGAAGGGCAGATCGGGCTGGCCCAGGAGCCGGCGGGTGTGATCCACCGTAGCGGAGAACCGGTCGAAATAGGTTTCCGCGCTGTCCTCATAGCCCTCGGCCTCGCCCTGATACCAGAGCACTGCCTTGGGATGGATGTCGTAATCGCCCAGCATTTCCAGCATATTGGTCAGCAGGGCGCCGTTCTCGTCGGGATTCCACCAGCGCAGGGGGGAACCGCCGTAGGCAGCGGGCACCAGACCGATGGGATAGCCCAGTTCCTTCTTCAGCCGCTTGGCGAAGTGGAGCCAGGGGCAGTGGCCGGGATTGTGGTTTTCGTAATGGCCCACATGAACCGCGCCGGTGGTCTCACCCAGAGGATGGGTGGCCAGATCCCAGATGGCGCTGGTGCGCAGCACATGGACACCCAGCTCGGGATCGTCCGCCACGGGATTCTTGGCACGGCCTGCGGCGTTGCTCTGACCGGCGATGACAAACACGTCACCCACGCCGATGTTGTGGATCATGTCGCCCCGGGAGCAGGACAGGCCGTCCCAGCCCTCGTACTCCATGGTGGTCTCGATCCGGTACAGGCCGCCTGCGGGCACCTTGGGGAAGCAGATCTCCCAATGGGACTCGTCCAGGATACGGGCCTTGGTCCAGGGGATCACATTCTCGCCGGTGGTCTCCAGGGCCACCCGTGCCTTGACGGTGGCAGGGGCGTAGGGAACGGGGTTGAACTGAAGGGGGATCTCCTGGGTCAGGCGGATCAGGTGATACTCGCCCTTCAGGGTAATGGAAGCAGTGCCGTCGGCTCCCTGCTGGAAGATCTGCCAGGGAGAAGCGCCGGAGGAAATGGTTACGCCGAATTTCATAGATTCATCCTCCTGAGAGAAGTGGAATGTGTGAACCGGGGCAGAGGCACTCCCCTGCCCCGGAAGGTTTGTTATTCATACCAGTCGCCGGTGAGCATGGGCTTCACGGCGTCCAGCGGACGGGGACTGTGGACATTGTGGATCCAGCAGAGTCTGCCTTCTTCGTCCCGGGTCAGCACTCCGCTTTCCAGCAGCCGCTGCTCCGCTTCCCGGGGCAGCAGACCTTCCGGCAGCCGGCGGTCATCGCCCACGGCCTTCTGCAGCGTATCCAGAACACCCGGGAAATCCTCCAGAAACCGGGGCGCCAGATACAGGCTGCCCCCTGCCATGTGGGCATCCCGGGGGAAGCGGCAGTGCCGGTAGGGTGTCAGATTCATGACACTCATGGTGGGGCCGCTGCAGCCCCGGACGGTATCGCTGGCCAGGCACACGGCGTTGACCAGATAGGCATCGTGAATGTCGGCAATGCCGTCAAACATGGCGGCACGAACCGATACCATACCGTTTTCGTCGGTGATGCCGGACAGCCGGATGGGCGCGTCTTCGATGGGGTCAGTGTTCACACTGCCCTCCGGTGTCCAGAAGCGCTGGAACCGGAATTCCACCTCCGCCCCCGCAACAGGCACATCACCGGACAGGACCTTTGCCCAATAGCCGTTGATGTAATGGGAGCCGTCCTCACTCATCATCCGGTCCATCACCAGACGGGTGGGGCCGGGCAGTTCCTTTGCGCAGACCGGATCCAGAATGATGGCACCGATGGCCATATCATTTTCACCGAAGGCGCTGTCGCCGCCGCCGCAGTGACCGTACATGGCAGTCCGTCCGTCGGGCAGCACCATGATCTGAGGCTGGTACAGGTGGGTATATGGACGGTCCATGACTGCCTGCACCCAGTTGGCGCCCTTGTCGTTGGACAGGGAGAAGCACTTGTTCCGCCGGTAGCCCAGCAGACAGTTGTAGCGGCGGTCATAGACAACGGTTTCAGGTACATAGCCGCCCTGGGGATTTTTGATCACATCCTCCGGCGCGCCGGAGTGGATGGGGAACACGGTGCCGTTGATCCAGCCGTCACCGCAGCGCCGCACCTCCTGGTAGCCGCAGGGGCTGCCCTGGACATCGCCGCCGATGAACAGCAGGGTGCCCGGTTCCGTTTCCACCACGTCATACTCATGGGTACCCAGCCCCGGCATGATGTAATGGGGGCCGGAGTAGTGGATGCCGTCGGTGGTAGTCATGAAGAAGGTCTGGATCTTGGTGTGACCGTTTTCGTCGGGCAGGCTGGTGGTCCGGGTGGCCCGGTCCCTGCCCTGGCCCCAGGGGGTGCCGAAGAAGCTGGCGATAAGAATGCCCGTGCCGTCGGACAGGGTCCTGGTCCGCCAGATATAGGGCGCGGTGCCCTCCAGCAGCTTTTTCACCAGACGCCAGGTCTTGCCGCCGTCGGTACTTTCCCGAACCATAATGCAGTTGGCCCAGCCGGTGTGGGCCTCGTTCATCCGGGGCACATCCAGGCCGATGATCCGTCCGTCGGGGAAGCCGAAATTGCAGAAGGAGCCCTGGCTTCTGGGGCAGCGTCCGGTCTCTTCAAAGTGGATGCCGTCCCGAGAGCGCAGATACACCCGGAAGGACTGCTGATCGGCACTGCCTGCCTCCACAGAGCAGTAGGAAACAGGGACGCCGGCCGCATGGGCGTATTCCAGCTTGGGATTCACAAAATCCGGGTTATGGGCCCGGATCCGTTCGTCAAAGGACAGACCCACAGAGCCGTCACCATAGGAAAAGGCGGAAACCCAGGCCACAAAGCCGGGGTGGACCTGGGGAGAATAGACCGTATGCTGCTCAAAAGAGCCGCTCCAGGTCACAGTATCGTTGGAACAATAAGCCATAGTTCGTTCTCCTATTGGGGCAGGCCAGCCTGCCCCATTGCAGGATGTTTACTTCAGTGCGGCAGCAGCCTCGTCGATCTGGGCCTCCCGCTTCACACCCACCAGGGTGGAAACAACGGCAGGCTGCTCCAGTGCCCACTGGATGGCGTACTGGGTCATGGAGATGCCCCGCTCCTGGGCCATCTGAGCGCTATGCTCGATGACGTCGTAGACTTCGTCGGTGAAGGGCTTCATCCACTCGGGCTTCTCTGCCAGACGGGAGCCTGCAGGCGCAGCCTGGCCCCGGCGGTACTTGCCGGTGAGCATACCGCCCTGGAGGATCTGGTAAGGGATCACGCCAATGCCTTCCTGTGCGCACAGGGGCAGCATATCGGTCAGGGCGCCGGTGTTCAGCAGGCTCAGAGAGGGCTGGCACATGGAGGGCATCTTGATGTTTTCCTCCCGGACAGCGGCGATGAGGGCCTTGAACTGGTCGGCGGTGTAGTTGCTGACGCCCCAGGAACGGACGGTGCCGGCCTTCAGCTCGTCGCCGATGGCACGGGCGATGTCATGGGGATCGGTGTGGGGATCGTAGCGGTGCAGGTAGTAAATATCGATGTAGTCGGTGTTCATCCGCTTCAGGCTCCGGCGGAGCTGGATGCGGATGGCCTCGGGGCTGGTATCCTCATCTTCGGGATTGTTGCCCACCTTCATGCCCACCTTGGTGGCCAGGATGAAGTCCTGGCGGCGGCCTTCCACAGCCTTGCCCAGGATCTCCTCGGCCACGCCGCCGGAGGAACCGGCATAGCGGTTGTAGCCCTCGTACATATTGGCGGTATCCACAAAATTGATGCCGTGCTCGTCCATGGCGTAGCGGACCAGACGGATGGCATCCGCCTCAGCAACGGGGCTGCCGAAGGTCATGGTGCCCAGGCAGATCTTGCTGACGGACATCTCGGTGCCGGGAATCAGGGAATACTTCATGGTGTTTCTCCTTTCGCTCACAGGGCGGCAGCCATGGCGTTGATCTTGTCCATTCTTGCCAGCAGGTCATCCAGAACTTCCTGGGGGACCTTGCCGGGATTCCAGGAGGTGGGACGGCGGAAGCAGCGGTCTGCATAGCCCTTTGCCCGCATCAGCTCCTCGAAGGTGTCGATGATGCCGTAGTTCCAGCCGATGGCCAGAAATGCGGTGAACTCCTCCATCAGAGGCTTCAGATCATCCACCTGGCCGGCCTTGACCTTGGCGAAGGCCTTGGTGTACATATTGGGCAAAAGGTTACCCCAGGTGCCGATGGAACCGTCGGCGCCGTAGAACAGGCCGGGGATCAGCATCTCATCCAGACCAGTGTAGACCACCTTGTCGGGGTACTCGGTCAGCACGGAACGCATCAGGAAGATGTTGTAGTCGCTCATCTTGATGCCGATGACGCCGGGGATGTCCAGCATCATCCGCAGCTCTGCCATGGAGGCAGTCATGCCGGTAACGCCGGGAATGTAGTAAACGATCACATTGGCGCCGGTTGCGCACAGGGCCTTGTAATACTCCACGATCTGGGGCCAGGGCTTCTTGGGGGGGATGCTGGCAACGGCCTGGGCACCCAGTGCCACAGCCTGCTTTGCCAGTTCCACAGCCTGGCGCTGGCTGGTCTGGCCCACATGGACCACGGCCAGCTTGCCCTTCTCCAGCAGACGGGGCACCAGGTATGCGGCGATGTCCAGACGCTCCTGCTGGGTCAGATTGGCAGCGTCGCCGGTGCCGCCGTTGATGTACAGACCGGCCACGTCAGTTGCCAGCAGCCGGTCCAGATTCTTCTTGACGCCTTCCATATCCAGGCTGTCGTCCTCGAAGCAGGGGTTGACCATAGGGGCAACGATGCCCTCAAACAGTTTCTTATCAAACATGACAGATTATCCTCTCTTGTCAAACAGGCTGTCGCCAGCGTTTTTTACAGAAAGGGCCGGAAAGAGCGAACCGATCTGCGTCCTTCTGGAAAGACATCGGGCCGCATCTTCCCGGCCGTTATTGTGTTATATCAGGGGATCCGATGGAATCTTAGCCGCGGAGCTCCAGAACGGCAGCTCTCAGGCGCTCGCACATCAGGTCGATCTTCTCGTTGGTGCCCTCGGGATCGTCAACGCCGCACCACCAGGGGAAGGAGAAGGAGTCATCCCACCACTTGTCCAGGACGGGGCAGTCGTAAGCGCCCATGCCCTTCTTCTGGAACAGGGGGAAGCGGTACAGGGGGTAGTACTGCACGATGGCACGGACGCGGTACTTGCCGGTCAGCAGATCCAGCAGGTCGTTGCGGTTCTTGCCGTAGGCGCTGCCGTCATAGTGCATGACGTACTGATGGACGACATAGCGGCCGCCTTCCACGATGCCGGGGAAGGAGATCTCGGGCAGATCAGCCAGAGCGGCGCGGATGCGGGCATCCTGCGCGCGCAGGATCTCGTTGTTGGAGTAGACGCTCTTCAGCTGCACGGAGCCCAGTGCGCACTGTGCCTCGCCCAGGCAGAAGTTCTGGGGCCAGCGGTCCTCCAGGAACTCGTCGACGCAACTCATTGCGGGGACCCAGTAGCGCTCACGCTCGCCCTGGTATGCACACAGGCCGTTGTGACGGATGCCGGGGACGTTGTGTGCGATCTGGTCATCCTGGCAGATGAACATACCGCCCTCACCCAGGGTGGTCATGGTCTTGGCGGAGTGGAAGCTGAAGCAGCCGAAGTCACCGAAGGTACCCACGTGCTGGCCGTCGATGGTGCAGTCCATAGCCTGGGCGCAGTCCTCAACGACGTACAGGCCGTGCTTGCGGGCGATGGGCATGATCTTCTTCATGTCGCAGGGGATGCCCAGCAGGTGGACACAGACAACAGCCTTGGTCTTGGGAGTGATCTTACGCTCAAAGTCATCGGGATCGATGGTCCAGGTGTAGGGGTTGATATCAGCCCAGACGATCTTTGCGCCCAGATCGCCGAAGGGGATGGCGGAAGCGCAGTAGGTATAGCCGGGGATGATGACCTCGTCGCCGGGCTTGATGTGGCAGAAGATGGCAGCCAGCTTCAGTGCGTTGGTGCAGTTGTTCACACCGAAAGCGTACTTGGAGCCGACGAATGCAGCAAAGTCCTTCTCAAACTGCTCCAGGTACTTGCCCTGGGTCTGGCCGGGCATCTCGCCGTCATCGTTGGGGGTCATGACCTTAACGACAGCGTCGATTTCTTCCTGGGTGTAGCGGTGCTGCATGGTGGGGAAGGTTACGTCATAGCCTGCGACCTTACCGCGGCCGGAGGGATCGGACAGCTTTGCGACTTTGGACATAAGAATATCCTCCTGTTTCAGACAAATATGTTGTTTTTCTTTTATATGGTCTCGGCGGCGGCCTGGGCCGCTCCGGGATTTACGAATTGATGGGACTGTGGGAGTGGATGGGCGAATACAGTGACCGAAGGTGTCAGGAGTCGGTAGGTTTTCCCCAATTCCGCGCCCCCGAAGGGGCGCGGAGGGAGAAAAGTTACTCAGAAATCAGTGCCGATGGCAGCGTATTAGCCGTTCTCGCGGGCAGCAGCGATGGCTTCGTTGACCATCTGCTCCAGCTCAGCAGCGCCGGCAGCCTCGTACTCAGCAACGTAGTTGGGCCATGCAGCCTCGATGTCCAGCTGACCGCCGATCATCTGGGTCAGGTACTGGTTGGTGATATCAGCCATCTTGGTACGGATCTCAGCAGCCTCGCCGGGCAGGGAGATCATGTTATAGTATGCGGGCAGGTAGTAGACAACCTCGTCAACGAAGGTGTCGATGACGCTTGCAGCGTAGTCGTAAGCAGCAGCGTTCTCTTCGGTAGCCCAGTTGTTGGAGTTGTCGATGGGCTTGGAAACTGCGGTCCACCAGTCGTTGTTGGTGAAGTCGACCTGGTACTCGGTGCCGGAGAACAGGTAGGAGAACCAGACGTACTTGCAGCGGCCGTCCTGATAGCCGTAAGCGATGTTGATGCCGTTCCAGTAGTCGGAGCCAGCCTCAGCGTTGAACTCGTAGTTCACGGTGTTGTGCATCAGGTCCTGACCCTCAGCGCTTGCCAGGAACTCAACCAGGTCCAGAACGCGCTCGGGGTACTCGCAGGAAGTGGGGATGAAGTAGTGAGCGCCGATCCAGGTACCGGTGGTGTAGGTGGAGCCGTAGCTGCCGTTGTGAGTCAGAGCAACGCCTTGAGTCAGGTCAGCGATGGTGCCCTCGGGATGAGCGGACTTCCAGGGGTTAGCCAGGAAGGAGGAGAACTGCAGGGGGAAGCCGAAGCCGTTGTCATAGGAAGCCAGCTTGCCGGCTGCGAAGTCGGAGTATGCATCGTCGAAGTCGCCCTTGACGCCCAGACCGGAGTCCAGACCGCCGGACTTGTACATAGCAGCCAGCTGCTTGATGACTTCCTTGGAAGCATCGGAGGTGGTAGCCAGGGTCCAGTACTCGTCAGCAGTACCGATCTTGCCGTTGGAAACGAAGCCTGCCCATGCGTCGCCGCTGGGAGCGATGATGCTGGTGCCCTGGGGACGGGCCATCATAGCGTCGATGACACCCCAGTTGGTCAGCTTGTTGTTACGGGGCCACCAGCCGACATAGCCGTTGGCGCCGCAGTTGTTGACGAAGTTGATGAACTCTTCGACAGTTGCGGGAACCTTGCCGCCGTTGATCTCGTTCAGGATGGCGGTGTTGTAGATGGGAGCGCCGTTGAAGGAAGGATCAGCGAATGCTGCCACGGAGTAGATGGCGTAAGCAGCCTCGGGATCGCCGGTGTACAGAGCGTTGTAAGCCTTGTACTCCTCGGTGTTGATCATAGCGTACAGGTAGGGGTAACGCTCGGGCTCAGCATTGATGATCTCAGCAATGTTGTAAACCAGGTCTTCCTCTGCCCACTTTGCGATCTTGTCGGTCTCGCCCCAGGTGGGGAACAGCTCTGCAGCGCCGCCGGTGAACAGCTCGGTCTGCATACGGTCGTCGAAACCGTCAACGCCGGTGTCGTACTCCAGGGTCACATTGACAGCAGCCTCGATGGCCTGCTTGATGGGATCGTTGGCCATGCCGTCGACATCGTCAACGGAGTTGCCGAACTGTGCGAAACGGATGGTGACGTTCTCACGGTCAGCGTTGGTGATCTCAGCAGGGGTGGTCTCAACAGGGTTGTTAGCGGGGGCATCGCCCTTGGGAGCAGTGGTCTCAGGGTTCTTCTCGCCGCAGCCTGCCAGAACAGACATCAGCATGATGACTGCCAGCAGCAGAGACAGGGTCTTCTTCATGTTTTTTCCTCCTTAAGATTGTTTCTTCGTTTTTATGTTCATACCGTTTTCGGTATTAACAACGGACAGGTGTTACTCCTTGACAGCACCCAGGGTAATGCCCTTGGTGAAGTGCTTCTGCAGGAAGGGGTACACGCACATGATGGGGAGCATGGCGCAGATGATGCAGGCCATACGCAGTGCCATGGGGGGAGGGGGCGTTGCGATGCCCATGCTGACGGCGCCGTTTCGGACCTGGTTCATCATGGTCTGGTCGGTCAGCATCCGGTGCAGCACCCAGGCGTAAGGCTGCAGTTCGGTCTTGTTGGAGATGAACATCATGTAGTTGTAGTAGTCATTCCAGTTGATGACGGCGATGAACAGGGAGATGGCAGCCAGCATGCTCTTGGAGATGGGGGTAACGATCCGGAAGAACACGCCCACTTCGGTGCAGCCGTCGATCTGGGCAGCCTCCTCCAGCGCATGGGGCACGGAGAAGGAGTAGTAGTTGCGCATGATGATGAAGTAGGTGATATTCAGTGCGCCGGGGATGACCATGACCCAGTAGTTTCTCAGCAGGTTCAGATCCTTGTAGAGCATATACTGGGGGATCAGACCGCCGGAGAAGAACAGGTTGAACACCACCAGAGCGTTGATGAACTTCATGCCCTTGATGTGGCTCTTGGACACGCCGTAAGCCATGGTAGAGGTGACGATGACGCTGAGGACAGTTGCGATGACCGTCTTGGACACGGAGATCCACATACTGTTGATGAAGGACTTGGTGCCGAAGATGGCCTGGTAGTACTGCAGGTCCACGCCGCCTCTGGGCCACAGCATCAGGCCGCCCTTGATGAACTCACCGTAGGGGGTGACGGAAGCCACAGCGACGTACCACATGGGGTAGACGCACAGCAGTGCAAAGGAGGCGCAAAACAGAAGCACAAAAACGTCATAGAAGTTGAAACCGAAGCGCTGCAGCATGGTGCGGCGGGGGGGCTTGATGGAATTGGAACTCATTTCGCGGTTCTCCTTTCTTTAGAAAATACCCTGAACGTCCAGCTTCTCCACATACTTGTTGGTGACCAGAACGACCACCAGACCCATCACATTCAGGATCAGGTTCATGGCAGTGGACAGTTCGAAGTCGGTGCCGCCGCCCAGAGAGATCCGGTAGATGTAGGTGGACAGCACGTCACCAGTGGAGATAACGTAGTTGTTGTACAGGTTGTAGACCTGGTCGAAGTTGGAGCTGAACAGGCTGGCCACCTGCAGGATGAAGGTGATCATAATGCTGGGCAGAATGCGGGGGATGGTGATATTCCACAGCATCTGGCCGCGGTTTGCGCCGTCAATCTGAGCAGACTCGTACAGGGCAGGATCAATGCCGGACAGGGAAGCCAGATAAACGATGGTGGAGTAACCGGCGCTCTTGATGATGTTGGTCACCACCAGGATGGTCCGGAAGAGCTTGGGCTCTTTCAGGAAGTCGATGGGCGCACCGCCCAGACCCTGGATGACCTGGTTGACCACGCCGCCCACGTCAGCGGTGGAGGGGTACTCCAGGAACACCTGTACCAGACCGGCGAAGATGACCCAGGACAGGAAGTAGGGCAGATACACACAGGTCTGGATGATGGGCTTGACCTTGCGCAGCTTCAGCTCGTTGATCATCAGAGCCAGGAACACATTGAAGGTAAAGCCGAATGCCAGGCTGTACAGGTTGATCAGGATGGTATTGCGGAATGCCCGGATGAAATTGGGATCTCTGAACATCCGGTAGAAGTTCTCCAGACCGATCCATTCACTGCCCCAGATACCTGCGCGGGGGGAATATTCCTTGAATGCCAGCTGAATACCGTACATGGGAGCGTAGTTGAACACAGCCATACACGCAAAACCAGGCAGAATCAGCAGATACAGGAACCAGTACTTTTTCACGTAAGCAAGAAATCTGCTTACCGGCGAACGATTTTTACCCGGCAACCGGGGAGCCGCCACCGTCTTTTCCATTGTTTAGCCTCCCTTTATTAGCTTTTATCAGTTTTCACTGATGAACCTCTCTCTTCCAGATTATTTCCGGTAGCCCCTTGACTTTTACTGGGGTATCTGGCACAATAATCCTGGAAACACGCGGTACAATTAGACTATACCAGTAATTCTAAGGGGTGTCAAGCATTCGACCCTGCAAAATTGGAACCTGGTTTTTTAGTTAATTTAGACAATAAACTTCTGTTTTTTATTACTTATATTCTTTTTTATTAGTCCCCTGTTTTCCGCCCACCCCACTTCTGCGGCGCAAATAACGTTACAATGACTGGTTTTTTCTGGATTTCCCCCCTTCCGGGGCATAAATATTGGAGGTTCAATTCTTATGAAACGCATCGGCTTTATCGGCTACGGCCTTCGCTCTGAAACGATGATGACCGCCTTCCGGACCCTGGAAGCCCCCATCACCGTTGCCGCCATCGCGGATCCCCGGTGGGAGCAGATCGCTCCCGGCCTGGCAAACGACCCCTACTTCGCCAACACCCACTATTATACCGACGCTGAGCAGATGCTTGCCCGGGAAGACCTGGACGGCGTGTTCATCGGCACCCGCTGCTCCCTGCACACCCATTATGCCTGCAAGGTTCTGGAAATGGGCCTGCCCCTGTTCCTGGAGAAGCCCGTCAGCATCACCCGGGAGCAGTATACCACGCTCCGGGCCGCCGCTCAGGGCAAGGAACACAAGTGCGTAGTCTCCTTCCCCCTGCGGCTTTCCTCCATCGTGCTGGAGATGAAGCGGATCGTGGACAGCGGCGTGCTGGGCAAGCTGACCATGGTGCAGGCCATCAACAATGTGCCCTACGGCAGCGTGTACTACCACAGCTGGTACCGGGATCCCAGCGAGACCGGCGGCCTGTTCCTGCAGAAATCCACCCACGACATCGACTACATCAATTTCCTCACCGGTGAGCTTCCCGTATCCGTCTGCGCCAAAACCGCAAAGCTCCACTTCAAGGGCGACCGTCCCGCAGGTCTGCACTGCCCCGACTGTCCCGAATACCGGACCTGCACCGAAAGCAGCTTCGTGGTAAAGAACCTGCTGAAGGAGGACGTGACCGGCGATGCCTGCTGCTTCGCCGTGGACACCGGCAACGAGGACGGCGCCAGCGTCATCTACACCACCGAAAGCGGTATGCTCATCAGCTACAACCAGAACTTCGTGGTCAAAAAGAGTGCCGGCCGCCGGGGCTGCCGTCTCATCGGCACCAAGGGCAGCGCCGAATTCGACTTCTACACCGCCGAGATCCGGTTCGATGACTACCTGTCCCCCCAGACCGTCAACCACAAATTCACCTTCCCTGCCGGTGCCCACTTCGGCGGCGACGAGCGGCTGGCCCTGGACTTCCTGGATGTGCTGGAGGGCAAACCTGCCCAGTCCCATCTGGGAGCAGGCCTGGCAAGTGCCGCCGCCTGTCTGGCTGCCAAGCAGTCCGACCTGGAAGGCCGCTTCGTTCCCATTGAATACTGATACGTTTTCATAATAAAAAGGAGGATCATCATTATGTTAGTCAATCTGGAAACCATTCTGGCCGACACCCGGGAAAAGCACTATGCCGTCGGTCTGTTCAACTGCGTCACCCTGGAAATGACCAAGGGCATCATCGCCGCCGCAGAGGAGCTGAATTCCCCCGTGATCATCGGCCCCGGCGAGAGCCTGCTGCCCGGCGCCACCCTGGCTGAGTACGCCGATATGATGCTGGGCATGGCAAAGCGGGCCAAAGTTCCCGTATGCCTGCACTTTGACCACGGCTTCAACCCCGATCTGGTGGAGGAAGCCATCCGCCTGGGCTACACTTCCGTCATGTATGACTGCAGTATGCTGTCCTTCGAAGAGAACGTCAGCCGCACCCGCCAGATGGTGAAGAAGGCCCACGCCGCAGGCTGCTCCCTGGAGGCCGAGATCGGCCATGTGGGCTCCAACGGCTCCGCCGAGGAAGCCATCAACCAGAGCATCTACACCCAGCCCGAGGACGCACTGCAGTTCGCCGAGGAAAGCGGCTGCGACGCGCTGGCCGTTGCCATCGGCACCGCCCATGGCGTTTACAAGGAGAAGCCCGTGCTGAATCTGGACTGCCTGCGCTCCATCGCCGGTGCCTGCCGGGTCCCCCTGGTGCTCCACGGCGGCAGTGGCCTGTCCGACGACGATTTCCGCGCCTGTGTTGCCGGCGGCATCTCCAAGATCAACATCTTCACCCACAACAATCTGACCGCCGCCCGTGCCGCCCAGGCCGCCTTCACCGACAAGACCGGTGCCTTCGAGCTGATGCCCATCGTGGCCGAGGCCGTGAAGCGGGAGACCATGCATCACATCAAGGTCTTCGGCAGCGACGGAAAGGCATAAGCAGCCATGACAAACAAGAACTGCATCGCCGTTTTCGATATGGGCACCACCTCTGTGAAGGTGTGCCTGTTCACCCCAAAAATGGAAATGATCTCCTGGAGCGTCCAGGAGTACGAGCTCTTCGCCGAAGGCCCTCTGGTGGAGGCCCGGGCGGAGGAATATCTCCGGGCTGCCCGGGACGGTATGCGTGACGCACTGAGCCGCGCCCAGGGCTGTCAGGTTGCCGCCATCAGCGTCACCACCCAGGGTGAGACGCTGGTGCCCGTGGACCGGGAGGGCAACGCCCTGCACCGGTTCCTGGTGTGGCTGGACAGCCGGGCCGAAGAAGAAGCCGCTGCCCTGCGGGCACTCATCCATGAGATGGATTTCTACCGCACCACCGGTCTGCCGGAGATCTCCGGTGCCCTGCCCCTGGCAAAGCTGGTCTGGTTCCGTCTGAAGCATCCCGACCTCTATGAAAAGACCCACAAGTTCCTGCTGCTGGAGGACTACCTGCTCTGGTGGCTCACCGGCCGGATGGTCTGTGAAAAGGCCCTGGCCACCTCCACCGGCTGGTTCGACCTGAACACCGACGGCTACTGGGAAGAGGGCCTGGCCCTGGCAGGCATCGATCCTGCGAAGCTCCCCGAGCTGATGGAGTGCGGTGCCTTCGTCGGCCCCCTGACCGATGCCACCGCCGCAGCACTGGGCCTGGAGCCCGGCATCCCCGTCACCACCGGTGCCATGGATCAGACCGCCGCCGCCCTGGCAGGCGGCTGCACCGAGCCCGGCACCGTCACCGAGACCACCGGCGCAGCCCTGGTGCTGGCCGCCGCCACCGCCAAGCCCACCTTCGCCGAGGGCCACCATGTGACCGTCTACCGCCACGCCCTGCCCGGCAAGTTCATCTACCTGCCCATCGGCAACACCGGCGGCATGGCCCTTCAGTGGTTCCGCAACGAGTTCTGCAAGGATCTGCCCGGAGGCCGTGCCGGCTTCGCCGCTCTGGACGCAGAGGTGGAAGCCGTTCCCTGCGGCTGCGAGGGGCTTGTGTTCCTGCCCTTCCTGTCCGGCTCCGTGGATCCCGACAGCTGCCCCGAGGCCAAGGCCTGCTTCTTCGGTGCCGGTCTGGGCACCACCCGGGCCCACTTCGGCCGGGCCGTCATGGAGTCCATCTGCTTCCTGGTCCGGGACTTCTTCGAAATGCTGGAAGACCTGAACTGCCCCGTTGACCGGATCTACTCCCTGGGCGGCGGTTCTCGCAGTCCCCTGTGGCTGCAGATGAAGGCCGATATCTGCCACCGCACCTTCCGGGCCGCCGGATGCAGCGAAGCCACCGCCATGGGCGCAGCACTGCTGGCTGCCTGGGGCACCGGCCTGCTGGAGCCCGGCACCCGTCCCCAGACCGAAGCCGGCGGCATCTATATCCCCAGCAAAGCCAACGCAGAAGCCTGCGACAAGGCCTACCGTCTGTATAAGAACCTCTACACCGCTGTAAAGCCTCTGTTCTGATCAAGGAGGAATATCCTATGGAAATGAACCGCAAGCCCCGGCTGGGCGTTCTGGCACTGATGCTGGAAGCCTACGAGCCCCTGTTCCCCGGCATCACCGCCCAGCAGACTGCTTATGTCCAGGAGGTTCTGGCCTCCCTGCAGGACACCGCTGACTTCACCTTCCCCAAGATCGCCCTGAACCGGTCGGACATTGAGAAACTCACCGCCGCCTACAACGCCGCCGATCTGGACGGCATTCTGATTCTGCTGTGCAGCTACTCCCCCGGCCAGTATCTGATCCGGGCCATGCAGCGCAACCATCTGCCCCTGGCCCTGGCTCTGGTCCAGCCTGACGAGACTGTTGGCGACGACTTTGAGGAGCTGGAGCTCACCGTCAATCAGGGCATCCACGGCTCCCAGGACAACGCCAACGCCCTGCTCCGGGCCGGCATCCCCTGCGCCTTCTTTGCCGGCAGCCGCTTCGGCGGCGAGCTGAGCAAGTTCGTCTCCGACTTCGGCGCCGCCGCCAAGACCGTCCGGGCCCTGCAAAAGATGAAGATCGGCATCATCGGAAAGCTCCCCGGCATGGGCGACGTGATCACCGACGACATGGCGGTCTACAAGAAGATCGGCCCCGAGTTCGTTTACGACTCCATCGGCACCGTCACCAAATTCTGCGACACCGTCACCCCCGAAGAGGTGGCACAGCGTGTAGCTGCGGAACGGGAGATCTTTGATGTGGATCCCCAGATGCCCGATGAACGCCACGCCGAGGCCGTCCGGATGTACATCGGCATCAGGCGCTATCTGGAAGCAAACGGCTACTCCGGCTACACCATCCACTTTGATGAGTTCGGCGCCGACGGCCGCTACACCCAGCTGCCGCTGCTGGCCGCTTCCAGTCTGATGGCCGACGGCTACGGCTACGCCGCCGAGGGCGACGCCACCACCGCCATGCTGATGGCTGCCATGGTGCAGCTCTGGGGTGAGGCAAACTTCAGCGAAATGTACATGATGGACCTGAAGCGGGAGGCCATCCTTCTGTGCCACGCCGGCGAGGGCAACTACGCCACCGCCCGCAAGGACCGGAAGCCATTCCTGATGGACCGGGTGTTCAACGAGGGCGGCCTGTCCAATCCTCCCACCCCCATTTTCGCCCCCGAGCCCGGCCCTGCCTGCGTCATGAGCCTGGTACACACCGGCGGCGACCATTTCCGTCTGGTGTTCTCCAAAGGCCAGATTCTGGACAAGTGCGATCTGCGCAAGTGTGATATGCCCTATATGTTCTTCCGTCCCGATTCCGGCGTCCGCCAGTGCGTCAAGTCCTGGCTGGAGCAGGGTGGCACCCACCACGAGACTGTGGTGCTGGGTGACTGCTCCGACCGTGTCCGTCTTCTGTGCCGTCTCATCGGCATTGAGTTTGTATCCGTCTGATATAAGGAGAAACAGATATGATTCAGAACATTTCCCGTTCCCTCATCGACCTTCTGGGCGAAAGCTACATTGCCTCCGTGTGCCGGGCCAAGAGCCTGCTCAGCGGCAGATCCTACGACGAGCTCTATGCCATCGCCAGCGAAAAGGTGGAGTTCTATCCCCAGTCCTTTGCCCAGCGGCAGGAAGAGCTGATGGATCTGGTGGGCCAGTCCCTGATCCCTGCCTTTGAAAACACCGAGACCGGCGCACCCACCGGCGCTTACGGCGCAGCCCAGCACAGCGACATGGCTCCCCTGGGCGGCCAGGGCGTGTTCCGCCTTGGCGAGGGCGGCAAGCTCTACTTCGCCGGCAAGAGCGAGCATTATCAGATCCCCCTGGGCCACCAGTTCCCCGGCTACCGACTCATCGACAACGCCCGGGCCCTGGGCATCCTGAACGCCACCCACAACAACACCCGCGGTTTCATCACCCGTACCCTGGAGCGCAAGCTCATCGCCTGCGTCAACTCCATGGATCCCGCCGATCCCCGGCTGGATGAGATCATCGCAAAGAAGGAGCCCGGCGTGCTGACCTCCGTCATCAATCTGGAAACCGGCTCCCTGGCCTGCGAGGCCGCTCTGAAGATGATGCTGTCCCGGTTCTACAGCCTGGACGGCGCAAAGGCTCCCTACGAGGGCCGCACCCCCGTGTTCCTGATCATGGCCGACAACGCCGGCGGCATCACCGGCAACTACCACGGCACCACCGTTCTGGCCCAGACCCTCCGTGGCCTGTGGCCCGGCTTCTACGCCGCCTGCGAGGGCAGTGAGATCTACAAGGTGGTCTCCGTGCCCATCAACGATGCCGAAGGCTTCCGCAGAATTGCCCAGCAGTACAATACCGGCAAGTACAAGACCGCAGGCTTCTGCCATGAGATCATCCTGATGAACTACGGCGGCATCCGCCTGTCCGAGGAGTACCTGCAGGAGGTCTACCGCATCTGCCGGGAAACCGATACCCCCGTCCTCTGCGACGAGATCCAGAGCTGCGCCTGGTATGACGGCTGCTTCCTGTTCAAGAAGTACGGCATCCGCCCCGATTTCGTTTCCGTGGGCAAGGGCTTCCCCGGCGGCGAGTATCCTGCCAGCAAGATCCTGGTCAGCGGCGCCTTCGACAGCCTGAGCCAGTTCGGCGCCCTGGTCACCAACGGCCAGGAGGAGCTGGCAAGCCTGGCATACCTGATCACCATGGAGTTCCTGAATGCCAACGAAGCCTTCATCTCCGAATCCGGCAAGTACTACCACGATCAGACCGTTGCCCTGGCAAAGAATTATCCCGAGATCTGCATCGGCGTGGAGGGCGACGCCCACATGACCGCCATCTGCTTCGCCACCGTGGAGGATGCGGTCAAGTTCACTGGCATCATGAACAAGGAACTGTGCGTGGATGTCAGTGCCCAGACCTACAAGCCCAACTGTCCCCCCGTGGCGCTGACCAAGCTGCCCCTGATCACCACCCCCACCATGGCTGACAAGCTGCTGAAGCTGTTCGCCCTGGCCCTCAACAAGACTGCCGCCAAGTAAGGAGCGTCCGCTATGAAGAATGTGAATTTCGCCGTCATCGGCTGCGGCCTCATGGGCCGAGAGTTTGCCAGTGTTTCCATGCGCTGGCTCCACCTGCTGGGCGACCTGCCCCGCCCCGTGATCCTGGCTGCCTGCGACCTGAACGATGACAACCTGAACTGGTTCCGTCAGGTTCCCGACACCAAGTATTTCTACCACGACTACCAGGAAATGCTTCGCAACCCCGAGATCGAGGCGGTCTACTGCGCCGTTCCCCATCATCTTCACGCCAAGGTCTACTGCGACGTAATCCGCTCCGGCAAGCATCTGATCGGCGAGAAGCCCTTCGGCATGGATCTGGCTGCCATGGAGCAGATTGAAGCCGCCATGGCGGAGAATCCCAATGTCTTCGTCCGCTGCGCCAGCGAATTCCCCTTCTACCCCGCCGTCCAGCAGATGGTCAAGTGGTATGAGGAGGGCAAGTTCGGCCAGATCATCGAGGCCAAGTTCACCATCAAGCACTCCTCCGACATGGATCTGAAAAAGCCCATCAACTGGAAGCGCATGAAGGCCGCCAACGGCGAGTACGGCTGCATGGGCGACCTGGGCATCCACACCCAGCATCTGCCCTTCCGTCTGGGCTTTGTGCCCAAGACCGTCAGTGCTTATCTGGCAAACATCGCCAAAGAGCGCCCCGACCAGGATGGCAACATGGTTCCCTGCGAGACCTGGGACAACGCCATGGTCATGTGCGGCACCACCAACGCCGCCGGCGATGTGTTCCCCATGCAGCTGGAAATGAAGCGCATGGCCCCCGGCTGCACCAATACCGTGGAATACGAGATCTACGGCCTGAACATGAGCGCCAAATTCACCTCCGACGATCCCAACGCCATCCGCTACACCCAGGCCGTTGGCCGGGAGCAGGCCTGGGCCCGTCTGGTCATCGGCCAGAGAACCCAGTTCCCCGTGATCACCGGTTCCATTTTCGAGTTCGGCTTCTCCGACTCCCTGCTGCAGATGTTCGCCGCCTTCGTCAGCGAGCTGAGAGGTCTGCCCTGCGCCTTCGGCTGCTTCCGTCCCGATGAGGCCAAGCTGAGCCACCGTCTGCTCACCGCCGCCCTGGAGTCCCACACCCAGCGCAGGATCGTGGAGCTGTAATTCCATACGCAAAGCCTCCCGCGGCTCTCCGCGGGAGGCTTTTTCCGCAAAAAATCCCCCTGCCGGGGAAGCACCCGGCAGGGGGATACGGATTTACTTGTTGACCACATTCACAGGTGCGCCGGACTGGAAGGCTGCCACGTTGGACACGGTGCAGTCCATGATCCGCTGGCGGCTCTCCTTGGGTGCCCAGGAGATGTGAGGGGTGATGAAGCAGTTCTTTGCCTTCAGCAGGGGGTTGTCATTCTTGATGGGCTCGGTGGAAACAACGTCCAGACCTGCGGCGTAGATCTTGCCGCTGTTCAGAGCGTCGGCCACGTCCTGCTCCACGATCAGGGGGCCCCGGGAGTTGTTCAGCAGGATCACGCCGTCCTTCATCTTGGCGATGGTGTCCTTGTTGATGATGCCCTGGGTCTCGGGGAACAGGGGGCAGTGGAGGGCAACCACATCGGACTTGCCCAGCAGGGTGTCCAGATCCACATACTCGGCAATGGCCTTGCCGGACTCAGAGGGGAAGGCATCGTAAGCCAGGATCTCCATGCCCATGGCCTTGGCGATCTTGCCGGTAGTCTGGCCAATTCGGCCGAAGCCGATGATGCCCATGGTCTTGCCGTCCAGCTCGATCAGGGGGTAATCCCAGTAGCACCAGTCAGCGCAGGAATTCCACTTACCCTCGAAGACGGTCTGGCTGTGGTGGGCCACATGGTGGCAGATCTCCAGCAGCATGGCAATGGCGAACTGACCCACGGAAGCGGTGCCGTAGGTGGGAACATTGGAAACGGGGATGCCCTTCTCCTTTGCAGCGGCAACGTCAACCACGTTGTAGCCGGTGGCCAGAACGGCGATGTAGCGCATATTGGGGCAGGCGTCCATGGTGGCACGGGTCAGAGGGGTCTTGTTGGTGATGACGATCTCAGCGTCACCGATCCGGCTGAGGATCTGATCCTCGGCAGTCCGGTCGTACACGGTCAGCTCACCCAGCTTGCCCAGCTCCTCCCAGCTCAGATCGCCGGGATTTTCGGTATATCCGTCCAGAACAACGATTTTCATGGTTTGATCTCCTTTCAGCGCAGCTCGGTGATGGCGGCAGCGCCCAGAGCCAGCAGGCCGTTGTCGCTGTTCCACATATTGATCTGCATACCCTTTTTCAGCCAGGGCTTCAGAGGTGCGGCACCGCCGAAGTGCGCGCCGGCCCACTTGCCGTTGGCCTGTGCGGCGGCAATAATCCGCTCGAAGGCGGCAACGATCTCGGGATGCTCAAACTGGCCCAGAATGCCATAGTCCTGGGTCATGTCGTTGGGGCCGATGAAGGCAACGTCGATGCCCTCCACAGCGATGATCTCCTCAACGTTCTCAACGCCCTTCCGGGACTCGATCTGGCACATCAGAATGGTCTCGTCATTGGCCTTGGGCATATAGGTAGCGCCGCTGACCTTGGCGAAATCGGTGTGGGGACGGGACAGGGAAACACCCCGGTGGCCCAGAGGGGCGTACTTGGTGCAGTCCACCAGCATCTTGGCCTGCTCGGCAGACTCGGTGTTGGGCAGCAGCAGACCGCTGGCACCCATCTCCATGAACTTCAGGGCGTGCTCACGGCGCATCTCGGGAATGCGGACCAGCGTGGGCATTCCGATGCCCCGGGCAACGGCGATGATGTTGGCGACCTCACGGGTGGTGAAGGAGCCATGCTCGCAGTCCACGATCATAAAATCGAAGCCGCAGGCCTGGATGATCTTGGCGATATCGGGGGAGGCGAAGGTGGTCACCATGGTGCCCAGAACCTGTTCGCCGTTTCTCAGACGTTCTTTCAGATTAGACATAATCAGTTTCCTTTCTTGATTCACAGCAGAAAGGGACTCAGCGAGCCCCTTTCCGGTGATGGATTACATTTCTTCCAGGGTGGTCAGTTCCACGGTGCAGACGCCGGAGGCCATCATTTCCTCCACCTCTGCTCGGGTGGGCAGGGCCATGCCGACGGCGCCCTTTTTGGTGCAGACAAAGCTGCCGGTGCAGTTGCAGAAGCAGGCCAGCCGGTCAATGGGCATCTTTTCCTGAACGCCGACGCACAGCGCAGCGGCAAAGCTGTCACCTGCGCCGGTGGGATCGACGGCCTGAATGCTGATGCCGTGGGCCACAGCCACCTGGGTGCCGTCGCTGATCACAGCGCCGTCCTTGTCCCGAGTCAGGGCAACGATCTTCGGGCCCATGGCGTGGATGGCACGGAGTACATCTGCTATGGATTCCTTGCCGGTGATCATCCGGCCCTCCTCCAGTGTGGGGGCTACGATATCGGCGGTGGACATGGCATCGCACAGCCGGGCACGGGCTTCGGCATTGGCGGCGATCTCTCTGCGGATGTTCGGGTCAAAGGACACAAGCACGCCGTTCCGGTGGGCAATCTCCACCATGCGGAGGCAGGACTGGCGCATCTGTGGGGTCAGCTCCAGCAGCATACCGGGATAGTGGACCGCGAAGGCACTGGCGATGTAGGCTTCATCCAGCTCCTCCGGGCTCAGCAGGCTGCCCACAGAGTTGGTACGGTAGTACTGGTAGTTCCGGCCGCTGTCCGTATATTCCAGGAATGCAAGGCCCAGCTGGCCTTCGTCGGATACCGCCACATGGGACATATCCACGCCGTATTCCTGCAGCGTATCCCGCGCCAGGACGCTGAGGCTGTCCCGGCCGATGCGGCCGATGAAGCCGCCGTTGCCGCCCAGCATGGCCATGGCACAGGCCACGATACCGGCGGAGCCACTGGCGGTCTTGATCACAGGGCCTGCCTGACGGATCAGCATACCCTCGCTGCCCGGGATCATATCAATGAGCAGTTCGCCCAATGCAAGCAGCCGCGCAGACTTCCCGGTCCCAGACTGCAGGGCTTCATTCTGTACGGAATTTATCATTTTATAACCACACTTTATCACTAATATTTCACAGTTTCTTCATTGCTTTCTGGTCTTAGTATATCGGAGAAAAAACACACTGTCAAGGTTTTCCCCTTCGAAAACCTGCAAAAAAAAGCATATAGATATTAGTATTATTTGACAAATCCCCATTGCGTGCATTATAATATAAATATATATTAGCTACACCAAAATCAATTCCAGGGAGGATTTCGGTTCATGAAAAAAGTGACTTCCAGCGACGTTGCCCGCGCCGCCGGCGTATCTCAGGCTGCCGTTTCCCTGATCCTCAACGGCAACGAAAAGATCTCCTTCAGTCAGGAAACCAAAGATCGGGTCCATGCCGTGGCCAAGGAACTGGGCTATGTCCTGCCCCAGCGGAAAAAACGGGAAAAGGTCATCCCCTCCATGCTTCTGGTGTTCACCCCCACCATGGAGAATCCCTACTACCCTGAGCTTGTCCAGCACATCGAGGAGTACGCCCAGACCAGAGGCTGCTACGTCATGCTCTGCAACACCTTCCGAAGCGTGGAGATGGAGCGGTACTATCTGGAGCATCATGTCAACGAGCGGGTGGCAGGCATCGTCTACGCCTTCCTGCCCAGTATCCCGGAGCTGGTGGAGCAGATCAGCGCCACCGTCCCCACGGTGATCATCGGTGAGAAGCAGGAGAATCTGGCGGTCTGCTCCGTGGGTCTGAACAACATTGACGCAGGCGCCCTGCTGACCGACCACCTGTATCAGCTGGGCCACCGGCACATCGCCTTTCTCTCCACGCCCCTGAACCGGCTCACCATGGCCCGTTCCCAGCGGCTGGAGGGCATCCGCCGGCAGATGGCCGTCCACCTCATCGAAGATAATCTGGAGCTTCTGATTTCCGACCTTCAGGAGCAGGATCTGCGGCAGAGCAACGGCTCTTATGAATATACCATCGGCCGGATGCTGGCAAAGCAGTTCCTGTCCGGCTCCTACCAGGCCACTGCGCTGATCGCAGTCAACGACATGACCGCTCTGGGCATTCTGACCGTCCTTTCCGAAGCAGGGGTTCGGGTGCCTGAGGATGTTTCCGTATGCAGCTTCGACAATATTTTTCTCTCCCGGATCTGCAGCCCCGGCCTGACCACCATTGAGCATCATCTGCGGCTTCTGTGCCACGCTGCGGTGGATATGCTGATCAACCCGGACTCTCCCGCCCGGATCATGCCCGAGGACGCATCCATGCATATGCTGGTGAAAAAGATCGAGTACTCCCCCCGGCTGATCACCCGGGGCTCCACCGGCCCTGTCAAAAAGTAAAAAACCGGGTCTGACCCTTTGCACGGTCAGACCCGGATCATTTTTCAGTTTTCATACCGCCGGAATACCCGTTCCAGCAGAAGGGTATTGACCTTTGCGATGGCGGCAAAGCCGAACAGAATCCACAATATCACATAGCCAAAGAACCAGTCGGTAAAAAACAGCAGCACCCCCAGGGGGATCAGATTGATGAGCGTCACCAGAACGGTGGTGGGCAGATGGGCCACCGACAGCAGCACCGCATTGACCAGCGTCTTCTTCACCGTATTTTCAAACCGGGCCATCAGCGGAAACACATAGCTCCACAGGAACAGAAACAGCACCACCGGAATGGCGCAGATCACATAGCGGATCATGCCGTCATCCAGCATTCCTGCCAGCAGCAGGAACAGGTTCACCGCCGCCAGGGCCCCGGGCAGGAGCAGCAGCAGGAAGGTAACGGTCCCCTGTTTGAAATTCTTCCGGAAGGCCCGGAAATAGTTTTTCAGCACAGAGGCGGAATACCGGCGCTCGCCGGGGGTGCGGACCACGCTGTACAGCGCTGCGGTAGACGCACCCAGAGTAATGATGGGCAGGGATGTGAGTAGCCACAGCACATTGGCAATGATCAGGTCGCCGAATTCCGACACCTTTACCATGATCCAGGAATCCGGATCAAAATAGTTTTCCATAACAGTTTCCTCCTTGGTTACGCACACTTCCCGGTTACTATACCACACACCTTTCCCCGGCGCAAGGAGCTTTTCCGTTTCGCCCCTTTCCCCATTCCGGTTTTTTGTGCATTTTTCCAAAACAGGCCCCCGGAGATGGTATTTTTCACCAGTTTGGATACCGAAATCATTGTTTTTGCCCCCGGTGAAAAGCCCCTTTTGTTGCAAACGGAGAATTCTTCCTCTTTGCACAATCCGCCTTTGAAATTCCGGAAAACCGTGATATAATCCAATTATAAGACACCTTCTGTGTGTTTTTCCACTACAAATCAATTTTTCAAAATTACTGTGATAAAGGAGCGATTCTCCATGAAAAAACCGATTCTCGTTGTCATGGCCGCAGGTATGGGCAGCCGCTACGGCGGACTGAAGCAGATCGACCCCGTGGGCAGCCACGGTGAGGCCATTCTGGACTACTCCATCTATGATGCCTATCAGGCAGGCTTTGAAACCACCGTCATCATCATCAAGGAAGCCATCCGGGAGGACTTCATGCGCCTTGTGGATTCCCGTCTGCAGAACAGCCCCATGGAGATCCGCTACGCCTACCAGGAGCTGGACAAGCTGCCCGAGGGCTATGCCGTTCCCGAGGGCCGTGTGAAGCCCTGGGGTACCTGCCACGCCGTCCTCTGCGCGGCTGAGGCCATCGACGGCGCCCCCTTTGCCGTCATCAACGCCGACGACTACTACGGCCGGGATGCCTTCAAGGTCATCTACGATTACCTGTCCACCCATGCTGACGATGACAAGTACCGCTACTGCATGGTGGGCTACGAGCTGGGCAACACCGTCACCGACAACGGCCATGTGGCCCGGGGCATCTGCGTCAGCGACGAGCAGGGCCTCCTGACCTCCGTCACCGAGCGGACCCGGATCGAAAAGTATGACGGCGGCATCCACTATACCGAGGATGACGGCGCCAGCTGGACCCAGGTGGCAGCGGACACCATCGTTTCCATGAATCTGTGGGGCTTCACCCCCAGCTTCCTGGGTGAGATCGAAGCCCGTTTCCCCGCGTTCCTGGATAAGGTTCTGGGCAAGAACCCCGGCAAGGCCGAGTTCTTCCTGCCCTCCTCCGTGTCCGAGCTGATCGAAGAGGGCAAGGCCACCGTCCAGGTTCTCCACTCTCCCGACAAGTGGTACGGCGTGACCTATGCCGCCGACAAGCCCGTGGTTATGGCCGCACTGAAGGAAAAGACCGACGCAGGCTTCTACCCCAACGGCCTGTGGGAGAAGTGATTCCCATGGATCATCTGGCAGAAAACAGGCTTGTCATCACCAAGCCTCTGTTTACGGAGGGTATGCTCCGGATCTCCCGGGACAGCTACGGCGCCGGTGCCCGGAAAGCCGCCCTGGCGCTGATCGCCATCTGGGTGGCTGTGGCCGCTTACACCATCCGGTCCGGCGGCGGTCTGATCCATACGGTGGCCTACCTGATTCCCTTCGGGCTGATCATCCTGTGGAGCAATGTGCTGCTGCCCAGAAACCAGGTCAAGCGGATGTGGAAGTCCCAGGAAATGACCCACGGCCCCGGGGCAGAGCGGCTCACCCGATTCTATGAAGACCGCCTGGTCATCACCGGCACCGGTGTGAACAAGGAAATCCCCTACGATCAGATTCTGTCCGTCAAGTATTCCAGGCATCTGGTGATTCTGCTGTGTGAGAACAAAATGGGCATCCTGCTTGCCCGGGACGGCTTCTCCGGCGAAACCGAAGAACAGCTCCTCCGGCGGATCTTCGCAGGCAGAGGCAACTGAGCGATCCAATCCCAAGAGTGCGCTTCGGCGCACTCTGTTTTTCCGCTTTGGATTGTAATTCTCTGGAAATTGTGATATATTAAACTGTATCGAAAATGACAGGAGGACTGTTTTATGAAAAAAATCATCAGTCTGATCCTTTGCTTCTGCCTGATTCTGGGAACCATTCCCGGCATTCTGGCCGTGGAGGAAAAGACCTACCTTGCCCTGGGTGACAGCATCACCGCAGGCACCCGTCTGGAAGAGGGGCAGAGCGCCTTTCCCCAGCTTCTGGCCCAGACCAATGATTATACCCTGAACAACCAGGGTGTCAACGGTCTGACCGCCGATGTGCTGTACGATACGCTTTCCACCGGCGCCCTGGACAGCGAGATTGCCCGTGCCGATCTGATCACCATCACCTGCGGCGGCAATGACCTGCTGGATCTGCTGTATGAGGTGGTCACCGCCGCCTACAACGCCATGTATTCCCCTGCCATTGTCCCCGATGACGTGGTGGTCATCATGGCAAACTCCGCCGATCCCCGGTACATTCCCCTGCTGATTGTCACCATGGATGTGATGCAGGGTGACGGCACCCCGGCCAATCCCCCCTTCGCCCAGAGAGCGGATTTTCTGGCAGAGGTAGACACATTCATCACCAATCTGAACCTGGTGATGGACTACATCCGGGCCATCAATCCCCAGGTTCCTGTGCTGCTGCCCACCCAGTATAACCCCTACCGGTTCTTCACCGGCCTGTACACCCTGGTGAACACCAGTATGGACGCCGCCGCCCGGGTGCTGAACAATGCCATCCTGGCCAACGCCGAGGGCGGCAGCTATCTGGTGCCCGATGTGTTCTCCGCCTTCCAGGCAAGCAGTGAGAACCTGTGCAACGCCACCATGGTTCCCATGGATCTGGACTTCCATCCCAATGCCGCAGGCCACGAAGTGATGGCCCAGGTGTTCCAGGCAGTCATTGACCAGTTCCCCCAGGAGGAGCCCACTGAGCCTTCCGAGCCTGAGGAAACCGAGCCTTCCCAGCCCACCGAACCCTCCGAGCCCGAGGGAACCGAGCCTTCCGAACCCACCGAACCCTCTGAGCCCGAGGAAACCGAGCCTTCCCAGCCCACCGAACCCTCCGAGCCCGAGGAAACCGAGCCTTCCCAGCCCACCGAACCCTCCGAGCCCGAGGGAACCGAGCCTTCCCAGCCTACCGAACCCTCCGAGCCTGAGGAAACCGAGCCTTCCGAACCCACTGAACCCTCCGAGCCTGTGGAGAATCCCTTCACCGATGTTCCCGACGACCAGTGGTACACCGGCCCCGTCCTGTGGGCTGTGGAGAACAACATCACCGTCGGCACCGGCGAAGGCATCTTCTCCCCCAATGTGACCTGCAACCGGGCCCAGGTTGTCACCTTCCTGTGGCGCGCCATGGGTGAGCCGGAGCCGGAATCCACCGAGAATCCCTTCACCGATGTTGCCCAGAGCGATTATTTCTACAAGGCTGTCCTGTGGGCGGTGGAAAAGAACATCACCGCCGGCACCGGCAACAACCAGTTCAGCCCCAGCCGTCCCTGTACCCGTGACCAGGTTGTGACCTTCCTGTGGAGAACCATGGGCGAGCCTGCTCCCGAAAAGACGGAGAACCCCTTCACCGACGTTGTCCAGGACATCTACTACTACATCCCCGTCCTCTGGGCCGTGGAGAATGAGATCACCGCCGGCACCTCCGCCACCACCTTCGCCCCTTCCAATCCCTGCACCCGGGCTCAGGTTGTCACCTTCCTGTTCCGGACGCTGGAGAAGCAGTAATTTCATACAAGCATAATCGCCCCCGTCCGGTTTCGGACGGGGGCGAAAAAAGTATGCTCAGGCCAGCAGATCCCGGCCCTCAAAGTACCGCTTCATGGGCACATACAGTGCCGCTCCGATGGCCAGGGAGATCAGAGCGCAGGGCAGCATATAGCTGCCATTGTACACCAGAGAATAAACTGCCGCATCATCAAAAACGCCGAAGCCAGGGATTTCCGTGGGCATATTGATCCGGTAGATGGTCACGCCGCTGAGGTAATGCACCAGAAATCTTGCGCCGCAGCCCAGCACCGTACCGGGGAAAATGCCCCAGGCCTTCCCCTTGAACAGTCCTGCCAGTCCCAAAGGGGTGAAGGCAAGCAGATAGTCCAGCACCATGCTCTGCCAGCCCCAGGCATAGGCTCCGTCGAAAATCAGCTGCAAAAGGCCGAACACAAAGCCTGCAAGCAGTCCCCTGCCCAGGCCCCAGCGTAGGGCAAACAGCAGAATGGGAAACATGGCCGGTGTGACAGAACCGCCGTGGGGGAATTCGTAGAGCTTTACATAGCTCAGAATCTGAGCCGCAGCCACAAGCATGGCGCCTTCGGTGAGCGCCCGGGTTTTCATATGATTTTTGTTCACTGACATGATTTTTCCTTCCGGGACGGGCGTTTCCCCAACCTTCCACGGGCCCTGTGTCCGGCCTCAGAAAACCGCGTCCCATAAAAAATAGTACCGCATTGTAATCCCGTCTATCACGAGTACAATGCGATACTACACTAGCACCATATCAGCATCTTTCCCTACGACGGCATGATCCGTATCAGGTTCGCGGGTCGACGCTACCAAGCGCCCTCTCAGTCGGATGCATCCGACTCCCCGAAGAGGAGATTATTCTGCGATCTGTTTCTATTATAGCCCGATTCCGGGATTTGTCAAGCCATTTCCAGGCTCAGCTTCCGTCCGCCCAGCACGTGGAAGTGGAGGTGGGGAACGGTCTGACCGGCATCGTCGCCGCAGTTGGACACCACACGGAAGCCATTTTCCAGGCCCTCAAGCTCTGCCACCTTGGCACAGACGGCGATGCAGTGGCCGGCGATGGCGGCATTTTCAGCTGTGACTGCGGATACGCCGGAGATATGCTCCTTGGGAATCACCAGCACATGGGTGGGAGCCATGGGCGCGATGTCCCGGAAGGCCAGGCAGATTTCGTCCTCATAGACCTTGGTGGAGGGAATTTCACCGCTGACGATGCGGCAGAACAGACAGTTGGACATAATGTATTTCTCCTTTCATTAAAACCCCAGCACGGCAAGCACGCCGGAGCTGGTGACAGCCATGATCACACCCGCCATAACCACGCCCAGGGAAACGGCGGCGGTAGTGGATTTGAAGCCCATATCCAGGAAGCTGGCAGCCAGAGTGCCGGTCCAGGCTCCGGTGCCCGGCAGGGGGATGCCCACAAACAGCAGCAGTGCAATGAACAGACCGCCACGGCCTGCCTTCTTGCGGAGCTTCCGTCCGCCGGACTCTCCCTTTTCGATGCAGAAGGTGAAGAATTTTCCGATGACGGGCTTGTCCGCCCCCCACAGCAGCACCTTTCGGGCAAACAGATAGATGATGGGCACCGGCAGCATATTGCCGATGGCACAGACCACAATGGACGGCAGCCAGTGGATGCCCATACCCATGGCAATGGGCACGCCGCCCCGAAGCTCAATCAGAGGAACCATGGAAACAAAGAAAACAAACAGAAGCTTTTTCAGCATTTACAATACACCTTTGGGAGAGAGATTTGGAAATTGGAGTTTTAGGTATCGTCGAAACACCTCTGTAAACTGCAACTTTTTGTATTATACCACAGCTTTCCCTGTTCCGCAACGGGCGAATTCTTCAGATTTGTTTAAGTTCCGCGGCGATGGCACGCATTTCCTCCCGGTTGACCTTGACGAGCTTCCGGTCATAGGTCACAAGGCCGTTCGTCTCGTCCTCCACGTCACTGACCTGGGTCAGCACCGTCAGACACAGGCCCTTCTCCTTCACCTGGGGCAGGATGTCCTCCCGGTAGAGCCTGGACAGGGCCTTCTGCAGGTCGTCAGAATTGGTGTACTTCTGATAGCCGTACTCCTCGTCCAGGTTGAACCGGTGTCCGGCCACAGGCCAGGAGTAGCCGCCAAATTCCGTCAGCGTCAAAGGCTTTTCGCCCAGGGGCTTCATCTCCAGACTGCCGAAGTAGATATGCTCGCTCTGGAGATCCGAGTCAGAATTCTTGAACCAGCCCGAAGCCGCGTTCCAGATCCGGTCGGGGGCGAAGGACTTAAAATGCTCATAAAGCGCCTGGGTATCATGCTGGCCCCAGCCTTCATTGAACAGGGTGTACAAAAGGACACAGGGATGGTTGTGCAGATGGCGCACCTCCGCCTCGCCGTGGGCGATGAAGAATTTCTCCCGGCGTTCACTGCACTTGGGATGGTAGGTATTCTTCCGGAAGCCGATGGTAGGCAGGGCGGTGTCCCGGAGGTAATAATAGTCGCCGGTATTCACCAGATCCTGGAACACGATCATACCCAGCCGGTCGCAGTCATAGTAAAACCGCTCCGGCTCCACCTTGATGTGCTTGCGGAGCATATTGAAGCCCAGATCCTTCATGGTGGTTACATCCCAGGTAAAGCCCTCGGGGGAGCCGGGCAGATAGATGCCGTCGGGGTAATAGCCCTGGTCCAGCAGGCCGTGGAAGAAATAGGGCTTGCCGTTCAGCAGAATCCGGGGCTTGTCCTCCGCCACGCCGGTGGAGATGGCCCTCAGGGCAAAGTAGCTCTTGATTTCGTCCTGTCCTGCCGTCAGGGTGAAGGGATAGAGATTGGGCGTTTCCGGACTCCACAGCCGGGGCTTCTCCGGACGGATCACCACCCTGCCGCCGGACACGGCGTAGCGCTTGCCGTCGCAGTTCACATACATCTCGTCGGTGCCGCCCTCGATCTCGATGACCGCCTCTTCCATGTTGGCGGTGATTCTCACGCTCCGGATGTAGTTTTCCGGCACGGATTCCAGCCACACGGTCTGCCAGATGCCGGACACGGGCGTGTACCACATACCGCCCCGGTCACGGCACTGCTTGCCCCAGGGCAGATCGTGGTCAAGGTCGTCAATGACCTCCACCCACAGCTTATTCTCTCCCTCAGTCAGCGCGTCGGTGATGTCAAAGGAGAAGCTCAGGTAGCCGCCCTCGTGACGGCCCACCTGGGTGTCATTCACATACACGGTGCAGATCTGATCCACCGCGCCGAAATGGAGGATCACCCGATCCTTCCGGAAGCCCTCGGGCAAAGTAAAGCTGCGCTCGTAGTCCAGCACGTCCCCCTTGCGGAAGGTCTGATGAATGCCGGACAGCCGGCTTTCCGGAGGATAGGGCACCAGAATCTCGCCAAGGGAATCCCCGTTCTTCCGAAGCTCCCATTTGCCGTTCAGACACAGGAAGCTGTCCCGGACCAGCTGGGGCCGGGGGTACTCATTCCAGGGGATCTCGGGCTGGGCTTCCCAGGGGGTTTCCAGCTCCACGGTTCTGGGGGGACGCTTGCCGTTGATCAGGCACACCAGCGCCAATACCACCACGCCCACCGTCAGCGCGGCGGAGAAGATGTTGGCATTGGGTACAAAGCTGGTGGTGCCGTCGGAGTTCACAATCTGTTCCGCCCCTCTCAGCACATAGGCACCGATGGCAGGGCCGATGACACCAGGAATCAGCACCTGTGCCACAATCCGCAGGCCCTGGAACTGACCGGACTTGCCTGCCGGTGTGAAATCCCGGACGCAGGCCCCGAACACCGCCATGCCCGACAGGTAGCCGGACATCATCAGCAGACTGCCCACAAACACCGGCAGGGTGCTCCGGGTGAAATACAGCACCAGGAATCCGGCGTTCAGCCACACCAGCGCCCACACCGCAGCGAACCGGAAGCCCTTGCTGTCATAGGTCTTGCCCCAGAAGGCCGTGACCACAGAAGCCAGGATAATGGCCGGGGCCATGATCAGCACATAATTCGCCATGCCCAGGGACACCTCGTAGTAGAGGATCAGATAGGGCATATAGATCTGAATGGCGATGTTGAACAGGGCAAACACTGCCAGCATCACATACAGCTTCGGATTCTCCCCCATGGTAGAGGGGCGGAAGCCGTAACGGAGGTTCTCAAGCCAGCCGGTCTTGCTGGGCCGGATGGGGGCCTCGTCGATGAGGAAGATGCCGCTGATGCCAACGCAGATCACCACGCCGCCGATGATGGCAAACACATAGGTCCAGCTTTCGGATTTGTTCAGGTCAAAGCCCATAAAGCCGCCGAACACCGCCAGAATGGCCACCAGGGGCATCATGGAATTGATGCCCTCCACGCTGCCCCGGTTGGTGGGGTCGGTGGAGTCCGTCAGCCAGGCGTTGAAGGCAGCGTCGTTGGCGGTGGAGCCGAAGAAGGTCATCACGCAGTCGAGGATGATCACCAGGCTCACACCCAGGGCCATGGCATTGGCCGTCATGGGGAACACCGCCTCAATGACCTCCAGCCGCAGGGCGCAGAAGGCCAGAATACTTACGCCCCACACCAGGTAGCCGCCGCAGATGAACAGCTTCCGCTTGCCCACCCGGTCAGACAGGGCGCCCATGACGATGGTGGTCACCGCCGCCGCCACACTGGAGGCTCCCACCATGGCGGAGATATCCGCCGCGGAAGCCCGGAACATTTTGTACAGAAACACATTGAAATACATATTCTCCACAACCCAGGCCACCTGACCCACCAGCGAAAACAGGGTCAGCGCAATCCAGAATCGGGGAGAAAGCTTGGTTTTCATGGATAAACCCTCCCATTGTGTTGATTGTTTCATTATACCACAACAAATCCGGGAACGGAAGTCGAAAAACGCACTTCCGGAGTTTGCCACTTGCTACAAAACGGCCCCGGAGAAATCCGAACTTTTACGACTGGAAAGTCCCGGAAAACAACATCATACTCAGCAGAAACACCCAAAGTCAGGTCAAGACTTCGGGTGTTTTTTCATAATTTTTTAGTACCTACATCAGAAGACCTGAACTGCGGATTTCAGCGCCCGTAGGTCTCCACGGGAGAAGAGCTTG
>JAFVMW010000101.1 GCA_017506735.1 Oscillospiraceae bacterium | reverse complement strand
TCGGATGGCGATGCACGCTTGCAGGCCGAAAGGCTCAGTAGGAACAGTACGGAAAGTGTAAGCACCCAAAAATTGCGAAAGTTTTTCATTTTTCATTTCCTCTCTATCCGTTGACTCAGTCACAAATGCGGAAGAACAGGTAGTTGTAAGGTTCTTCCGAGTCGCCATCCATAATATAGCTCTCAGCCATAGGGTCACTCTGCTGCTTCCGCTTCATGAAGTCCTCATAGTTGTCCTCCTCCAGCTCGGCGGCAAAAACAAGGCCGTCATATCCTTCGGGCAGGTAAACCATATAGCTCTTGGTGAAAACCATATACCAATCCGCCACATAGAATTCAGTCTCTGTGGAGAAAGAATGGTCACGTCGCTGTTGCCGTCGCCGTTCAAATCAGAGAAGTCTATGCCCTGATACATCCCCCACGCGTTGTCCGCAAGGGTGATCGGATAGTCCACATAGGCGAACAGGGTCTGGACCTCCTCGTCGTAATAAAACGTGGCGTCTGCTTTGTGGACACATACCAGGATGTCGGTGCCCTCACCGCCGCGGGTGATGGTGCCGCCGTCGGCCACAATGCCCCATGTGCGCTAATCGGTACCGGTGATGCCGCCGTTAAAGCCGCAGGCCGCCAGGTTCAGGCAGAGAACCGACGCCAGCAGAAGCGCAAGATTCTTGTTCCACACTGCGTTCGTGCTGCCTCCTTCCTTTTACCGCTCCATCCGGTAATATGTGTCCTCCTCGCCCCAGACGATGACGCCATCCTCCCCGTCTTCCGCAAAGTAAAACACCCGAAGGCTCATTTCACGCACGGAAGAATCCGCACAGAAGATATTGGGCCCATCTGTTTCGAAGAAGAATGTGCCATGGTCTATTTCCGCAGCCTCTGCGCTGCCGGGTGTACGCTGGCAGAGGCTCCAGCTGCCAGCGCTGTCGATGACGATGTAACGTTCCGCCGAACGGTCGTTGTCCAGGTACCAGGTGCCCTGGAGCGCCGAAGCAGCCAAATGGTACGTCCGGGGCTCCTCGCGGCTGAAGATGCCGCAGTCGGAGATGGAGAGCTGGTCACTCTCCAGCTCGATTTGTCTGCCGTTGATGGAGCTGCCGATGGCGCCGCCCTGGTAGCAGTAGACATAGGTGGCGTCCCAGTCCGGTTCATACCACAGGGAACCAACGTCTATCGAATCTCCACCGGCATAGAGCGTCCAGCAGCCATAGGCGTCAAACTCCAGGTATACTTCCTCGCGATCATATTTGCTGCCCGCATCTGCACCGCCCTTCCAGAGCCCCTCGTACTTACTGAAATCATATTCCGATTCCTCCGACGTTTCCGGTTCCTCCGGCTCCTCATCGGGATATCTGACCACAATAGATTGGTAGAACGTGGAGCCATCCGGCTGATAAACATACCCCCCGTCTTCCTCCCAATGCCACGAAATATTCGATTCGCTCATATTCAAATGATAGAGGGTTGCCTGCAGATCACCGTTGTTGTCACCGGTAACATCACGGAAATCCATGGAGCCAAGCACCCAGTCCTCATTCCATATATCCCGATCATAGAGTTCCTCTGTCGGAAGCATGGCCGTGTCAAATAACGCGTGCTCATCGTCATCGCAATAGAGATATATCGCATTTTGATCGCAGACGGCAAACACAATGGTCTGCTCCCCGCCCCGCGTAACCATGCCATAGTCAATAATCACATCGGTGTCGCGCAATTTTCTGCCATGCGAACCGTCGCCGTTGCCGCCGCAGGC
>JAFVMW010000050.1 GCA_017506735.1 Oscillospiraceae bacterium | reverse complement strand
GTTCATAGTGCAGACCTCGTGTATGTGTTTGGTGTTTTGTGGTGATTACATTATACCATACATTAGGTCTGCACGCTTTTTATTTTGTGTGTTTCTTCAAATTGTTCTGTTTTTTAAGGGTGCGAAGTTTGAGTGAATTAGTAACAAAGGGTGCGTACCGTGATTTGGTACGCACCCTTGCTTGTTTTTACTTGGTGCCGAAGATCCGGTCGCCGGCATCGCCCAGGCCGGGGACGATGTAGGCGTGGTCGTTCAGACGCTCATCGCAGGCGGCCATGTAGATGTCCACGTCGGGATGGGCCTCCTGGACGGTCTTGATGCCCTCGGGGCAGCCGATGATGTTCATCATGATGATGTTCTTGCAGCCGTGCTTCTTCAGGAAGTCGATGGCGGCAACGGCGGAGCCGCCGGTGGCCAGCATGGGGTCAACCACGAAGGTCACGCGGTTGCCGATGTCCTCGGGCAGCTTGCAGTAGTATTCCACAGGCTCGTGGGTCACGGGGTCCCGGTACAGGCCGATGTGACCGATCTTGGCGGAGGGGATCAGGCTGACCATGGTGTCCACCATGCCCAGGCCGGCCCGGAGAATGGGGACGATTGCTAATTTTTTGCCAGCCAGCATCCGGCACTTGGCGACTGCCACGGGAGTTTCCACCTCCACCTCCATGGTGGGCAGATTCCGGGTGGCTTCGAAGCACATCAGTGCGGCGATCTCGCCGATCAGCTCACGGAACTCCTTGACGGGGGTTTCCTTGTTGCGCAGGATGGCCAGCTTGTGCTGGATCAGGGGATGGTCGAAAACAACAACGTTGCTCATATTAAACTTCTCCTTTATTCTGTTTTTCCAGGCGCTCCCGTTCGGCCTGGGAAAGTCTGAGATAATTGGGCTGCAGGGCAGCGCCGTCTGCCGATTCGCCCCGGGCCATGGCGGCGAGGGCAGCCAGGGCCACGCCGGAGGCACGCTGGTGAACCCGATGCTCCGGAGGCAGGATCAGCGCCTCCAGCGCATGGGACAAATTTTTGTGGGTCAGCGCCGCGCCGTCGCCCACCAGGTGGATGGGGCCGTCGAGCTGCTCCAGCTCCTGCTTCAGCTCTGCCAGGGAGATGGCCCGGTCCTCACACACCCGGGTCAGACGGCCGTTCTCCGCCAGGAAAATGGCGTTGTACACCTGACTGCGTCTTGCGTCCATGCAGGCGCAGATATAACCGTTCCACAGGCCCAGGCTCAGGGCCATGGCCTCCAGGGTGGATACGCCGTACACAGGAAGCTCTGCTCCCCAGGAGAAGCCCTTGGCGGCGGCAACGCCGATGCGGACACCGGTAAAGGAGCCGGGGCCGGCGGCCACGGCGAGATGGGTCACATCCCTGGCGGTTTTTCCGCAGGCGGTGAGCAGATCCCGGGCCATGACCATCAGGGTCTGACTGTGGGTCAGGCCGCTCTGCTGGTAGCTTTCGCCCAGCAGACGTTCGCCGTCATGGACTGCCGCGGAGCAGGCCTTGGCGGAGGTTTCAAAGGCTAAGATCAGCAAGCTCGGCACCTCCTTCGATGACAATCCGCCGGGTATCCTCGTCCAGGCGGTAAATGGTAATGATGATGGGGTTTTCCATGGCTTCTTCCACGTTCTCGCTCCACTCCACGGCGCAGACGCCGCCCCGGTCCAGGTAGTCCTCCCAGCCGATGTCGAACAGCTCATCGGCGGAGCCCAGCCGGTACATATCAAAATGGAACAGAGGCAGACGGCCCCCCAGATATTCGTTGACAATGGTGTAGGTGGGGCTGGTGACGATCTCCGTCACCCCCAGGCCCCGGGCCAGTCCCCGGGTAAAGGCGGTCTTTCCGGCACCCAGATCTCCCCGGTAGGCGATGACGGTGCCGGCCTTCAGATGCCGGGCCAGGGCCTCGCCCAGCGCTTCGGTCCGGACAGGGGAATTGGTAATGAATTCCATAAATTGATCATCCTCTTTCCGATTCATTTTAACACACCGGAAGGGGCGTTGTAAAGGGGCAGAGCGATTTCCTTTTCCGAAGGGGGCGGTTCGCCGGCGAAACACAAGTGAATTTCGGTGAAATACACAGTTTTGTATACCTGTATTTGTAAAAACCACCCAAAAACTGTGACAGATGTACCAAAATAGAAAATGAAACGCAAAATATACAAAATAATCGTTGAAATTCTAAAAGGGTTCGTGTATAATGTTCGTATTGCGGTGTCTTCCGCCTGACCTTATAAATTCCGGGAGGCCCCGGGCCAAATCCCGAAAAGGAGAATGAACCACCATGTATACTGTTAACTCTATCCGCAACATCGTCCTGCTTGGCCACAGCGGCAGCGGTAAGACCGCCCTGGCTGAGAGCCTGCTTTATATGACCGGTGCCATCGTCCGTATGGGCAAGAATGCCGACGGCAACACCGTTTGCGACTACGATCCCGAAGAGGTTCGCCGCAATATCTCCATCTCCACCTCCGTGGTCCCCCTGGAATACAAGAACCACAAGATCAACCTGCTGGACGCTCCCGGCGCCTTCGACTTCTCCGGCGCTGTGATGGAGGCCCTCCGCGCCGCTGACGCCGCCATCCTGGTTCTGTCCGCCAAGGACGGCATCACCGTTGGCTTCGAGAAGGCATGGAAGTACTGCGAAGAGCGCAATATGCCCCGTTTCGTCTACATCTCCAAGGTGGACGAGGACAACTCCGACTACAACGCTACCTTCGAGGCCCTGCGTGAGAAGTACGGCAACAAGATCGCTCCCGTGGTGGTTCCCATCTGGGGCGCTGACCGCAAGGTTACCGGCATCATCGACGTGCTGAACAAGCGCGCCTACGAGATGCAGAATCTGAAGCGTGTTGAGATCGCTGTTCCCGATGACAAGGCTGATGTCATCGAGGAGTTCTACGACGCTCTGAAGGAAGCTGTCGCTGAGACCGACGAGGCTCTGATGGACCGCTTCTTCGAAGGCGACGAGTTCACCTACCGTGAGATGCTGGACGGCCTGCACACCGGTGTCAAGGAACTGTCCATGTTCCCCGTGCTCTGCGGCTCCGGCATGACCTGCCTGGGCTCCCTGATGCTGATGGATCAGATCATCAACCTGCTGCCCAACCCCGAGCAGGGCAACTACCACAAGGCTACCAACGCAGAAGGCGAGACCGAGGAATTCGTTGTTTCCGCCGGCGGCGTTCCCTCCGCATTTGTCTGGAAGACCGTTTCCGACCAGTACGGCAAGTACTCCTACATCAAGGTTCTGTCCGGCGAGATCACTCCCGACACCACCCTGGTCAACGCCCGTACCGGCGAGACTGAAAAGCTGGGCCGTATGTACATCATGTGCGGCAAGAAGACCACCGAGGTCAAGGTTCTGTCCTGCGGCGACATCGGCGCCATCGGCAAGATGGACAAGGTCAAGACCGGCGACACCCTGTGCGATCCCAGAAAGGTGGTCGCTCTGAAGCAGATCCCCTACGCACAGCCCTGCTACTCCATGGCCATCGCTCCCAAGGCCAAGGGCCAGGAAGAAAAGGTCGGCACCGGCCTGAACCGTCTGAACGAGGAAGATCCTTCCTTCACCCTGGTCAACAACGCTGAGACCCATCAGCTGGTTCTGTCCGGCCAGGGCGATCAGCAGCTGGATGTGCTGGTCTCCAAGCTGAAGACCCGTTTCGGCGTTGACGCAGTCCTGGCTCCTGCCAAGGTTGCTTACCGTGAGAAGATCAAGAAGACCGTCGAGGCCCACGGCCGTCACAAGAAGCAGACCGGCGGTTCCGGCCAGTTCGGTGATGTTTGGGTTCGCTTCTCTCCCCAGGACGAGCAGGACGAGCTGATCTTCGACGTTGAGGTCGTTGGCGGCGCCGTTCCCAAGAACTTCAACCCCGCTGTTGAAAAGGGTATCCAGGAAGCAATTCTGAAGGGCCCCCTGGCTGGCTATCCCATGGTTGGTCTGAAGGCTGTCCTGTACGATGGCTCCTACCACCCCGTTGACTCCAACGAAATGGCATTCAAGCTGGCTGCCATCCTGTCCTACAAGGAAGCCATGCCCAAGGCCAACCCCACCATTCTGGAGCCTGTGGGCGCTCTGGCTGTCACCATTCCCGACAGCTACATGGGCGACGTCATCGGCGACCTGAACAAGCGCCGTGGCCGCGTCATGGGCATGAACCCTGACAAGGACGGCAACACCGTGGTTGAGGCTGAGGTTCCCATGGCTGAGATGAGCTCCTACGCCATCGATCTGCGCGCCATGACCCAGGCCCGCGGCTCCTTCACCCTGACCTTCGAGCGCTACGAGGAAGTGCCCAAGGCAAACCAGGCCAAGATCATCGAGGAAGCCAAGAACAACGAGGACTGATTTTTTAGAGATTTCCCAAGAGGCTGCCGCGTAAGCGGCAGCCTCTTTTTGTGTAAAATGGGGGAATTTGGAGTTTGGCGGCGAGTCGCCAAACTTCAATTTCCCTGTCTATTCGATCATCCGGCCTATGGGTTTTACACATTCCGATTGACCTTGTTGAGTTATCAACGAACGATGTTGACAGCACAACATTCCAATGATATACTATATGCAGCCATTGGCCGGGGCATTTTATGGGGCTTCGGCTGCGCTTTTCCCAACAAAGGAGGCTCTGTTATGAACCAACGGTTTGACGCCTTCGTGACCGGCATCACCCTGTGCTATAAATATATCCAGAAGATCAAAGCCGCCGAAGTGACCGATTTCGGCCTGAAGGGCGCCCATGTGATGTGTATGTTCCATCTGAACCAGCATCCCGAGGGGCTTACCGCATCCCAGCTTTGCACCCTCTGCGCCGAGGATAAGGCGGCGGTGTCCCGTACCATTTCCAGCTTGCGTGAAGGGGGCTATGTACAGTCCCAGGGGCCCAAGAGCTACCGGGCCATCCTGTCCCTGACCGAACGGGGCAAGGCGGTGGCCGAGAAGATCGGCGATGTCATCAGCGACTGGGTCAGCGCCTGCGGCTGCGGCCTGACCGAGGAGGAACGCCGGAATTTTTACTTTGGTCTGAATCTCATTGCGGAAAATATGCGCTCCAAAATGGAGCAGGATCTGAAACTCAACGATTTTTGAAAGGAGCATCCCCATGGCTGTTAAGTTCATCATCGACTCCGCCGGCGATATGATTCCTGCGGAATGCGAAAAACTGAGCGTGACCCATCTGCCCCTCACCGTCCGCTTCGGCGAGGAGGAATATGCCGATGCCGTCACCCTGTCCCATGGCGATTTTTATACCAAGCTGACCACCAATCCCAATCATCCCACCACCAGCCAGGTGACACCTGCGGTGTTTGCCGATGCCTATGAGCGTCTGGCGGAGCAGGGCCATGAGGTGGTGGTCATCACCCTGTCCTCCCGTCTGTCCGGCACCTACCAGAGCGCGGTGATCGCCTCCGAGGATTTCGAGGGCCGGGTCTTTGTGGTGGACAGCCTGAGTGCCACCGCCGGTGAGCAGGTGCTGCTGCGCCGGGGCCTGGAGCTGGCAGAGCAGGGCCTGTCCGCGGAAGCCATTGCCGAAACGCTGGAGGAAGAGAAGTCCCGGATTCGGCTCTTCGCCGTGGTGGATACCCTGGAATATCTGAAAAAGGGCGGCCGGATCTCCGCTGCCACCGCTGTGGTGGGCGGTATGCTGAACATCAAGCCCCTGATCGCTGTCCGGGATGGCCTGGTGGAGTCCGTGGGCAAGGCCCGTGGCCAGAAGGCCGCCAACAATCAGTTGCGCCAGCTGGTGGAAAAGACCAAGGGCATTGATCCTGCGATGCCTGCCATGGTGGTCTGGAGCGGCAGCTCTGACGAGAATCTGCGCAGATTCATGGAGGATCATGGCGACCTGTGGGGCGAAAAAGAGATGGGGATCGGCACCGTGGGCTGCGTCATCGGCGCCCATGTGGGTCCCGGCGCCTTCGGCGTGATCTATTTCGAAAAGGAATAATGAAAATCGCGGAAGCGTGTCCTGTTTGAGGGCACGCTTCCGTTTTTTGAAAAAGTCTGTCTTTTTTCGGAATACTCTGGTATAATGGGGATAAAAACAAGGGAGGCTCTGATTAATACTAACTCTTAATAAAACAGCCTGACGCTCACCGGCCTAAATTGCACCAGAATGCGTTCTCCTCCTAGGTGGGCGACAGCCCACCGTCGTCGTCGGCCTTTTCTGGCACAATTTATCCTCGCTGAGCATCTAGGC
>JAFVMW010000049.1 GCA_017506735.1 Oscillospiraceae bacterium | reverse complement strand
GTTGAAAGCCATTCCGGTGAGAGTTGGTATTGATTGTTGTGAGGGTCCACCTGTTCCCATCCCGAACACAGAAGTTAAGCTCACATACGCCGACGATAGTTGCCTGGTGACGGGCCGTGAAAATAGGTAATGCCAACACAAACAGCCGCACACGAAAGTGTGCGGTTCTTTTTTTGCCGGGCTGGGGATCTGGGCTGTTTGGGTCCATTTTCGACATTATTCACAATTAACTTTACATAATCAGGAACCCATGATAGAATGTAGGTGTAGATATGGCTTCCAGGGATTTGGACCAGTTATGATCCGATCAAATAGAAAGGCTGATTTTACATGATAAAATTTATCGGTGTATATGATTATACGGTGATACTGACCTATCTGGGTTTGATTTCCTCAATTTTTGGTATGACGCAGGCCATTCATGGTGACTATCGAACCGCGATATTTTGCCTGGCTTTTTCTGGTGCCTGCGATGCCTTTGATGGCCGTGTTGCCAGAAGTAAAAAGAATCGTACAGAAGATGAAAAAAATTTCGGAATTCAGTTGGATTCCCTTTGCGATGTGATTTGTTTTGGCGTATTTCCTGCCATGATTTGTTATTTGCTGGGTGTCCGTGGAATTCTTGGTCTTTGTCTTGTATTCTTTTACTGCATCTGCGCGGTGATTCGTCTTGCTTTTTTTAATGTCCTGGAAGGGAAGCGACAGAAGGAAGAAGGGGGCTGCAACAAGACCTATCGTGGACTTCCGGTGACTTCCATTGCATTCATTCTGCCAATGACCTTCCTGTTTCAGTTTCTGCTGCCGGAGCTGGTGTTTCTGATCGTCCTTCATGTGCTTCTGTTTGTGGTAGCTTTCCTGTTTATTCTGGATTTTCCTCTTCGCAAGCCTGGTTTGAAGCAGATTCTGTTGATGATTGCTGCTCTTGCCTGCACGGTTGGCATTATTCTCGCCTTTACCAGATTCCGGATTCCGGATTCTCAGGATAAGTCCAACCACATTATTGAAGAAATCTTTGGTGGCGACAATGAAACAAATAACCCGTGACGGACTGTTGATTGAGGAGCAGGATGGCCAGGAGCACGTTTTGAAGCTGCTCTATGGAACCATTCCCGGGAGATGCTTGCTGAAGGTCTTGGTTGCTCCATGGGTTTCCCGGATTGCTGGTGCATTTCTGTCCTCAAAGGCATCCGGTGTTCTGATTGCACCCTTTGCCCGAAAGTACAGCATTGACCGAACCCTCTTTCTTCCCCCAAGTACCCCAGGTTTTAACGGTTTCTTTACAAGAGTCATTCGCCCGGAGGCCAGGCCTTTGGATGATGCGGAATCCCATCTGATCAGTCCCTGTGACAGTAAACTGTCGGTGTTTCCCATTGAGGAAAGAAGCCGTTTTCTTTTGAAAAATACCACTTATTCCATAGAATCTCTGCTCCGGGATCGGGAGCTTTCGGAGTGCTATTCCGGCGGACAAATTCTGGTTTTTCGGCTGACGGTTGAGGATTATCATCGGTATTGCTATTTCGCTTCCGGCAGACGGGAACCGTTCCGGAAGATTCCCGGCGTACTTCACACGGTGAATCCCATTGCCAATGATGTCTTTCCCATCTACCAGGAGAATGCCCGGGAGTATACCGTTATCCACACAGAGGCCTTTGGCTCCGTTATTATGATGGAAGTGGGCGCCCTTCTGGTGGGCAAAATCGTGAATCATTCCTGCGCAGAGCAGGTGACAAGAGGCCAGGAAAAGGGGTATTTTCAGTATGGAGGCTCCACGGTGGTTTTGATCCTTCCCCAGGGAGCTGCGGTTATTGATCCGGACATCCTGGACAATTCCCGGCAGGGCATTGAAACGGTTGTTCATTATGGCGAAAAAATAGGTATCTCCACCATAATTCCGTAAGAACCATCCTGGTCAGGATGGTTCTTTTTATACAAATTGCTTGCATTTTCTGGAATTCTGACGTATAATATTCCCATTCCTTTTTTGAAGGCGGTGTTTTCATGAATAAACATACAATCTTAAAATTTCTGACCCGAATGGCGGTCTACTGTGTGGGACTTCTGATTCTGGCCTTTGGCGTTGTGTTATCGGTGAACAGCAATTTGGGTGTATCGCCGGTCAGCTCTCTTCCTTACGTGATCAGCGTCATTGCTCGCGCGCCTCTGGGCATTTGTGTTACGCTTACATATTGCGGTTTTATTCTGCTACAGGTGCTGATTCAGCGCCGGGATTTCAAGGCGGTGAACCTGCTGGAAATTCTCTTTTCTACGATTTTTGGATATTTCGTGGATTTTGCTGAGCTGATTCTCAATGGCTTTACGTTTGAATCCTATGCAGGCAGACTGGGAATGCTGACTGTCAGCATTGTGCTGATTGCTGTGGGTCTGACCATTTATGTGGGCGCTCATCTGGTACCCATGCCCATGGAGGGCCTGGTGGGCTGCATTTCGGATAAAACCGGAAAGGCCTTTTCGACAGTAAAGACGGTGATTGACTGCATTGTGGTTCTGACCGGTATTGTGCTTTCTCTGGTGTTTCTTGGTTCCGTGGAGGGCATCCGGGAGGGTACGGTTATCACTGCCATTGTCACCGGAAAAATTGTGGGTATCGCCCGGAAATATCTGGTTCCCATTCTGGACCGGATCTGCGCGTAAAGGATCATATGGAAAACCGCTGCCGTTTTGGCAGCGGTTTTACTGATTATATAAGAAAAGGGATCCTAAGGAGGTTACAGACTGACAATCGATGTCCACTTCCACATGGATCTTTCCCCAGAATTGTCCTGTTCCAGCACATAGCCCCCTCCGTTTTTTGGCTGCCACTGATATCGGTGCTTTCCATCTTCCGGAAACAGATGGGCCATAATCGCGGCGATTACGCCGCCGTGGGTGACGATGCAGGTGTCCTCCCGGATCTCTGAAAAGGCTTCCAGTACCCGGGCTTTCATTTGATTGCCGCTTTCCCCCTGGGGCGGAAGGTTGGATTCATTGTCCCCGGTGAGCCAGGCCTGGTAGTTCGGGGAATCCTTCAGCTCATCATAAGAGTGCATTTCGAACAGGCCGAAGTCAACCTCCCGGAACCGGGGTTCTACTACATAAGGCACATCCCCAAAGAGCAGCTCCAGGGTTTCGTTAGCCCGTTTCATGCCGCTGGTGACAAACCGGACGTTTCCGGGTTCGTATGCTAGCGCCGCAAGCTCCTCCCGTCCGGCAGGGGACAGGGGCAGGTCTGTGCTGCCGCAGTACAGACGGCGTTCATTGGCCTCGGTTTTGCCGTGCCGGATCAGATAAATGGTCATTTCAGTCGCTGCTCCAGTCCGCAGAAGATCCGGCTGACCTGGGCTGCCTCCCGGGTCAGGTACTGGGCGAGCCGTCCGGTTTTCTGCCGCCAGACCCGGTTTTCCGCCCCCATGGGTACAACACCGCAGAAAATATCCTGCAAAATCAGAATACTGTCCTGCCAGGCCGCCCGGTTTTCCTCAAAATAGCCAATGGGATCGGGATGACAGGCGGCAAAGGCCTCCACCTTATCAATGCACCTTCGGGAAAAGTCAATCTGTCCGTCGGCACAGGTGTGGATGTCTGCTTCTGTGATGCCGAACTGCTCTTTTGCAAAATCCAGCTTGCCCTGGTAGGCTCCACCGATGATCAGAATCATTGCAACCTCCTATAACAGTGCGTAAACAGCTCCGGCGCAGAGCTCTCCAATGGTCAGGGCATAGCCGGATATATCTCCGTTCATGCCCTCCAGAGAGCAATACCCCCGGCGAAGGGCAAATCCGTAGCCCACAACACAGCCCACACAGACGAAGCCGTAGTTTCCGCAGAGCAGAAACCCTCCAGCCAGAAGCCCACACAGCATCAGACCCAGCACGGCCAGATGGGATCTGGGCAGATTCCGGTCTGCGTACTGGCTGGTGGACATGGGCTTCAGTCCGGTAACCGCCAGAGAAGAGCAGCACCGGCTCACTGCCGGAACGAACAGCAGAATCCGGAAATCTCCATGAGCAGGAACGGAAGCGAAGCAGGCAAACTGAGCCAGGATCAGCAGTACAATTCCGATGACAGCAAAGCTGCCCACATGGGAATCCTTCAGAATGGCCCGTCTGCGCTCCAGATCCCGCCAGGATTTCACCGCGTCGGTCACATCCATGAAGCCATCCAGATGGAGAAAGCCGGTGCCAAGATAGGGCCAGGCGCACAGGATCAGTCCGGTGATCAGCCCGGGCAGCTCCAGAAAACGGCACAGCCAGGCAAGGCCGGCCCAGATCGCGCCGATTTCCAGTCCCACCAGGGGCAGAAACAGCAGCATTTTGTCCTTGGCTTTTTCATCCCAGATCTGAGGGGCAGGAATGGCGCAGAACATGCTCTGACACATGGCAAAGGCGTGAAGATAGGTTTTCATAGCTTCAGCTCCCCCTTGTGAATGGTGGGCTGTCCGGCGGTCATCTCGATGACGGTATCACACAGCCCGGCCAGCCGTCGGTCAACCGCGGCCAGGATTTTTCGGTATTCTTCCGTAGACGCAGAATACTGGACAGGTTCCGCATAGATGTAGTCGCTGACGAACACCGCATTGTCTACCGTCCGGGCGAACTGAACCAGGCTGTCTGCGCAGCGCATGGCTCCCTCCGGGTCCATCTCATAGTTCCGCTCCGCCGGGAACAGGGCGTTCTGGATCAGAGAAGTGACGCTGTCTACCAGGAAGGTTCCCCTGGGGTCCGCATACCGGAGGCAGTCCATCACATCCGTAAAGCATTCCACCGTCTGAAAGCCCATACCGGCCCGGTCCTCCAGATGGAGCCGGATTCGCTCCTGATCCTCGGCTCCGGTGGGAATCAGTGTGGCAACGTAGTAACGGGGCCCGTCACCAGCCAGGGACAGTGCAATGCGCTGAGCCAGACCCGATTTGCCACATTTTGCGCCGCCGGACAGAAAAAAGGTCATTTCGCGCCCTCCACGGAGAATTTGTCGCCCTCCCGGATTTCGTCCAGATAGCCGTCATCGATGCCGGCCTGGTCAAAGGTGGCCATGTCGTTGATGACAGCACAGGCCGCGTCCAGAATTTCAAAGGCCAGGGGACAGCCGCTGCCTTCGCCCAGCCGCATTCCCAGCAGGAACAGGGGCTGAAGGCCCATGGCGTCCATGGCCAGCTTGTAGCCGATCTCATAGGAAGCATGGCTGGGGATGAAATAGCGCACCGCCTGAGGACAAAGCTTGTAAGCGCACAGTGCGGCGACGGCGGAAATGAAGCCGTCAATGACCACCGGGCGCCGCTTCGCCGCACAGCCCAGGAACGCGCCGCACATGGCGGCAATGTCAAAGCCGCCTACCTTTGCCAGCACATCCACCACATCGGTTTTGTCCGGTTGATTGACCGCAATGGCATCCCGGATGACCTGCTTCTTTTTCAGAAAGCTTGCGTCCGTGATGCCGCCGCCCCGTCCGGTGACTGCTTCAATATCCGCATCCAGCAGAACCGCCAGCACCGCCGAGGATGTGGTGGTATTGCCAATGCCCATTTCGCCGATGCCAATGACATCGGCATCCGTGTCCAATGCCAGGGAAGCGCCGATCTGGATGGCTTCCAGGGCATGCATCCGGGTCATGGCCGGGCCATGGACAATGTTTCCGGTGCCGTAGGCGATCTTCCGGTTCAGCACCTTAGGCTCCCGAATGTCCGCGTTCACGCCCACATCGCAGACGGTGATTTCACAGCCAAAATGCTTGCACAGGGTGGAGGCTCCGGTTTTGTGCCGGGTCAGATTGATGGTCTGCATGAGGGTGACGCTCTGGGGGGCGCTGGATACGCCCTCAGCCACCACTCCGTTGTCGGCGGCGAACACCAGAAGGTGCTTTTTCTCCATTCGGTTGTGAACTGCACCGGTGATTCCGGCAAGCTGGATGGACAGCTCCTCCAGCCGCCCAAGACTGCCGGGAGGCTTGGCAAGCTGGGCCTGACGATGCCGGGCCTGTGTCATAGCACCCTCATCCAGAGGGGAAATGGACGCAATCAGTTGTTCCAGATTCATGGCGGATACCTCATTTGCTTCGATTCTGGCTGGCAAGCTCTGCCAGCAGGCGGAATTTCTCGTTGATGTAATCATAGCCCTTGGGCCGGTGGGGAATCAGGCACCGGGAGCAGTCCTTGATGCCCTCCTCTGTGTAGACACAGTTGCCGCCGCAGCGGTCCCCCAGGGCATACAGGGGGCAGTAGCAGAACAGGCAGTTGAATTCTGTGTCATCCGATACCGGGTGACAGGGAAAATACTGGCAGTCCCGGTTCTGAAAAAAACGATGGGAGTTTTCCATGTGGAACACCTCGGATCTATTAGGGAAGCTCTGATGAAATCGGCAAGAGGTGGTGGCGAGAGATTTTGCTTCGACGGAAAGTTTGAAAAGCGGAGGAATACTGTATGTATTTCCCGTTTTTCAAACTGCACCAGCGGAGCAAAAGATCCGCCATCCACCCGAAGGCGGTTTATTCAGAGGTTCCTTAGCAAATTGTAGAAATCAGATGGGAGAAGGCCCTCCGGGCATTGTCCGCGTACATCTGCCGAACAGCGTCCAGCTCTCCCAGACCTTGGAGCATGGGCGTGACGGAGAAGCCCTGCTCCTCCAACAGACAGCGCAGGCTTCCCGGACTCGTGCCAGCCATATCCTTTGCGGCATGGGCACCGGCAACCAGAAGCAGGGGCGCAAGCCTTACCTGCTGGACCCCCAGGGCCTTCATCCGGGCCGCTCCCTCCGCAAAGGTGGGAGAACCCCCGGCGGTGCAGAGTCCCATGGGAAGGGACTCCATACGCCTGGAAAGCCCTTCATACAGCCCGTTGGCGCCGTTGTCCGTACCATGGCCCATCAGCAGAAGGCCGGTGTCAGCTTCCACCGGGTAGATCTGCCGCAGCAGGCTGACAAGCCGGTCAAGATCCTCTTCGCAGGACAGCAGGGGACTGCCCAGCGTGCAGCATAGTCCCTGGCCGCAATTGCTTACGGCGGTTCGGAGCTTGTCGTATTCCGTTCCCGGAAAGATCATTGTGGGCTGGACCAGCACATGGCTGTGGCCATCCCTCCGGATTCTGTCGAGGGCCTGGGCTACGTCCTCCACCCGAATGCCCTGGGCCTGCTCCAGCCGGGAACGAACCACGGAACTGGTGAAGGCACGATAGAAGGGAACCCGGGAAAAGACCGCCCGGATGGCATTTTCCGTTGGTACGATGGCCTTTTCGATGGCCTCCGGATGGGTGGTGCCGAAGCTGACCACCAGCAGGGCGGCTGACATGAAATCCCTCCTGTTGCAGATGACGCAAAAAGATTTGTCTGATTCGATTATACATGGTCTGGAAACAAATGTCAATGCGCCGGGGGGGTAATCCCCAAAACTGGCTCTTGCGAAAATCCCCCGGAGGGCGTATAGTGAATAGAAAGAAAAACAAAGAGGAGCAGACCATGAAAAAGACACAGCTTTACCTTTCCACCACCGCCGGTGACGCGGAGGCCTGCGCCGGAGCCTATGGTGTGGGCATTGAGATCGCCGAGTTCTGCACAGCCTGGAATATGGATGACGAATACGCAGCCACCGATGCTGCCCTCCGGAAAAAGCTGGAGGGCGTGGAGCGCCGACTGCTCCATGGACCCTTCAACGAGCTGTTTCCCTGCGCCATCGACCCTCAGGCCCGGGCCCTGGCGGCAAAGCGCTATCGCCAGGCCATTCGCCTTGCACGGCACTACGGTGCATCCAAGGTTATCATCCATGGCGGCTACCACCCCTGGATCTATTATCCGCAGTGGTATACAGAGCAGTCTGTGGTGTTCTGGAAGGAATTTCTGAAGGAAGACCCGGGCGTGGAGCTGGTGCTGGAAAACGTGTTTGAAACGGACCCTGCGTGGCTTGCTGGCATTGTGCAGGCTGTGGACGATGAACGGCTCCGGCTCTGTCTGGACGTGGGCCATGCCCACGCTTACTCCAAGGCCCCGGTGATGGACTGGCTGGAGGTCTGCGCCCCCTGGATCAGTCATTTCCACATTCACAACAATGACACCACCTGGGATCTCCACAACCCCCTGGACCAGGGCACCATCCCCATGACTGCGTTCCTGGAAAAAGCCGCCCGGCTCTGCCCTGACGCAACCTATACCCTGGAGCTGACGGAGGCAGAATCCTCCCTGCGCTGGCTGGCGGAACAGGGACTCCTGTAAATCGAAACCCCGGATTCCGTGTTGGAATCCGGGGTTCGTATTACATCAGATCAATCCGGAAGCAAAGGGGGAAATCCGTTTCTGTCCCCGAGGGAACCTGCAAATGCAGACCCTCTTTATCTCGCGTCCAGGAAATATCGTCATCACTGCCCAGCAGTCTGACGGCTTCAATTCCCGGATCCGCGAAGGGATGCCCGGGCAGGCTCCGGAGGGTGATGTCCCTGCCATCCGGGCAGAGCTGGAAGGCATAAACACTGCCGTTTTTGTAGGTGAACCGGAAATCCTCAGGGGTGTAGCCCTTTTCTTCGCTGTCCATGAAGAAGCCCTCTTCGGCATTCACACTGCCCTCGCCAAAGGTTTTCCAGGGGACGGTATCGTAAATGCCCTCGCCGCAGCGGCTCAGCCAGGCTCCAAGCTCCAGCAGAACCGTTGATTCCTCTGCTGTAATCGTACCGTCGGCCCTGGGGCCCACATTCAAAAGCAGAATACCATTCTTGCTGACGATGTCGATGAGATCGCAGATGATCTGCCGGGAGGATTTGAACCGATTCTCCCGGGTATAGCCCCAGGAGTTTTTGCCGATGGCGGTACAGGTCTGCCAGGGAACCGGAGAAATCCCGGTCAGCGCGCCGCGCTCCACATCAAAGGTGGCCACACCCGGGGGAAAAGCATCCCATTTGTAGTTTATGGTCACTTCCTCGCCCCACTGGATGGCCCGGTTGTAGTAATAGGCGGCAATCTTTTTCAGATAGGGTTTGAAGGCATAGTTCTTGATCCACCAGTCGAAATACAGCACCTTCGGCTGATACCGGTCGATGAATTCGCAGGTTCGCACCATCCAGTCCGTGAGCCATTCTTCTGTAGGGCCGGGATTGGAGGGATTCTCCGTGGTTTGCTCCAGATGGTCGGGGGTGAATTCCGGCAGATATACCGCCGGGCCGTAGAGATCGGCGTAGGCCGGGTCATTGACATCGCTGTCAATGGCGCGTCCCATATTCATAAAGAAATAATGCTCCGCCCGGTGGCTGGAGGCGCAGAATTTCAGCCCTGCATCCTCTGCCGCCTGCTTCAGCTCTCCCATCACATCCCGTTCGGGGCCCAGCTTCAGGGAATTCCACCGGTTAAAGGCGGTGTCATACATGGCAAAGCCGTCGTGATGCTCCGCAACCGGCAGGATGAACCGGGCGCCGGCGGAGGAAAACAGCTTCACCCATTCCCGGGCATCGAACCGCTCGCCCTTGAACCGGGGAATGAAGTCCTTGTAGCCGAAGGTTTTGGGGTCGCCGAAGTGTTCCAGATGATACTGATATTCTCTGCGCTGGGGATTGTACATATTTCTCGCGTACCATTCATTTCCTAAGGCCGGAACTGCGTAAATACCCCAATGGATAAAAATTCCCAGCTTGCCCCTAGTATACCACTCCGGCGTCCTGTGACCAGTGAGAGAGGCCCAGCTGGCCTTGTATGGCCCGTCAGAGATCACCCGTTCAATCTCCTGCAAATATGCTTCCTGTGTCATGGCTGTCACCCTCCGTTACTTTGCTGCCGGATATTCGTTGCACAGCAGGCGGTAGGGGGCTTCGTCCTCCTCAATGGTGGGGAACCGGCCGACAGGAGGGTTGAACCGGTTGTCGGTGTTGTCATCGTTGCACTGGCTCACCTCACCCAGCAGAACAGGGCCGGTGCCCTCCTCCACAGAGAAATCATGGTACATAAGCTGCTGGATATGGATACTCTCGCCGGGCGTCAGACGGATGGTGCTTCCGGCAGGGACGGTGTAGGTGCGGCCGTCGGTGTGGACGGTAACGTCGGAAGCATAGTCGATCTCCTCATTGGGGAGGCTGTTGTATACCCGGATCAGCACATTGCCGCCGCCCCGGTTAATGATGTCCTCGGTCTTGAACCAGTGGAAATGATTCGGGGCGTACTGGCCCTCCTTCAGATACAGCAGCTTTTCCGCGTAAGCCTTGGGATATTGCTCCGCCATCGCCCGGTTTCCGTTGCGGATGGTGATCAGAGAAAAGCCAATCCTGTCGAAATTACCCAGACCGTAGTCTGTAATATCCCAGCCCAGCATACAGTCCCGGACTTCGTCGTACTCATGGCCGATTTCCTGCCACTGCTCCGGCGTGAAATGGCAGAAGGGGGGCAGATAGCAGTGATGCTCCCGGCACATTGCCTCCAGCTCCTTCAGCGCCCTGTTGATTTCGGATCGTTTCATTGTGACCTCTCCTTTGTGTGGTGAATCGGGGGATTATCCTCATTATAGGACATGGGCCAGGGAAAAGCAACCGGGGAGAGCCTTCCCACAAAACACGAAAGAAAAAAGTTCCGAAACCATAACGATTTCGGAACTTTTGTTAAAATTGGATTGGGCAGGGGATCAAAGGGGGAATACGGAATCCCGGAGAATGTCTCTCATGGGGCGGCAGGAGCCGCCATTTCTGGATGCCAGAATCTCCGCCATGATGGACACCGCGATCTCCTCGGGGGTTTCTCCGCCGATGTCCAGACCGATGGGTGCATGGACCTGCTTCAGTACCTCCTCGGAGTAGCCGTTTTCCTTCAGTCTGGAAAACAGTGCCCGGATCTTTGGCTTTCCGCCCAGCATACCCACATAGGAAGGCTCCTTGCTGAGAATCACATTCAGTATGTCTCCGTCGGTCTTGTGAGAGAAGGAGCAGGCAATGAAGGCAGAACCGGGAACAAAGTCCAGTTCCCCGATGTCCTCGAACCGCTCCAGAATGTGCAGTTCATCCGCAGGCTTCAGCGCGTCCTCGTAGCCCGAAACATCCCGGGCGTCGATGGCGACCACATAATAGCCCATCCGCTTGGCCAGAGGCAGAACCGCCTGAGCCACATGACCGCAGCCGCACAGGTAAAGATGGGGCAGGGCCTTGCCGGGCTCAATGAAAATGGTCATGTTGTTTCCGCAGACCATGCCCTTGTCCGCTGTTTCCTGGGAAATGGCGGAGTAGGTTTTCAGCATCGGCGTTCCGGTTTTCATGGCCTCCAGACAATCGGCAACGGCCTGCTTCTCCACAATACCGCCGCCCACACTGCCATAAGCAGGGCCGTCGGGGAACACCAGCATTTTGGCGCCGGCTTTCCGGGGGGTGTTGCCTTCGGTGTTCACCACGGTGGCGGTGGCGTAGACCTTATTTTCCTGCATTGCTTTGATGACATGCTGATAGAATTCCATTTTGGTTCCTCCTAGATCGTAAACTGCGGCGCGGCACAGACATCCCGGTTCAGACGCTCCTCGTAGAAGAGCTTCAGCTCTGTGCCGTACAGCTCGGTCAGATCCCGCTCATTCAGCACATCGGTGCTTAAGCCCGTGGACAGCACGCCGCTGCGGTCCAGAATCGCAACCTGATCCTGCAAAAGCAGAGCATGGTCGGGATTGTGGGTGGTGAGAATCACGCCGTATCCCTCTTCCTTCAGACTGCGAACCGTTTTCAGCACCTTGATCTGGTTGCCGTAGTCCAGATGGGCTGTGGGCTCATCCATCAGAATGAAGGAAGGCCGCTGGGCCAGGGCCCGGGCAATGGAAACCTGCTGCCGCTCGCCGCCGGAGATCTGGCTGTAGGAGCGGTTGGTCAGCTTCTCAATGCCCATCCGCTTGATCGCGTCCATGGCAATGTCATAATGCTCCTGCTTGGGCCGGGACAGGGTGCCCATGTGGGGCGCGCAGCCGGTGACCACGTATTCCAGCACCGAAAAATCAAAGCTGGGTACAATGATCTGAGGCACATAGCCGATGACCTTTGCCACTTCCCGGGGCGGAATCTTTTTGATGTTCTTATCATCTATGAAAATCTCGCCTTTGTCAAGGGGAACCAGATTGGCAAGACAATTCAGAAATGTGGTTTTGCCTGCGCCGTTGGGGCCCAGGATGGATACGATCTCTCCGCTTTTGAAGCGGAAGGAAATGTCCTTCAGGATCATCCGGTCCGGGGTGTAGGAATAGTGGAGATTGTGTCCGGTCAGCTGAACCATGTTACATCACCCTCGCTTTCTGCTTCCACAGAAGCCAGGCGTAGATGGGCGCGCCGATGAGGCCCGTGAGAATGGACAGGGGAACCTCCAAAGAGGTGACGGTCCGGGCGATGGTATCCATGACCAGCAGGAACAGACCGCCCATCAGCATGGCACAGGGAATCATCTTGGTGTTGTCAGAACCTACGGTCAGCCGTCCCAGATGGGGAATGATCAGACCGATCCAGCCGATGGTGCCGCTGATGCTGACGGCGGAAGCGGTCAGCATACTGGAAATGACAATGGTGATGCCCCGGAGCATCTTCAGATTCACGCCCAGGGTCTTGGCCTCATTCTCGCCGAAGGAAAGAATGTTCAGCTGCCAGCTGAGCAGAATCAGAATTACAGCGCCTGCCAGGAAAATGGGGGCCACATACAGCAGGGTATCCATCTTCACAGACTGAACGCTGCCCATCTGCCAGTAGATGATGGAGGACAGCTCCGTATCCTCCTCGGCGATGAATTTCAGAACGCCCAGAACAGAGCACATAAAGCCGCCGACGATGGTGCCGGAAAGCACCAGCATCAGATTGGAATTGTTCTTCAGAAGCTTCGGGATGGCCGTGGACAGCAACACTGCCGCCAGACCCACCACAAAGGCCAGGATCTGCATGGAGAGCAGGCTGCCGCCCAGAAGGATCGCTGTGGCGGCACCTACGCTGGCGCCGGAGGACACACCCAGAATGTCCGGAGAAACCAGGGGGTTCTTAAAGACACTCTGATATACCGCGCCGGACAGACTCAGTGCCGCGCCAATGACGATGGCACCGAGGATCCGGGGGATTCGCAGGACGAACACCACGTTTTCCATGGCAGTGGGCTTTTCACCGGTGGCGTTCAGGAGCTTGCCCAGATAGCTGCCCACAGCGCCGAAGGCCTCCGCGGGATTGATGGAGTAGCGTCCGACACACAGCGCGATCACACTGGTGGCCGCCAGGGCCACTGTGAGAAACAGCATGATCAGACGATACGATTTCTGAGAAGGCATAGAGTCCTCCTTTTCAGATTATTCGCCGATACCGATCTGCTCAGCAGTGAAGGTCTGGCCGTAGAGCAGGTCATACAGGCCGTTGATGTCGGTGAGCAGCTCGTCGTAGGAGTAAACCTCGGGATGCAGAATGTAGGCTGCCCAGGCCGCACCCAGGCAGGCGCTGGCGGAGGGATAATCCCAGGGCTCCAGATTGCTGGGGAAGGTGTAAACAGCGCCGTTCTGCACAGCGGTGATGCTGGAGAATTCGGGAGCGTTCAGCACATCCTCGACAGTATAGTCAGCATAGGCAGGGACCCAGATGATATCGGGGTTCCAGCCGACGATTTCCTCGGCGCTGACATCAGCGAAGGAACCCAGAACGTCAACACCGGTAACGGCATTGACCGCGCCGGCAGTGGCCATAATGTCGCTCTGGATCATGGCGCCGGGAGCCACAGAGTACATGCTGGAGCTGCCCAGGAACATGACGGAGGGCTTCTCCTCCACGGAAGCGGTCCGCTCGGTGATCTTGTTGATGATGCCGTCGAAGTAGGCAATGATCTGCTCGGCACGATCCTCCTCACCGGTGACCTGGCCTACCAGCGTCAGGGCATTGCGGATGGTGTCATAGTTTTCCTGGGAGGTCAGAATGACGATGGCAGGGATGCCGATGGCATTGAATTCCTCCACCATGTAGGCAAAACGCTGGGGCAGGATCGCCAGATCCGCGCCGGTGGTCAGAACGGTTTCGTAGTTGACATTTTTGCCCTTGCCGATCTGGATGACGTCATCCTTCAGCTCGGGGTAGACATAGGAGTACAGCACGTCGGCCATTTCCTTGTTGCCGAAGCCGGCGATGTACTTGCCGCCGCCGCCCAGAATGACCGCAACGTTCATGGTGGGGTTGTGGGTGCCCACCAGCTTCACAGCAGGCTGCTCCAGAACCAGCTCGTTGCCCAGAACGTCAACGATGGTCTTGGGCCACTCGGGAGCTTCCGTTTCGGGGGCCTGGGTCTGGATGGGTTCGGTGGTTTCCACGGGAGCAGGCTCAGTGGTGGGGGGAGCGGTGGTTTCCGCAGGAGCGCCGCCGCAGGCGGCAAGGGCCAGCACCATGGTCAGTGCAAGCAGCAGGGCAATCAGTTTTTTCATGTTTTTTCTCCTCCAGTTTTGAAAATAAAAAAGTGGCCGGCCCGTTCCAAAGTCCCCAAATGGGCACAGTATCCCTGTGCTTAAAATAGGATTTTCTGGAAAGAGGCTCGTCCACCGCTTTTCAAAATATGGAATTGTACCCTGTTCCTTTGCCGGAGCAGTCACTCATATGGAAAATTATAGCATAAGCGCCACCCAACTTCAACCCGAATTCGGCCATTTTTTCATAGCAAAAGGGCAGACGCGATGTGCATCTGCCCGGATATCATTTTGCGATGTGCTCTGCCACCCATTCCCGGGCCAGGCTCAGGCCCTGGGGATCAAACTGGCTGCATTCATAGAGAAGGGTGTTTTCATCCTCCTGCATCCAGCGGCGCAACGCCTCCGCCTTCTGAACATAGGCATCGCCCAGGCCCAGCTTCTGGATCATCTTGCTGGCAGGACCTGCGCCCTTCATAACGCCGATGCAGGGAATGTCGCTCCGCAGCAGCTCCATCAGCGCCACAGCGAAGGCATCCGACAGCACCTCAAAACCGCCGATTTCATCCAGAATCACAAAATCAAACCGGCGCGCCTCCTCCAGAAGCTGAATGCCCAGTCCCTCAAAGACTTCCAGGTGCATGGTGTAGGGCTTGGCGGAATAGTTCAGGATGATCTGTCCGTCACTGCCGTCGGGACGCTTCAGCCAGTAGGCCACGGCTCTGCCGGAATCGTCCTTTTGCCGGATGGTGAGAAATCCGCCGGCTTCTTTCAGCCACTCTCCCAGGGCTGTGGCAATGCTGGTGCTTTTGCCGCAGCCGACGGGGCCTGTCAAAAATAAGTTTTTCATAATACCACCCAATTCAAGCCGGTTTTCTGACACCGGCAACCTGCAATCAGTATAGCAGGAAAGCGCTTCTTTTGCAATCATACGATTTATTCGAATTCATTAGCACCCGTCGGTCTGAATTCCTTCATAAATCAGTTGCCATCCCTTGGGTCACGGGATATAATCAAAGCGGCAGACACGGATTGCAGCCGAAAGATAAAAACAGCACTTGATCAGGAGAAGATGCAGTATGAAACTCTATGTAAACGTCAATGCGCCCCAGAACGGAGATGGAACCCAGGCCCATCCCTTCCGCTCCATCCAGGCGGCGGCCCGGGCAGCGAATCCAGGCGATGAGATCCTTGTAGCGCCCGGTGTTTATCGGGAAGCGGTAGACCCAATCCGAGCAGGAACGGAAGACGCACGCATTACCTACCGCAGTGTGGAACCTCTGGGCGCGGTCATAACCGGCGCGGAGCCGGTCAAAAACTGGGAACCCTATCAGGGCAATGTCTGGGTCTGCCGGGTGAACAATGCGATTTTCGGTGGGTACAATCCCTATACCACCTTTGTTTACGGCGACTGGTATTTTGCCAGAGCGGATAAGCATACCGGCTGTGTATACCTGAATGACAAGGCGATGTATGAAACTGCCACGCTGGCCGACTGCCTGAAAGGCCAGATCTATGAATGCAGCTGGGTTCCGGAGGATTCCATCTACAAATGGTATACCGAGCAGAACCCGGAGGGGAATGAAACGGTGATCTACGCAAACTTCCAGGGAAAGAATCCCAATGCGGAAAATGTGGAGATCAATGTCCGCCGGGAATGCTTCTTTCCCTCCAGAACCGGCGTTTCCTATATTACGGTCAGCGGCTTCACCATCACCAAGGCCGCAACCACCTGGGCGCCACCTGCCGCGTTCCAGGATGGCATGATCGGCCCCCACTGGAGCAAGGGCTGGATCATTGAGGACTGCGATATCTCCAACAGCAAGTGTGCCGGTATTTCCCTGGGCAAGTATCTCGACCCGGAGAATGAACACTTCTTTACCTATCAGCATGTGAAAAGCCCCACCCAGATGGAACGGGATGCCGTCTGCCGGGGGCAGTACCATGGATGGATGAAGGAAACCATCGGCAGCCATATCATCCGCCGGAACAATATTCACCACTGCGAGCAGGGCGGCATCATCGGCCGGATGGGCGGCGTGTTCAGCATCATCGAGGACAACCACATCCATCACATCAACAATATGATGGAGCTGGGCGGCGCGGAGATTGCGGGCATCAAAATGCACGCCCCCATCGATGTGATCATGCGCCGCAACCACATCCACCACAGCACCATGGGCATCTGGTGTGACTGGGAAGCCCAGGGCACCCGTCTGACCCGGAACCTGCTCCATGACAACCAGCGTCCTGCCTTTGCCAAAACCCTGGCAGGCGGCATGATGTCCCAGGATATCTTTGTGGAAGTCAGCCACGGCCCTACTCTCATTGATCACAATATCATGCTCTCGGAGGTCAGCCTCCGACTTGCCACCCAGGGTGTGGCCCTGGTTCATAACCTGATCTGCGGTGCCTTTACCTGTGTGGACGGCGGAACGGGCTGGCGTTATACGCCCTATCACATTCCGCACCGTACAGAGGTCATGGGCTTCATGACCATCCTCCACGGCGACGACCGGTTCTATAACAATATTTTCCTGCAGAAATGGCCTGCTGAAGATGTGATCATTCCCCACGATTCCGACGATGGCTTCGATTCGGAAAACCGTCAGTCCGGAACCTGGATGTTTGATGCCTTCCCCACCTATGAGGAGTGGATTGCCCAGTTTGATTTCACCAGACCTCCGGATATGGGCAAGCTGGAGCCTGTCCATTTTGGACATCTTCCTGTCTGGTCCCAGGGCAATGTGTACCTGTCCGGCGCCAAAGCCTGCAAGAACGAAGTGGGCGGCCTGGTGCGCGGCGGCGATCCCGGTGATGTAAGGGTGGAGCTGGTGGAAAAGGAGGGCCGGTATTATCTGGATACCAACCTCTATGACCTTCTGGAGGATTTCACCGTTTCCATGGTTCATACCGACACCCTGGGCATGGCCTTTGAACCGGCGCAGAAATTCGAGAACACCGACGGAACACCCATCCGGTTTTGCCGGGACTATTTTGGTCTGGAGCGCAGCGGTGCTGTTCTTCCCGGCCCCTTTGCAGACCCGGCAGTGGCAAAAAGACAACTCTGATCAATGGTTCCGGGGTGAAGCGAAATGCTTCACCCCGGGCTGTTTATTTGGATTCAGGAATCAGACGGAGGCGCAGCCGGAGCTTCTCGTCTGTCAGACGGTACTGTTCCAGCAGCTCCGGACCGCAGCTGTTGGAGCCGATGCCGTTATGCTGGCAGTCCAGGCACAGCACGGTGCTGCCGCAGGGTTCCAGTTCGAAGCTGTGGCCCTTTTCGGTCAGCTCCTCCTGGGTATAATGGGAGGCATTGAAGCTGAACCCATCCAGACTCACAGCCGTCAGGCGCAGAGCATCGCTCTCCAGAACCACATAGTCGCAGTCGCCGTGGGCACCGTTTTCCTGGGGTCGGATGTAATCCTCATGGAGGCCGGTGACGGTGTCGGTGAACAGACCATGCCATGCGGCTCTGCACTTGTCGATGTAATTCTCCATGGGGCCAAGGCCATAGTAGGCGACCTGCTCCAGCGCCTCCGGCAGGAACATCCGCAGACCGAAACGGGGCAGCTCGGGGAAATCGGGATTCCTCCGGCCGTGAATGTCCACCATGATGGCACCGGCGGCACTGACAGTCCAGTCTACCTTAACGTCAATGAACTTCTGTACGGTGACAGCGGCGATGGATGCATTGGCGTGGATGCGTACTTCGTTCTCAACGATTTCAAACCGGGTGCTGTAACAACGCTGAACCATGCGGTCATAGCAGGCATCCATCCAGCGCCGCTTCACCTGGCTGTCGTTGTCGGTGGGAGCCCTCCAGATGTTGAAGTCCATGGGCTTGTCCAGAAGCTCCCTGCCCTCAAAGGCCAAGCCTGCGAACATACCGGTGCGCTTGTCGTATTGGTAGGTGAAGGCTTCGGTGCGGATGGTGATGTAACGGCTGTCCTCGGCGGCGGTGATGGTTTGCTCCCGGGTGGGTCTTTGATTCCAGAGGGCCAGGGCAGTCTGATTCCGGCCATCGGCGTTGGCCAGGGGGATTTCATCAAAGCCCAGATCAAAGCCCTGGGGCAGCAGTTCGGTGGCGGTTTTCAGCTGGTAGGAGAGCTTCAGATAACAACGGCCCCTCTCGGGGATTTCAATCGCCAGAGGAATGGTGCCGTCTGAGTGGGGCCCGATGACCGGAAGGGCATCGAGCCTGCCGCTGGCAGTGATTACGCCGTCACAGCTTACCGCATAGGCGGCGGTGACATAGTCGGACAGACTGACAAAATCCATGTAGTTGTGAAGGGTCAGCTCGCCGGCCTTGGCATCGAAGGATACCACCCGGGCAGGACGGTTGACATTTTTGCACTCCATCAGGCCGGTGCCGGGAGTCCGGTCGGGGTAAACCAGACCATCCACGCAGAAGTTGCCGTCGTGGGGCCATTCTCCGCTGTCGCCGCCGTAAAGATACTTTGCCTTTCCGTTTTCCGCCGTGCCTGCGTAGATGGCATGGTCGCACCACTCCCAGACGAAACCGCCGCACAGGGCCTCATGGGCCTGGATGAGCTGCCAGTAATCCTCCAAATCTCCGGGGCCATTGCCCATGGCGTGGGCGTATTCACACATCATAAAAGGTTTGTCGGGATTTCCCTCCAGATACCGCCGGATACGTTCCAGGGTGGGGTACATATCGCTGTACAGGTCGATGCTGGAGAAATCGTATTTCCGCCTGCGGCTGTGATGCTGGGCCGATTCGTAGTGGGTCAGCCGGGCCGGATCGAACTGCTTGGCCCAGGCCAGCGCCGCTTCAAAACAGCAGCCGTAGGCCCCTTCGTTGCCCATGGACCAGCAGATCACGGAGGGACGGTTCTTGTCCCGATGGACGCAGCGCTGGGTACGGTCCAGGGTCGCGTCCAGAAATTCGGGGTTATCAGCCACAAGGGTATTCCAGGCCTCGTCATGGGCTTCCCACCGGTCATTGTCCCGGCAGTACAGGGTGGCTGCGCCATGGCTTTCGTTGTCAGCCTCATCGATGACCAGGAAGCCGTACTGATCGCAGAGCTGACAGAACATGGGCGCGTTGGGATAATGGCTGGTACGGATGGCGTTGAAGTTGAATTCCCGGATCATCCGCAGATCCCGTTTCATATGATCGACGCTGATCACGGGGCCTGTTACCGGATCGGAGTCATGCCGGTTCACACCCCGGAACTTGATGGGTTTTCCGTTGAGCAGCACCACATTGTTCTCAATGCGAATCTCCCGGAGGCCGATCCGGTCAGTGATCACTTCGCCGGGGGTTTCGATGAGCAGGGTGTACAGATAAGGCTGCTCCGGATTCCAGAGAACGGGATCTTTGATGGACAGCAATGCCTGATGGGTATATTCACCGCCCCCGTCAAAGGGGATAACCTGCGCATCTGCCGCAAGCTGATCCGCCTCGCTGAAAATCCGGACTCTGGTGGCGGCACCGTCGCTGCTGTAGGCAAAGCGAATCCGGACAGCTGCCGCGCCTTCGCCCGGATGGGTGGTGACAAAGTAGTCCCGGATGCCGTTTTCAGGACGGTGGAGAATATACACATCCCGGAAAATGCCGGAGGTGCGGAATTTGTCCTGGTCCTCCAGATAGCTGCCGTCGCACCACTTCAGAACCAGAACTGCCAGCCTATTCCGGCCTTCCCGGACAGCCTCCGTGATATCAAACTCAGAGGTGGAATGGGATACCTGGCTGTAGCCCAGATAGCTGCCGTTCAGCCACAGATAGAAGCAGGAGTCCACACCTTCAAAGTTCAGATAAGCTCTTGACGCGTCATCCTGCCGGGTGAAGTCAAAGTCATACAGGTATGCGCCGCAGGGATTCTCATAAGGCACATAGGGTGGATCAGCAGGGAAGGGATAGCGGACGTTTGTGTAATGATGATGATCGTAACCGTGGTTCTGCCACACGCCGGGTACCGGGATGGTATCCCAGTCTGAGGCATCAAAGCCCGGCTCGAAGAACGGCTCGTCGAAGTCGTGGACGTTCTGGCAGTATTGGAACCTCCAGTCGCCGTTCAGAAGCTGAAAGCGGTCGGAATGCTCCCGATGCTCCACTAGGTCGTCCATCCTCCTGGAGGCAGGGATAAAATAACAGCGGTCAGCAGTGGTGCCGACGTGAAGGGTATGCAGGTCTTCAAAGTGGCCGGGAATGATCATTTTCGTTCCTCCTTTGTTTCTGAAGGGAGCAGTAGCCGGGAAATCCGGATGCAGTTATTGTACAACAGATCCCGCAAAGAGACAAGAAAAAAGGACGCTGATTTGCAGCCCCACTGTGAGTCAGTATGAGGATTCGGATTGACAGAAGCCTGCCGGGGTGTTATATTCTTATCAGAAGGTGTCCGCAAAAGCGGACCGGAAAGGAGATTAAAAGTATGATTGTTCGTGAGGTTGTCACCAGCTAACGGAATATGGGCGTTAATAAAGATGGGGGTTCAGACCTCCTGCTTTGGTGCGCCGTTTTTTGAGTAACTTTCGGATATGTGCCGACCACAGAGAGCGAGCCATGACGAGGGCTGCTTTGCTGTGGTATTTTTGCGCCCATTTTCAGTTAGCAGCGTTAGGAAAGGATGATGTGTATATGAGAAATATGCGATTTTACAAGTTGAAACTGAATTTGGAGGAACAGAATCTTGAACATAAACGATTACGGCTATTTGCCGGATACGAATAATCTGCCGGGCATCCCGGCGAGAGTCACCGCCGTTCATAAGGAGCGGTATGAGATCGTCTGCCAGCATGGCATGACCCATGCCCGGCTGAAAACCAAGGAATATTACGCCGGAACCCAAGCGTTTCCCACCACCGGAGATTTCGTGATGGTGAACTACATCCCAAACGGGGACAGTCAGATCATCGCCACCCTGCCGCGGAGTACCCTTTTCTCCCGCCGGGAGCCGGGGCCGATCCCCAGAGATCAGGCGGTAGCGGCGAATTTTGACTATGTGTTCATTATGCAGTCATTGAACCAGAATTTTAACCTGAAGCGTCTGGAGCGGTATCTGACGCTGGCCTGGCAGTCCGGGGCCACTCCGGTGATCCTGCTGACCAAGGCTGACCTGGTGGAGGATTACTGGGATTATCTGACCCAGGTGGAGCGTGTGGCTGCCGGAGTGAATACCCATGTGGTCAGCGCCCATACAGGCTATGGCCTGAACCGGCTGAACGCCTACCTGCAGCCGGGAAAGACGGTGGTTTTTTTGGGCTCTTCCGGTGTGGGCAAGTCCAGCCTGGTCAATGCCCTGGCAGGGGAGGAGATCATGACCGTCAGCGCCATCCGGGAGGGGGACAGCAGGGGCAGACATACCACCACCCACCGGCAGCTGCTCCGTCTGAAAAGCGGCGTGATGATCATCGACACGCCCGGTATGCGTGAACTGGGTATGTGGGATGTGGCGGAAGGACTGGGCGATGCTTTTGCGGATGTGGAAAGCTATCTTGGAAAATGCCGGTTTTCTGACTGCCGCCATGAAAGCGAACCCGGCTGCGCCATCAAGGCTGCCATCGCCTCCGGCGCGCTGGACATGGCCCGTTGGGAAAGCTATCAGCAGCTGAAGGAAGAAGCGGTAGACCGGGACGAACTGATGCGCCGGAAACGGGAATGGAGCAAGGGGGTCGCGAAATTCACAAAGCAGAGAAAGAAGGAGATCTGGTAATGAGAAGCATTCAATCCATGGAAGAAAAGTATCTGCTTCCTGCCCTGGAGCTGGTGGAAGCGGTATTCACGGCTTCTGAATGCGCGGAAAACGGCAAGCTGGTTCGCAGCTTGGCAGAGGAAATCCGCGGCAAGAGATTCTACCTCCCGGAGCTGGAGCTGATCATGGTAACTGAGACGGAGGAGATCCTGGGCTATGTGATGTTTTCCCGGTTCCATCTGGAGGGGAAATACGAGGATGAACTGCTGCTTCTGTCCCCGGTGGCGGTGAAAACCGAATTCCAGCGACAGCATATCTCCAGGGAGCTGATCGAGTACGGCTTTGAAAAAGCTGCGGCCCTGGGGTACAAGGCGGTCATCGTGGAGGGCAATCCCATGAACTACCGAAGCCGGGGGTTTGTCACGTCGGCAGACTATGGCATCACTGCCCATGCGTCCGTTGGTCTGCCGGCTCCGGAGTGTCTGATGGTAAAGGAGCTGATTCCCGGCAGTCTGAAGGGGATTTCCGGACAGGTAAGCTACAGCGATTATCAATCGCTGCGCTAAGTGACAGACGGGGAACACCTGTCCGGTTCCCACGGGATGTTCCCCCCGGTTTGTCCGATGAACGCATAAAAAAAGTCCAGGCGGAGCGTATGGCTCCGCCTGGATGTTGGATTGGTTATTTAGCGAACGCCTCACGGCTCAGACGATAAATCTCGCCCAGGAATGCCGGAGGCGCGGCCATGGGGGCAATGGTGACCTGACGATGACCGTACTTGGCAAACCACTCCCGGGCAATGGCAACGGCAGTTTCCGGATCGGCATCGGGAGGACAGGCATCGGGCATGGCCAGATGCAGCCGGGTGCCTTCCGCCATATCCAGAATGGCATCCAGGTCATTCATGGGCTGGGGATTCCACCAGTCCACACCGGCGGCGATGTACGCAGGAACCAGCTTGGTGCAGTTGCCGCAGGAGTGCTGCTCGTAGTACATACCCTCGGAGTGGATGTAGTCAACCACACGCTTCAGATAGGGAACCAGCATCTCCATGGCGGTGTCCAGGGAGAAGAAGGGGCCGTTCTGAGTACCCCAGTCATCGTGGATCAGCACACCGTCGATGGGGCAGACGGCTTTGACCCGGCGGATGTACTCGATCAGGAAGTCTGCATACTTGTCAAAGAAAGCGTGCACCGCGTCCTGCTGATCTTCATCGATCAGCGCCATGGCTGCACCGGCCACATCCATCAGGGAGATCAGCCGCTCCCAGAAGCCGTCCAGCAGAGCCAGCTGACGGAACTGGGTGGTATCCAGGAACTTCTCGTTGAGCTTGCCCATGCCCTCCCAGTCAATGGCATCCAGATCAGGCCAGACCAACTTCTCCTGCCATTCATTCATGTCCTCGATGGTGGGGGAACCGGGCTTCACAGTGGCGCCGCCGGCAATGGGGACAAACACCCAGTCCAGATCAAACCAGCCGCGCTTGGTGTCAGTGTCGTATTCGATGAATTCGCCGCCATCAAAAACCAGATGGGTGGCATAGTTGTCGGGAATCTGACGGGGACGGAAATTGGCCACATCGCAGAAGGCCCAGCCGGTCTGGGGAATCCATGCGTGATTTCTGCCTTCACACATCCGGATCAGATTTTCTTTTGCGGTGATGGGACGGTTGAAGATAGGCTCGGGAGGCATCTCGCCGGGGAACATAGGGGCGGCCACACTGCTCATGTGGACACCGATGACTTCCATTTCCTTGGAATCAAAGGGAGGGTAAGTATACATAGGAACAGCTCCTTTTCTATGTTTGTCACCGTTATTATAGCAGTCTGGGCAGGTGCCTGTATATCCGCATCCCGTTGACTTTTTTTGACCCTCATGCTACACTGTGTAGCATGAAGAAAAGGAGGAAATCAAATGGAGATCACAGCCGCCTGTTATGTAGAAATGCTGAAATACCAGCATGAAATCCTGAAATATGGTGACTTTTCCGGAGATTTTCCAATTACCGGGGTATCACTGTGGACCGGAGGACCGGCAAAGCCGGATACACTGTATCTGCGGATCGGAGCGGACCCGGTTCCCGGAATCAAACCGTTGTATATTGTGACGAACGGGGAAGCCCCGGAAGGGGAGGGCTGGTATCTGACCGCCCGGGAAGCTGAGGTGCTCTCCCTGGTCAATCAGTTTTTTCTGCGCTGGCAGTCGTTTCAGCAGTGGCGGGAGCGGTGCCGGGAGCTGGCACGGATTCAGCATGATCTGACCGCGCTGCTGGATGCCGGAGCAGGCTATCTGGGAGCGGATATGGTCATCATCGACCGGGATTACCGCTATGACGGCGGCTCCCTTTCCGGGAAGCTGGAGAGCAATGATTTTTTCCTGGGTGGCGAGGATATGGATGCCAAGGCGGTGGAGGATCTGTATGTGATGAATCCCCGTTTTGATGAAACCTTCCAGACAGACGGCCTTGTCTATTACCTGTATCCGACGGACCCGAATCACGCGCTGTATTATTTTAATCTGCGCTACGACGGCCTTTATCTGGGCAGACTTCTGCTCCGAATCCCCGATGAAGCGGATACGCTCTGCTTCCGGTTCCTGGCTGACGGATTTGGCGCCTTGGTTTCGGAGTGCTATGAATACCATTACCTGCGGAAGAATCAGGGGATGCCCCGACACTCCGTGTATGATACCTGGAAACAGATTCTTTCCGGTCAGACGGTGGATCAGGCGCATACCGATGCCCGGCTTTCCTCCATGGGATGGCGACCCAATGACCGCTACCGGATTGCGTGGCTGGTTTCCAACGGCTATTTCCGCTCCCAGGAGACGCTGAAGTTCTACGCGGTCCAGCTGGAGCAGGCCTTTCCGGCCTGCATTGCCGCCCAGTTTGAAGAGGGAATCTTCATGCTCCACAATCTGGACCGGGAGACAGATCCGGATTTCCGGCAGAAGCTTGCAGGCTTCCTTCGGGAGCATCTGCTGATCGTGGGCATCAGCAACGTGTTTTCGGATTTCTACGATTCACGCCGGTATGCCGGTCAGGGAAGGGATGCCATGAAGCTGGGCTTGCACCGGAACCCCAGCCTGTGGCGATTTGAATTCCGGGATTATTTGTCCGACTATGTTTTGCAGCAGTGTCTGAGTCAGTATTCTGCCAGAGATCTTTGCTCTGCCGGTCTGGAAAAATTGCTTCGGTATGACGCGGAGCATCCGGAAATGGAGCTTGCGAAAACCCTTGAAATGTACTATGGCTGCAAGTTCAATGCGGCAGAGGCAGCCAAAAAGCTCTTCATCCACCGGACAACGATGTTCTACCGACTGAACAAGATCCAGGAGATAGCGGATATCGATCATGATAATCCGGAGGTCAGGCTGCATCTTCTGCTCAGCTTTGCCCTGCTCCACGAGGAGCAGAAACGAAATAAGCAGACCGACCAATTCTGAATCAGGAAATTCCGAAGATTCCCGCGATTTCATCATTGCGTTTTTTACGACGCAAAGCTCGATGCGCCACTAATCCGTGCGTAGCAGACGAAAATGAGGAAAGGAACTGCCGTCAGACGGCATCAAACGATACCACCCGGCGGCAGCGATAAATCGAATAAAGGGGGCGAATCAGTTGGAAAATTTCGGCGGCTTCACAGGATTCCCTGCAAAGGCGTTTGGACCGGGATCGGACAGAGAGAAGTACATTTTCGCCGCCTTTGTGGTGCCAAAATCCTGATTGGAGCCGGAATTCTGCACCTGATTGAACGCATCCCGGAACATCTGGTTATGGGCTTCCTCCCGGTTTAAGAGGAAGTCAATGGTTTCCCGAACCTTCTTATCATGGATCTGGCGGTAGAGATATTCATAGACAACCTTTGCCCGCTGCTCCGATGCAATGTTGCTCAGCAGATCGGCGCACAGATCCCCGGTCACTGTCACATAGTCCGCCGTCCAGGAATAACCGGACGCATTGATCAGGCCGGGATTCAATCCCAGAATCACATGGCTTTGGATCTCGCCGGATGGCACCTGCGCCGCATCCACATCGTGACCGTTCAGCAGGTTAATCGTCTGGGCAACCATTTCCATGTGCCCCAGTTCCTCCGCCGCAATGTCCAGAAACAGATCCTTGATTTTGGGGTCTTTGATGCGGAAGCTCTGGGACATATACTGCATGGCGGCTTTCAGCTCCCCATTGCCGCCGCCCAACTGCTCCTGCAAGAGTGCCGCATACTGGGGATTGGGCCGCTCGATCCCCACCGGATGAAATAACTGTTTTTCGTGCTTGAACAAGCACACCACTCCTTTCGCTGTGATATGCTTATTCTGCCAATTCCTGCCTGGAATTATACCCGGCTGAAAAATTGCATTGGGGTTTGCGGATAACGGATCAATCTTGCTTCTGCCATGCATCCAAACATTCCGGTGCGAATCGCTTATTGTCCCCAAGCGTTCTGAACAAAAAACAGATTTAGAAAGAAGGCCATAGTCCAGATATTGCTCCAGGCCGCTGGCCGGGGCGGATGATATTGGAATTCTCTATAAAGCATAACAAGGGGCTGTAAAATAACCCCCTAAGCACAAGCAGGCTGCACCTTGGTGCAGCCTGCAAAAATATGTAGAGAAACGGCTGCAACCGGTTGAGGCTGCAGCCGTTTTGTAGTATCATAAAGTTACCACACAACATGAAAACTACAGATAAGAATTATACACCAATCCAGATGAAATTACCAGTGGATTTGGAAAGAATTATTAAAATAAATGATCCGGTATATTCTTTCAGTGAAGTCATGGCCCATATCGACCTACAGAAATATTTCGTGGTG